>CAZCDC010000033.1:14626-22001 GCA_964497195.1 uncultured Rhodobacterales bacterium | reverse complement strand
CTAGACAAAAATTCAAATATTGGTGTCGATTTTATTTTCAAATTTGACCATTTAGCTGAATTCAACAGCTTTATGTCCGAGCGTTTTGCCACCCAATTTCATTTTCAACTCGCCAATGCTTCTATCGACAGAGATATCGAAACCTCCCCTTCACTGATTTCAGAGCTAAAAACCAAATTCGCGCTTGATTACGAAATTTATGAAAATGTCGCGCTTTAATCCTGCAAAAGCGTTTCTGAAACCATATCAGTTAGCCCCGTTAATGAAAACGGTTTTGCCAAAAATCCTGCGCCTTCAATTTGTTCCCGGCTTTCTGAAAATGCATCTTCTGAATAGCCCGATACAAAAATCACTTTGGTATTGTTTCCCTTTTTTATGGCTTTAAGGATCCAGCTTGGCCCATCCAGGCCGGGCATTATGATGTCAGAAATAAATAAATCATACGGTTTTTCAGTTTTTTCAAGCTGCTCCAAAGCCTCCTCGCCACTACCGGCCTCATCCACGGTATAACCCTTCAACTTTAACGCTCGTGCGGCAAATGAACGCACTGGAATTTCATCTTCAACCAATAAAATATGACCAGAAACTTTACCGGGTTTTGGCTGTATCGTTTTTTTAGGCGCAGTAATCAGCTCTTTGACATCAAGTACATGCACAGGCAGGAAAATTTCAAATTGTGTGCCCTTTTGACGTTCACTTGTCACAAAAACAAAGCCGCCAGTTTGCTTGATAATGCCGTAAACCGTTGAAAGGCCAAGCCCCGTACCCTCACCAACGCGTTTTGTTGTGAAAAACGGTTCAAAAATCTTGGGCAAAGTATCCGGATCAATGCCGCAACCCTGATCCCTAACCTTAACCAACACATATTCACCTTTTGGAACCACGGCTCTTTCGCGCTCAAGCGGTTGTTCCAACACTATATTTTTCGTGCAAATCGTAACATCCCCGCCTTCGGGCATGGAATCACGCGCATTTACAACCAAATTCATAATAACTTGTTCAAACTGCTGTACATCAACGCGTACCGGCTCCAGATCCGGATTTTCCTTGATAATCAAGGTGACTTTTTCACCCAATAATCTATTCAATAACTGCGTTAGCTCCTTTAGAACATCTACCAGATTCACAACCTTGGGTCGCAGGGTTTGTTTGCGCGAAAACGCCAGCAATTGCCGCACCAGCGCCGCCGCGCGCACACTGTTTTGGCGGATTTGAATGAGGTCACCATAATCTTCGTCACCGGATTTATGGCGCAATAACAACAAGTCAGAATGGCCGTTTATTGCCGTTAGCAAGTTGTTGAAATCATGGGCAACCCCACCCGCAAGCTGGCCAACGGCCTCCATTTTTTGGGATTGAACAAATTGTGCCTCGAGAGTTTTAAGCTCTGTTTTGTCTGTCAAAACAGCGATACAATATTCATGCTCAACAAAAGAAGTTTGCATCAACGAAACTTGTAAAAATACCTCCTGACCATCAACGATACAGCGCCCCATTTCCGATGTTCTCGCCATTTTTCCATTTGCAGCATCGCGCAGCCGTTCCAACATTGATCGGCCAAGGCCTTCGACAAGTTCAGAGAATCGAATTCCGTAAATTTTATCCCTGCCCAGCAAAATCCGGGCCTCTTTGTTGGCAAATTCAACAAAACCGGATTTATTAAGCCGCAACAAAGCAACGGGCAGGTTTTCCAGCAATTGATCGGTTTGCAAAATGTCGGACGGCGTTTCGATAAGCAAAGCAGCCGACGAAATACCCCTCGCTGATTTTCGTAAATGCATGCAAACTGAAAATAATACCAACGCCGTAATAAAAGCAGCCAAAGTGGCATAAATAGTAAAAGGCATTAGCAATTGAAATGTGGTCGCAACCAACCCTGTTACACCACCAACAAGTGCAAGTTTGGCGATCCTTAGATAGAGCCCATCAGCTGAGGCGTTATGAGGCGTGAAAATTTTTATCACAATTCACCTTTTATTCGGAACTTCCGTAAAAAGCATAAAATGCAAGAGATAAATTAACAATCTATAAATATACAGAAAATTTCATATTCCCGTTAAGGTTTATAAATCAATCTGGCTGCAAAAAACCCGTCGCCACCTGTTAACGGTGATAAATGACGCTGCTCCGCTAGTTGCCAGTTTGGGTTTTCGCCCAAAAACCTGCCGACGCGTTCATCATTTTCACACTTAAGCATCGAGCAGGTCGCATATAGCAACGCTCCGCCCGGCGCGGCAAAATCTTTTGCCGTTTCCAGAATTTTGTCTTGCAGGTCGTTTAGCTTTTGTAGGCTTTCAGCATTTATGCGCCATTTTGCATCCGGGTTACGCCGCCATGCGCCGCTGCCCGAGCACGGCGCATCAACCAAAACCAAATCACTATTTTGGGCATTTGAAATGCGTTCAGGCGGCAATATTTCAATATCAGCCCCAGCGCGGCGTGCCCTGTCGGGCAGATCCTTCATGCGGCTTGGGTTGATATCATGCGCCATCAAACGACCCTGCCCTTGCATCATGGCGGCCAAAGCCAAGGTTTTGCCGCCACCGCCCGCACAATAATCCAGTACTTTCATACCAGCCTTTACACCTGAAATCAAAGCAACCCGCTGGCTCGAAACATCCTGAAGCTCAACAAAGCCGTATTTATACGCCAATGAGCCGTTCAGTTTTCGTGGATTCTGCGTGATCCGCAGTGCATTTTCACATTCCGGCAACACGTCCGAAAAAATCAAATCCCGTGCCAAATAGTTCTGAGCCTCTGGAACGGTGGTTTTCAGGGTGTTCACCCGCAAATCAACAGGGGCGCGGTCTTGCATGGCTTGCATGATTGGCACCAGCTCCCCCGCCAGTGACCGGCGGAGTTCACCATCCAGAAAGTCGGGATAATCAAATAATACCGCATCACTTGCGGTCTCGGATTTTGCCAATTGTTCTTGCTCTGAAGCTGATACAATTGCCGCTGCAAACCCTTGGCCTGTAAACAATTCGGCCAAGTTTTCATTAGCAAGAACTTGATGCGCCAAAACAATCGCGCGGCCCGTCATGGCGCCGCCTTTATGCGCCAAGGATCTTTTTCGGCGAATACAATCATAAACAATATCACGAATGGCGGCACGGTCTTTTGAGCCTGCATATCGGCTGGCCCGCGCCCAACGCGTTAATGCACGTTCAGCCGGTTCTCCGGCCAGAATTTGGTCCAAAAGATCAATAGATGCAGAAAGGCGAGCGGGTGGTGTCATGTCATTGATCTATTTAATGATTATTAACAAAGCAACGTCAAAGCATCACAACGTCAATAACAAGTGCAATCCACATAACGCTCAACGCACCCAAACCAAACACAAAAACCTTAAACCGTGTCGGCACATGGTTTTTGCCAGTGTGAACGATGTGGTGCAATACCCGCAACCCAACATAAACCACCGCCGCGCTAGCAATAATCCAATTATCAAGCGATAGCGCCGCCATCAAAACCACAGCTGTATAAAACATAATCGGCGTTTCAAACTGGTTTTGCAGGTTATTTCCCAGCTTTTTGACATTATCCGGCCAAGCATCATTGCTAAGCGCGATGTCGCGGATATGCAGGTCTCCATTGACCAATGACGCGGTTCTGGCTTTGCCTATGCGTATAAATATAACCATGGTCAGAACAACTTGTGCCACCATAGAAAAAATTGCTATTTTGATCGTTAAATCCATTTATCCCACCCTGTAATTCGGACTTTCGCGCGTTATTTGCACATCATGCACATGGCTTTCCTGAAGACCAGCCCCAGTGATTTTAACAAATGAACAGCCGGTTTGCATTTTGGCAATGGTGCCATTACCCGTATAGCCCATCGCAGCGCGCAAACCACCAACCAATTGATGCAGCACCGTGCTTACCGGCCCTTTATAGGCCACCTGCCCCTCAACGCCCTCGGGCACCAGTTTGTCATTGCTGACTTCTTTTTGAAAATATCTGTCGGCTGATCCACGCGCCATTGCGCCAACGCTGCCCATGCCGCGATATGCCTTGAAACTGCGCCCTTGATACAAAAACAGCTCTCCGGGTGCCTCATCGGTGCCCGCCAACATCGACCCGATCATCGAACAAGAAGCGCCCGCCGCAATCGCCTTGGCAAAATCTCCCGAGAATTTAATACCGCCATCAGCAATCACCGGCTCGCCGGTTTTGGCGGCCTCGGCCGCACAATCAGAAACAGCCGTAAGCTGTGGCACGCCCACACCGGCAACAATGCGCGTGGTGCAAATAGACCCCGGCCCAATGCCAACCTTTACCGCATCCGCGCCCGAATTGATAAGCGACCTTGTGGCCGCCGCAGTCGCCACATTTCCCGCCATAATTTGCACAGAACTAAACCGCGCCTTTAGGCGCTCAACTGCCTGACCAACACTAACCGAATGGCCATGCGCCGTATCAATAATAATCAAATCAACACCCGCATCAATCAATGCGCATGACCGCTCATAGCCAGCATCGCCAACAGTAGACGCCGCCGCCACCCGCAAGCTGCCGCTATCGTCTTTGCAGGCCTGCGGATTAAGCACCGCTTGCTCAATATCCTTAAGGGTCAGCAATCCCGTCAGTTGGTTGTCAGCATTCACAATCAGCAGTTTTTCAATGCGGCGTGCTTCCATCAGGCTACGGGCCTCATCGCGATCAAACGGTTCACGCAGCATTGCCAGATTTTCGTTTGACATCATCACCGAAACCGGCGTGTTATCATCACTGGCAAACCGCATATCGCGGTTGGTCACAATGCCCAACACCTGTCCATTTTTGCCAACAACCGGAAATCCGGTAACCTTATAACGCTCACACAAAGCCTTGGCATCTGCCAGCGTTTGGTCCGGTGTCAGGGTTATCGGCGCATAAACCACACCCGATTCAAAACGCTTAACACGCCGCACTTGGCGGGCCTGTTCCTCAATATCCAGATTGCGGTGTAACACCCCCATGCCCCCCGCCTGCGCCATGGCAATCGCCATGTTGCTTTCGGTCACGGTATCCATGGCCGAGCTAAGTAACGGGATATTCATGGCAATGGATTTGGTCACAAATGTGCGGGTATCTGCGGTGGTGGGCAGCACATCGGATGCCCCCGGAACCAGCAATACATCATCAAAGGTAAGCGCCTCACGAATGTCCATCGGGACCTCCTAATTCAGGTTCGTATAGGCACGTCTCTATTTCATGGATGTATTGACTTGAAAACCCCTAAGCGACCGAAGCGGCGGTCTTTTTTGCCAAACCGCCACTTAGCCATGCTTTTGATGTTTTCCAAACAACAAACAGAATAAGCGGTGTGCCAATCAAAAGCGCGGCAATCAAAAATGTCGAGGCAATGATATTTGGCCCATCAGCCAACACCACAGCCTGCATATTGGCAAATGCCGCGATTGGAAATGTAAACGCCCCCCAAAGCGGCGTAAACCCACCGCTGGTAAGCCAAAGAGACGCCGCCAAAAGCACCAACGCCACCCCGATCGCCAACCAGTAAAACAACGTGAATGCCCAGATTATTTCAAACTGGAAAAACGCCATGGCAAAAAGACTGACCGGTGCCAGTAATATCGCCAATGACGGGCGCAGCGGCACGGGTGGCCTAACCCGCATAAATTTTGCACCATAGCCAACAGATAAAACCACAAACCCAATCAAGGCCAGCATCGCCAGCCAAAAGCTGACTTCACTATAGCCCAAAGAAACCCCGGCAATCGGCGCCACAATCGACCCGACAAAAACAAGATACTGAAAAGGCGAAAATTGACGGGCTTCTTTTGGGCCTTTTATCATGGCAAAAGTAATAAGACAGGCCGTTAGCAAAAACAAAACCACGCCAACCCACCAAATAACACCAGCGATAGCACCAAACGGTAGCAAAGCCGCCGCCAGCAACATGATTGCCATCGACAATGCCGCAAGCCCGGCCCGCGCCGGCGGCGTTTTCATATCTTCCAATACCGCTTTTGAGCGCCGTATTGCTTTGGCAAAATAAGACAGGGCGAAAAACACAAAAAATGCCGTTGAAACCCCCAACAACAGCTCCCCTATTGCAGCAGGAACAGGCAAAACACCCGCAGAATTCCGCCACGCCAATGCCAGCCCCAAAAAGCCAAGCGCCACCGGAAAAATCGCTGGCGGCGTGCTGCGCCATAAAGAAACTTTGTTTGGCATTTTGTTATCCCTAAATAACTACATATTGCATAGTCAGAATGTAAAATAAAAATCAAGTGGAATCATTCAAACCTAGACCGGCTTTCTTTGTTTCATAAATACTCGCAGGGTGAATGGCCGCAGGCCAGAGGGGCGGCAGCCCCTAACGCCCCTTAAATCCGGTCGCCACCACAAATTTCTCAGAGCTGTCCTTGCGGCTGGCAGGCGGTTTTACATGCGCCACTTTGGTAAAGTTGGCGCGCAGTATTTTCAAAATGCTTTCTTCGGCGCCACCCGCCAGAACCTTGGCCACAAACGTGCCGTTCTCGCTCAGCACATCCATCGTAAATTGCAAAGCGACCTCAACCAGCGCCATAATCCGGATATGATCTGCGCCTTTGTGCCCCGATGAAAACGGTGCCATATCAGACATTACCACGTCGGCCTCTCCGCCCAGCCATTCTTTGACCTTGATATCCGCGTCATCCTCCAGAAAATCCAGCACATGGATTTCCGCACCCGGAATAAATTCGACCTCTTGCAAATCAATACCCAGCACCGTGCCAACCCGTTTGCCTTTGCGCTCATTCAGCGCATTCACCCGCTCAACCGCAATTTGGCACCAGCCCCCCGGCGCACAGCCAAGATCAACCACCCGCGCACCCGGCACCAAAAACCGGTATTTATCATCCAGCTCCTCGATCTTGAACGCCGCCCGTCCGCGATAGCCTTCGCGCTGTGCGCGCTGCACATAAGGGTCGTTTAATTGTCGTTCCAACCATAAGGTCGACGACAATTTACGCCCCTTTGCGGTTTTTACCCGAACTTTAAGATCACGCGTGCCGCGACCTGAGGTGTTTTTTTTCTTTGGCGGTTTCATCTAATTTTTCCCAAATACGCCATCAGCGCTCATCATTGAATACAGCATACCTTCGCGCAAGCCGCGATCCGCTACCCGTATCTGCTCTGTTGGCCAAATCCGCAAGATGGTTTGCAAAATCGCCGCGCCCGACATAATCAGCTCGGCCCGGTCTTTGCCGATACCTGGTGATAAAATCCGCCCCTCCGGTCCCAATGCCAGAAAATGCGATATAACCTTATCCACATCAACCGCGCCCATTTCCATACCGTCGACTTTATTACGGTCATACCGCTTTAGCCCCAGATGCACCGCACCAACAGTTGTTACCGTCCCCGAGGTGCCAATCATTTG
>CAZCDC010000033.1:0-14526 GCA_964497195.1 uncultured Rhodobacterales bacterium | reverse complement strand
CTGACCAGCGGCGCACAACCAACCACAGCCAAACGGGCTTCTTCGGCTGGATTAATGATTTCCAGCTCCAACCCCGTTTCATTGCGAATACGTTGCATGAATTTTGCACCATTGGCGGCACGTCGACAGGCCTCGGTGGCAATAAGCCGTTGCTGATGCACCCCGCGTTGACGGATTTTTTTAGCGCAAACATGCAAAGCCTGAATAGTGCGGTTGATGCCAGCATTGGAAAGCGACCCCGTGCGTTCCAGCTCCACCCCCAAACGCACCGATTTTGAAAACGCGTCCACAACCTCAAAATGCCCGCCAGATGGTTGGGCAATCAGCATTCTGCAACTATTTGTACCAAGGTCGAGCGCCGCATATAGCGGCCCTCCGCTATGCTGCTTGCCCTGCCCGTGTCGGCGCGCATTTTTCATTATATCAATCCGTGCGAAGGCCTGTTGCCAGCGCGTTTGGGTGCAAACTATCGTAGCATTGCCGCTTACGCAACCAGCCCATCAGCCGCAGATGACAACGCGGCAATTGGCGCGCCCAGCCCCTGACAAATATCGTAGGTCAAATCTGGGTTGTTGAGCGTGTAAAAATGGAAATGACCCACGCCCTCGATGCGCAGTTCGTCACACATTTCAACGGCAATGGCTGTTGCCAATAACGTGGCCTCGGCTTCTGTTTGAGCATTGCCAAACGCCTGATGCATCCAGTCGGGCACAGTTGTCGCGCAGCGCGCCGCAAATTTGACCATTTTGCCAAAATTCTCAACCGGCAGAATACCGGGGTGGATCGGCACATCAATGCCCGCCGCCACACATTTATCGCGGAACCGCAAAAACATTTCATTCTCGAAAAAGAACTGGGTTATCGCCTCTGAGGCGCCCGCATCAATCTTGCGTTTCAGATTATCAATATCAGCCTGCTCACTGTCTGCCTCCGGATGCTTTTCCGGATAAGCCGCTACAGAAATCTTGAAATCCCCAATATCACGCAGCGCCGAAACCAGTTCAGCGGCTGACTGAAACCCGTCAGGATGAGGCTCAAATTTATCTGCGCCTTTGGGTTTATCACCGCGCAATGCCACAATCCGTGTTGCACCCAGTTTGGCATAGCCCCGCGCCACATCCAGCGTTTCGCTGCGCGTTGCACCAACACAGGTCAGATGACCGGCAATGTTCAACCGTGCCCGATCACGGATTGTTAAAATCGCGGCATTTGTGCGTTCTCGGGTGGTGCCACCCGCCCCGTAAGTCACCGAAACAAATTCGGGGGCCAGCGGCGCAAGCCGTTCAACCGAGCGCCATAAGCGCAGGTTTGCCTCAGCATTATGTGGGGGGAAAAATTCAAAAGACAGGCCAAGAGCCTGTGATTTAGTGTCAGTTTGCATCGGTCCATACCGTCAATGAGTTTTGCTATAGCGCCTTTTTACAGATTTTTCACGACCGATCAAGAGCCAAAAACGACATTGCTGTGGTAAATCTATTTTACATCCGTCGTTTATTGATGGTAGCAGGTCGTCCCTGCGCTTCGACTCGTCCCTGCTTTGAGGCTAGAGAAGCATAAAAAGAAAGGGCTCAAAATGGCAAAGCTTGTGATCGTTTATTGGCGCGATATTCCTGCCCAAATTATCTGTGGAAAAGGCCGCCGCGCCGCCAAAATCCAGCTGCCCGAACGGTTTGAGCAAGCCATCGATCGATGTGCCATGAAAGTCGGCGCAAAAGGCGATGATGATTATCTGGCTGAATGGCGTAAATCAGCGCCCCTAAGTGTCGAAGGTGACGATCAGGATGTCGCCAATGCAACAGCGACACGGCTGGATGCGGAATATGACTTGGAAAAGATCAAGTCGCTTATCGCAAATGACGGCTGGGAAACCACCTGAACCCCATGCAAAACTGGAGAAATGTGATGACTTCGATATTCAAATTTCCGCGTAAAACCGCTGCTGTTTCCACAGGTGCCCTAGCGCCGTTTTTGCAGAATTTCTCTATCGAAGTCATGCCGCGCACCGCTGCCAAAATCGAAGATTTCCGCGCAATCCTGCCCACAGGAACCCGCGTCTATGTCGCCCATATCGCAGGCACCCCAATTGACGAAATGCTGGCCACAGCCAAGCGTATTTCGGCTGAGGGATTTGCGGTTATGCCCCATTTTCCAGCCCGCATAATTGCCGACAAAAACACCCTTGAAGACTGGGTGCAACGCTACGCTGATATTGGCATCACCCAAGCCCTGCTTTTGGCTGGCGGCGTCACCGATCCCGAGGGTGATTTCAGCGATTCGATGCAACTTCTTTCCACCGGATTATTTGACAAACACGGCTTCAAACACCTCCACGTTGCGGGCCACCCTGAGGGAAATCGCGATATTGACCCATCAGGCGGAGACGACGCGGTAATGGACGCAATTCGCTGGAAAAACGATTTTCAAAACCGCACAGACGCAGATATGGCCATCGCTACGCAGTTCTGCTTTGAATCCAAACCGGTGATTGAATGGGCCAACCGTTTACAGGCCGAGGGCATCTCCCTGCCCATCCATATCGGCATCGCTGGCCCTGCAAAATTACAAACCATGATCAAATTTGCCATGGCGTGCGGTGTTGGTCCCAGCCTGCGGGTTTTGACCCGCCGTGCCAAAGATCTCACCAAACTGGTTATGCCTTTTACGCCTCAAGGAATTTTGGGTGAGCTGGCAGCGCATAAAACCGCAAACCCCGGGTTCAATATCGAATCCGTGCATTTCTTCCCCCTCGGCGGCATCCATAAAACCGCTGAATTCATTACTAAAAATACTGCTGTAGCCCCTGCTGCGGCCCGCGCCTAAGGAAATATCATGACCCGCACCATCGTTGAATCCGCCACTAAAACCGCCATCATCGGCTTTGATCAACCGTTCTGCGTGATCGGCGAACGCATCAACCCTACGGGGCGCAAAAAACTGGCGGCTGAACTGGAAGCCGGTGATTTCTCAACCGTTGAATCCGACGCGCTGGCACAGGTTGCTGCGGGGGCAACAATGTTGGATATCAACGCAGGTGTTGTTTACAATTCAAACCCCAATCCTAATGAAACCGAACCGCCATTGATGCAAAAAATGATTAACATGGTGCAAAACCTTGTCGATATCCCACTGGTTATAGACAGCTCTGTTTCTGCCGCGCTTGAGGCCGGTTTGCAGGTTTGCAAAGGCCGCCCTTTGGTCAATTCGGTAACTGGCGAAGAAGACAAACTGGAACTCATCCTGCCCTTAATCAAAAAATACAACGTCCCCGTTGTGGCAATTTCCAACGATGATACCGGCATTTCCGAGGACCCGGACGTGCGTTTTGCTGTCGCCAAAAAAATCGTTGAGCGCGCCGCAGATTTTGGTATCCCCGCGCATGATATCGTGGTTGATCCGCTGGTCATGCCGATTGGTGCAATGGCCACTGCTGGCCTTCAAGTCTTTGAACTTGTTCGAAGATTGCGTATGGAGCTGGGTGTAAACACCACTTGCGGTGCATCCAATGTCAGCTTTGGCCTTCCCAACCGTCACTCCGTCAACGCCGCCTTTTTGCCGATGGCGATTGCATCTGGCATGACCAGTGCGATTATGAACCCGACCCACAGCATTGAAATGGACGCCATCCGTGCCGCAAATTTGCTGATGAATAACGACCCCCATGGCGGTGTATGGATCGCAGCGAACCGCCCGCCAGCAGCAGAAGGCGAAGCCCCCCGCCGCCGCCGCCGCCGCCGCAGCTAACAGCCAAATAAATTTGCTTTCCTTATTCAAAAAGATATACTCAGCCCTTAAATAGTGGTGGGTATATTAATGGATATTGAAGAAATTCGCGCTTTAACAACCCAAGCAGCAGAGACTTGTTTTCATTCCGAAAAAAACGGAGATATTGCAAAGCTTCTGGAAAATAAAAATTTTAAGCTGACTGATCTGTCGCACTCCAGCTTAAAACTGGTTGAATTTTGCTTGGAACTCGAAGAATTGCTTAACATTTCGCTGGAGTTTTCGGACGTTATCGATACGCCAAAAATCTCGGATTTTGTTAACATGCTAAAACAGCGTATAGGTTGATTTATGCAATCCCTTAACGAAATAGCTGTAGAATTAAGCGCTGAAAAAAGCCTTTTGCGTAAACAAAAATTGCTTATCAACGCCAGTAACTCTCTGTCACCCGGTGATCTGACTCGTCTCTATAATTTGTTGCCAAAATTAGGCGGAAAACAGCTTTGTAAACGTGCGCCATATTTCAGATTCATGACGTCAAGGCGTCAACAAAGGGCAATGCAACAACCAGAATTGTCTGCTCATCCCGCGACTGGGCCAACCCAAATCTATACCAATTCTAACGCAGCCAAAAACACCCAAAGGCTTTTCATAATCTTTAGCGGCGTTGATAAATTGTTTTTCTTACCGCTTGCCATGTTGATGGCTATTTTGCCCAAAGGCCCTAAAACTGTACTGGTTATTCGGGGCACGCAGGACAATCTTTATCGACTTGGTGTGCCTCCACTTGGCAAAACCAGCTTTGATGTGGCCAAATCCATCGACGCAAAATTTCAGCCGTCAAGCTATGCTCATGTCAGTGTTCTAGGGATTAGCGCAGGCGGATTTTTTGCGCTGCGCGTTGCTGAGAAATTAAACGCTGATATCGGCCTAAGCTTTGCCGGTATACTGGTTGATAATTCACGTTTCCTTCGCCAAATGACGCAGCAAAATATTTTGGCTTTTGATCCGTTTTGCATCTGCCGGAAAAACACAACCACGCGGCTGATTAATGTTGTTTCCACAAAAAATGAATATGATTGTTTTTCCAGCATAATGCAGCGCAAAACACGGTCTAATTTGATAAATTATCACCTGATTTATGGCTGCGACCATAATGTTTTGCATCGAATGGCATTAACGGGATATGTACGGTTATTCATGAAAATCGCGTTGATGCCGCGCAGCCTGCCAATTCGCTTGATCGCCTTTCCATTTGCAGGAATAGCAATACTATTCAGACAGTTACGCCTGCTAACCAGACAGCAAAAGATTGCTGACTGGTATCTTACCAGCAATCGGCATTAGCAGTTTTTCGTGAATTTCTGAGGTTCGGCCACCCTTGAAAAACAGATTGCTGATCCTTCGATTAGCCTGACGGCGCTTACGGTTTTCAATTTGAAGCTGGTAGGCGAGAACAAGACCGGCTGGATATTATTGCCTATCTTGACACGTTTGAAATAGCCTCGGTGAAGGTCGAAATGCCTCATTCCGGATTTGTCAGCCTACTTAAAACCTTGAGGCCTGCTCGCGTCTTGCTTCCATCAGCAACACCGAGGGGTTGGCGCGTGACGCCGGTTTTGATTGCTGCGAATGCCCATCTCATAGCGGTTAGGTCGAAAAGCACCACAGCAATGCTGTCATTTGGCTTTTCACGACGATTAACATAGATACACTCATGCAGAATCAAGCCGGAGTATATCGATGACAAAAGACCCGTTGGTGATCTTCACCCCTTCTGGCAAACGCGGCAATTTCCCCGTCGGAACGCCGGTATTGACTGCGGCACGAAAATTGGGCGTTGATCTGGATTCCGTATGTGGCGGGCGCGGCATTTGTTCCAAATGTCAAATCACCCCCGGCTTTGGCGAATTCCCGAAACATGGCGTAACGGTTGGCAAAGACGCGCTGTCTGAATGGAACGCGGTTGAAGAACGTTATGACACAATTCGCGGCCTAAAATCCGGTCGTCGCCTTGGCTGTCAGGCGCTAGTACAGGCTGATATCATCATTGATGTTCCGCCTGAATCCCAAGTCCATAAACAGGTTATCCGCAAACGCGCCGAGGCCCGTGATATTACCATCAACCCGGCGACAAAACTGTATTATGTTGAGGTGGTGGAGCCGGATATGCATGAACCCTCGGGCGATCTGGAGCGTCTGAAAACCGCCTTGCGGCAACAGTGGCAACTGGATGGCCTGATGGCCAACATCGATATTCTCACCCAGCTTCAGCCTGCCCTGCGCAAAGGCAAATGGGCCGTTACCTGCGCCGTTCACGAACCCACCAACAAAATCCTGCAAGTCTGGCCGGGTTATTTTGAGGGGCCGCTTTATGGGCTGGCCATTGATCTTGGCTCCACCACCATTGCCGCGCATCTTTGTGATATCTATTCTGGCGAAGTGCTGGCGTCATCCGGCCTGATGAACCCGCAAATCCGGTTTGGCGAAGATCTGATGAGCCGCGTTTCATATGTCATGATGAACCCGGGCGGAGACGTTGAAATGACCGAGGCCGTGCGCGCCGCCATTAACGCCCTGATTGTCCAAATCTCAACCGAAGCAGAGATCGACCCCCAGCATATCGTCGAAGCAGTTTTGGTGGCCAACCCTATTATGCATCATTTGTTTCTGGGCATTGATCCGGTTGAACTCGGCCAAGCGCCGTTTGCACTGGCCACCGCTGACAGCTTGACCATTCCAGCAATTGATCTTGGCATTTCCATGCACCCCCAAGCTCATTTTTATATCTTGCCCTGCATCGCGGGCCATGTGGGCGCAGATGCCGCCGCCGTGGCATTATCCGAAGAACCAAACAAATCTGATGATCTGGTATTGATCGTTGATGTCGGCACCAATGCCGAGATTTTGTTGGGCAACAAGGATCGTGTGCTCGCCTGCTCCTCGCCAACCGGCCCTGCCTTTGAAGGCGCGCAGATTTCAAGCGGCCAACGCGCAGCCCCCGGCGCCATTGAAAAATTGCGCATTGATCCGGTGACAAAAGAACCGCGTTATCGGGTTATCGGGTCGGAAATCTGGTCCAATGAACAAGGTTTTGACACCGCAACCCTGACATCCGGAATCACCGGAATTTGCGGTTCGGGCATAATCGAAGCCGTGGCAGAGATGCGCATCGCCGGCATTGTTGATGCCAGCGGCTTGATCGGATCTGCCGCGCAGGTCGGCACGGCACGTTGCATTGTTGATGGTCGCACAAATTCTTATGTGATTTTTGACGGCACAGCCGATGGTGGCCCGCTGATCACCGTGACCAATGGCGATATCCGCGCCATCCAACTGGCCAAAGCTGCGCTTTATGCTGGCGCACGTCTGTTGATGGACAAACTGAAAGTCGACAAGGTTGATCGTGTGGTTTTGGCGGGGGCGTTTGGCGCTCATATTTCGCCGCTGCATGCCATGGTGCTGGGCATGATCCCCGATGTTCCGCTTGATAAAGTCACCTCAGCCGGCAATGCCGCTGGAACTGGCGCACGAATTGCGCTGCTTAATTCCCATGCCCGCGCTGAAATCGAGGCCGTTGTCAAAACCATCGAAAAAATCGAAACCGCTGTGGAGCCAAAATTTCAGCAACATTTTGTCGAGGCCTCAAACATTCCCCACGCAACTGCTCCGTTTGCATTGCTCAGAAGCCTAACCACCCTGCCAGACGTTTCGTTTAACACCAATACGGGTGAAGGCAGGCGCAGGCGCCGACGTTAGGCTTGTGATTTTGCTTCGACCATGGCACTCAGGGGCTGAAATCGGATAAGTTGGAAACCGGATGACAAAGGCAATATGCGCGCTGACCATGGTGCGAAACGACGAACATTTTGTGCGGAAATGGGTGGAATATTACGGGGCGGAGCTTGGCTCAAAAAACCTGTTTATCATTTTTGATGGCCATGATCAAAAATTGCCCAGCGGCATAACCGATGTAAATTGCATTTATTTGCCAAAAATCAAAGCTCAGCTGGTCAAAGCCGAAAAAAGGCGTGCGCGGGTTATGTCAAAATTCGCAGCAGCTTTGCTATATCATTACGATATGGTTATGGGCGTTGATATTGATGAATTTATTGTAGTGGATCCAAATACGGATATATCTCTGGCGCAATACTTGTCTGCATTGCCCAAACGCGCGTCATATTCCCCGCTTGGCATGGATGTAGGCCAGCATATTGAGCTAGAACAGCCGGTAGACTATACCCAGCCTCTGTTGATGCAGCGTGGATTTGCGGCACTTTCCTCACGCTATTCCAAGCCTTCGATTATAATGAAACCGGTCACTTGGGGGGCTGGTATGCATCGTATCAAAGGTCGGAATTTCAAAATTGATCCAAACCTGTTTCTGTTTCATTTTGGCATGGTTGACCAAAAGCAATCAGAGCTGCGCGAGCAAGACCAAAACCTGGTTGAATCCGGTTGGGGAAATCACCTGAAAAGACGTGGTAACCTGTTGAATATCATCGCGGCAGCCACACCGCTTGACGCAGACACCTATTTTCCGATTGCCCGAAAATTACAACAATCCCGACGGCCGATTTATGCACTGAATAAACCAAAGATGATAAAAGGAAATCCGGTTGTGAATATTCCGTTGCGGTTTAAAGTTCTGGTTTAATTACACTAAACCCGATTATGACAACACCCGCAGCGACAATAACGCTTGCAAAAATACGTTTTTTCCATGGCCGCTCGCCCAACAGCACAACACCAATGATGGCGGCAATCACCACAGATGTTTCGCGCAACGTCGAAACCATACCCAGCGGCGAGAACGATTTTACATAAATCACCAGCCCATAAGCCAGCGCGGAAATCACGCCGCCCAACAGCCCCAATAGCAATGTTTTACGAGGCAATTTAAACCGCCGCTCGCCCATGATTGCAAAAATATAGACCGCCGCCAAACCCTCAAAAATAAACAGCCAGCCGATATAGCCCCCCGCACTGCCTGCCAACCGCACACCCAAACCATCCACCAATGAATAGCTGGCAATCATCAAACCCGTACCCATCGCTGCCGCGACCGCCAGTTTTGGCACTTTGCCGAAAAAAACATCGCCCGATAACAGAAAAATCCCGCCAGATGCAGTTAACACACCAACCCACGCAAGAACCGGCAGGGTTTCGCCCGCAAATACCTGCGCCCCAAGCGCCACCAAAATAGGCGACATGCCGCGCGCAATAGGATAAACTTGGCTAAGGTCCCCCAGCTTGTATGCTTGATACAAAAGCGCGTAATAGCCAAAATGGATGAGTGTCGAGGCTGCAATATACGGCCAACTGGCAATTTCGGGCATTTGACTGTTGGCCGCCAGAATTATTCCAAAAACCACATGCCCGACATTCAGCAATCCCAAAACCGCCAATCGATCCGTCGCGGTTTTGATCAGCGCATTCCAACTGGCGTGCAAAAAAGCCGCAGTTAGCACAATGAGAACAGCGGCAAATGTCATTTGGGGCCTTTGGAATTACGGGTAGAACAGCAAAAACAATACAGTGATGCCCTAAAAAGGCAATTTTAATTTCTCAGGTTTTTTGCGCGATCCGGCCCATCGCTTTCATGATTAACCCCTTGAACACACTATGGAACCTGCCAAGCAGGTGCATTTCCAAACCAACTGGTATTTCAAAGCGGTTTTTTTCAATGCCGCGCAACAGCTTTATGGCAACAGCCTCAGCGGAAAAGGTTTTGGCTAAGGTTGTGATTGCCCGGGTTTCTTTGCTTAGCTGGCCTAATTCTTTGGCAAGCATTTCGGTATCGGTATTTGGCGGATAGGCGATGCTGACCAGAATACCCTGTAATTTCAGCTCTCCGCGCATGGATTCAGCAAAGCCCCGCAAGGCAAATTTTGATGCGCAATAGGCCGAATGCCCCTGAATACCAACATAAGCCGCCCCCGAAGCCACAAAAACCAGCCTGCTGCCCGGCTGCATGATTTTTACCGCCGCACGCGTAATTTCAACCGCCCCGAAATAATTGACCTCCATTTGATTGCGAAAACTTTGCGCACAAAGCTCCGCCAGCAAGCCCGGCTCGGCAATTCCGGCATTCAGCACCAAAATATCTGGGGGTCCATTTGCTTTGATCGCAGCCATAAAGCCCTGCGCCGGCCCATCCGCCATATCACAGAAAAAATGCTGCCCCGCAGGCCCTGCCTTGCGCGACAGGTTGGAAATAATCGCACCGCGCTGAAGCAAAAGCCGGGCAAGACACAAACCAATGCCCCTGGAGGCCCCCGTAATAATCACATGCTGGCTTTTCATAAGGCCAATCTGTGCCGCGCTTGCTTAACAAAAGGTTAACGCGCCAGATATCTGTCTCTGCGCAGGTATTTAAGTGCGTCTCGGCAATCAAAAGCGCTCAAGCGGGCATCGCCTGTAAGCGTGATATATCTCGGAAATCATTGCATCAGCCCAGCAGCAGATTAGGCAAGAACATCACAATCGCCGGAAATGCAATCAGGCCGGCAATGGTTAGCGCATCTGCCACGAAAAACGGCGAAACCCCGCGAAAAACATCCTGAACCGAAATATCCGGTCGCACCCCTGCCACCACAAAACAGTTTAACCCAATGGGCGGGGTAATCAGCGCCAGCTCCGCCATTTTAACCACAATAATGCCAAACCAAATACCAACCGTGGCCCCCGAAAGCCCGAATGCACTGTCAATCGCGGCCACATCCGGCCCGCCATTCAGCGCAATAATCGCTGGATAGGTCACCGGTAAGGTCAGCAGTAACATGCCGATCGCATCCATAAACATGCCCAGAACGGCATAAGCCAGCAAGATATAAATCAATGTCAGCATCGGTGATTGCTCAAGCGTGGTGATCCAGTCCGCAAATACCCCCGGCAGGTCAGCAAAGCCAAGGAAGCGCACAAAAATCAGCACGCCCCAGATGATGGTAAAAATCATCACTGTCAGTTTTGCGGTCTCCAATAGGGCTGATTTAAGCTGTTTCCAGCGCATGCCGCGATAAACCGCTATTACGAAAACCACAAACGCGCCCAATGCGCCGCCCTCAGTAGGGGTGCCCCATGCATCGCCGCCAAACGGATTGTAGATAAAGAAAATAATAATCGCGACCACAAAGAAAATCGGGAACACCCCCGGCAGGGACTGAAACCGTTGTTTCCAAGTGAATCCACCGACCGGAGGGCCAAAATTCTTGAATGTCAACGCCATCCCCACAACCAGCAAACCGTAAATTACTGCCGAGAACGCCCCGGGCAAAAACCCTGCCAACAGCAACGCACCGACATCTTGTTCGACAATAATCGCATAGATCACCAGAATGGCGGATGGCGGAATAAGCGAGGCCAATGTGCCCGCTGCTGCCACAACCCCCGCCGCAAAGCGTTTGTCATATCCTTCGGCCAGCATTTCAGGGATAGCAATACGGGCAAAAACCGCTGAGGTCGCAACCGAGGCACCTGATACTGCCGCAAAACCAGCCGTTGCGAACACTGTTGATACAGCCAAGCCACCCGGCAACCAGCCAATCCAGCGCTTTGCCGCCTCAAACAATGCCTTTGTCAGCCCTGCATAATAGGCCAGATAGCCAATCAGAATAAAGGTCGGGATCAATGACAATGCTTGCGAGGAAATTTTGGAATGGGGCACCTGCCCTGCGGTTTTCACCGCTACGGTCAAAGCCCAATCAAATTCATCAAGGGCATAGTTTTTCTTGGCCCAAAAAATCCAGACCAGCCCGATCATGCCCGCCAATGCAGCGGCAAAGCCAACCCGCATACCGACAACCACAAAAAACAACATAATACCTGTAACAATCAGGCCAATATCTATGGAATCCATCTTAACGGTCCCCCTCGTCAAAACCTGAAACTGTTGCGGCCTCGGCCGCTGCCGCGCTGGCGGCGTCTTCAATCAATGGCACCGCAATCGGGCTGGGGGATCCGGTAATGATCGCGCGCCCATAAGCCCAAAGCTGCAACAACAATCGCAGGCACAGCACCGAAAAGGCCACCGGAATCACCAGTTTCATCGGCCAAAGCGGCAGGTTGATATCAAGGCTGGAATCGCGGCTCCAATTTGGCGCATTAAAATCAAACGCCCGCAGGAAATGCGAAAAGGTGCCCCAAACCAGCAATGCCAGCAAGACAAACATAACAAAAGTAGTGATGAATTCGGCGCTCCACAAAAACCGCCCGCGCAGCCGCCCGATTAGAATATCCATGCGGATATGCCCGCCAAGACGTTGCGTATAGGAAATGCCGACAAAGGCAATCAGCGGCATGACCTGTTCGATCCAGTCGACATAGCCCGACAAAGGCTGATTGGCGATATGACGTCCGCCAACCGAAACCACCGCCAATATCATCAGGGAAAACACCGCAATACCGCTAATGAGCGCAAACAGGGTTTCTACCTTGAAAAGCTTTTGATCCAGCCAGCTAAGCCAACTGTCATCCACCAGAATATTTGAATGCCTGGCCATAATTCCCCCATATAAAAACCCGCCCCGACCAAGCCGGAGCGGGCATTATCCTTTAACCGGCTTAATTGGCAGCCAATGTGGAAATCACCAGATCATACAATTCCTGAGCCGGAAGGCCACGACCGTTCATGTCTTCGATCCATGCCGCTGCTGCCGGCCCTGCAACCGCGTCGCGGAATGCTGCCAGATCTTCGTCAGAATACGTGATCAGTTCGATGCCTTTTTCTTCCAGCAACGGGCCCCATGCGGCCATGGTGGCGTTGTTGTAATAATCAACATAATGCGCCAGCGCTTCGTCAACCGAACCAAGCAGAGCCTCGCGGTGTTCATCGCTAAGATCCGCCAAAGCATCAGTATTTACCACAACAGGGCAATTCACAGTGCCGGGATTAAGGTTTGTGGTCCACCAAGTGGCGTTTTCAACGGTGCCAAAAGACATATGCGCGTGGGGTGCAAAAGCAACGGTTTTAACCACACCGCTATCCATGGCCTGACGCACTTCGGTAGCAGACATAGAGGTCGGAACCGCGCCCACAGCAGCCATCGCACGGCCAACACCGCCGGTTGCACGAACGGTTACGCCTTCAAAATCGGTCAAGGCGCGCGGCGCATCGCCGGTTCCGACAATGTTATATTGCGGCAAAGGCGAAGGCATCAGCAAGGTTGCATTCCAGCGTCCAAGATCGGCCTGAACATCCGGATGTGCATAAATCGCCTGCGAAATGGCAATTTCCTGTTCCAGGGTTTCAACGCCAAGAAACGGCAATTCAAGCACTGTAATCGACGGGTTTTTATCCGCATGATAACCGGCACAAAACTGCGCCATTTCAAACGCGCCGATCGAAATACCATCAAGGTTTTCTTTGTTTTTCGACAGGCCGCCATAAGAAATATTCAGGGTAAAATCACCATTGGTGCGCTCGGATACCAATTCTGCCAGACGCTCGACATGTTCGGTGAATGCGCGGCGTTTGCCCCAGACCGAGACATTCCACTCAACAGCCATGGCCTCGGTGCCGAATGCGCCGATAATTGCAGCCACGGTTGTCATTTTCAAGATACTTAGTTTCATTGTTTTCCTCCCAGAATTTCGAAACATTTATTATTGACCAAAGGTTACCGCCTGCGAAACCAATTGGGAACCATATTTCTAAAATAAATCAAACCGCAAGAATATTTCCAAATCCGCCGGATAGGCCTTGCGATTATTGCATAGCCGCAATCGTTGCTATTCCCATGTTTTCGCCAAAACCCGAAGCCAATTGCCGTTGCATATTTTAGCCATCAAGGCATCATCCACACCCTTGGCCCGCATGGCGCCGCGCAACACACCCAAACCGCTGACATCCTTGATTGCCGCAGGCACCATCGCCCCGTCAAAATCCGAGCCAAAGCCAACACGGTCTTCGCCCAGATGCTCTATTAAATGATCCAGATGCCGCATCATGGTATCCAGCGCCGTATCCGCCTCCATTCGGCCATCCTCGCGCAGGAACGCCACCGCAAAATTGATCCCGACCATGCCGTCGCTGTCGCGTATCGCCTTAAGCTGGTCATCGGTCAGGTTGCGCGAACTGGCGCATAGCCTATGCGCATTGGAATGGGTTGCCACCAGCGGCGCATTACTAATTTTGGCCACATCCCAAAACCCTGCTGTGTTTAGATGCGACAGGTCCAGCATGATGTTCAAATCATTGCATTCACGCACCAGCGCCTTGCCCGCCGCTGTCAGCCCCGGCCCGGTATCGGGCGATTCAGGAAAGGCAAACGGCACCCCATACCCGAAATCATTATGCCGGCTCCAGACCAAACCCAAAGACCGCAAACCAGCCGCGTGCAAAACATGCAGGCTGTCAAAGCCGGTATCAATGGCCTCGGCCCCCTCCATATGCATGATTGCCGCCATTTTGCCGCTGTCCAGACAGCCCTGAATATCAGCCACACGGGTGCAGATTTTCAACGCCCCCGCGCGCTGTAATCGCAGCAATATCGCGGCTTGTGCAACAGCCACCTGCAAGGCCTCTGGCTGCGGGATATTTGGCGGCACGTCGATGTTATAGCGATCGGCGCGCATGGCCTCGAATAGCGGTGCTTCTTCCATATCGCTTGGCACCCAAATCGCAAAAAACCCACCGCCAAACCCGCCAAGCCTGGCCTTGGGCAGGTCAATATGCTTTGAATTGCCGCTGATAAATTCTGCTGATGAGGCGCCTTTATAGAGCTGCGTTAAAACATCATTATGGCCGTCGAAAATCAGGGGGGTGTTGGTCATTGCGTTTCTCCTTTTTGCAAAGCATCGCTAAAA
>CAZCDC010000032.1:0-22029 GCA_964497195.1 uncultured Rhodobacterales bacterium | reverse complement strand
TTTATCAGTGCCTCAAACGATTTTCGATCCCCCAAACGCGCTGAGGCCACCAGTAATTCTTCATAGATTTTTTCTTTGCTGCGCATCAAGCCCACTTTTAACGAGATATACGTTATAGTGGCGCGATTACGGCTTTTGGTTCAATGCCGCAAAAATTAATTGCGCGAACGGTTGAAACTAATCTGGGCGTTCACCGCGTTTTGCATCAAGGTTAGCGCGCTCATCCCTGCGGTCAACGGGCCGGGACCACTGTTGATTTGTTCGCGTGCAAAAAATGTGGTTAGTAATTTCTCAATATTTTCAGGATCTTTGAAAACATCCAAAGAAGTACTGCCAAACATCCGGTCATTGGCATCTTGAAATATTTCACGCTGGCGATCAATATCCAACTGGCCAACTGATTTGGGCAGGCCAAATGCAATTTCAAAAACCTCGCGCAAGGGCGGATTACCCATCAGCAAAAACCATGCTGTTGAACCAGCAGATTCGTGCCCTGCCAAATCGCCAATATCGCGCTCCAATGTCATGGCCAGCCGCATAGAGCTATCCACATTACCCACCGCTTTTTCAAATTGCAGCACTTTGTATTGGTCAGTCATACGGCTGCCAAAATCAGACAATTGTAGGTTGGATCCCGCCGCATTGCCAAAACCAAACGCCTCGGCAAATTCTCGAAAGCGGGTGTCGGTCAAGCGCAAGGCAAAGGCTTCGCTATCCTCTGTGCCTTCCTCCAGCACTTTTTTCATAAAAAATTTATCAGCAATTTTGTCTTCCAGACCAAAAGCCCCCAACGCCACTTTGAACAAGGTAAAATCTTTGACCAATTCCTCGGCGCTGGTGATTTTGCTGATGTTTTCCTTAAAATATTCAACCTCGCGATTCAGCTCCGCCCCTGTAGAAAAAGCCGCGAACTGGACCTCCTGGGTGCGCTGCATAAATTGCCATCCGGCAATGCCGGATATGGGTGCTACTGGCTGATACATGGGGCACCTGCCATTAGCTTTTCCTCAATCGGCAACAGTAACCGCAGGGCTTTCAGCACTTGATAATCGTTCTTTTCTGCCAAAAACCCACTAACTTCAGCCAATATCCGTGTGCTTTCCGAATCAGTAAACACTTGTGCCAATTGCGCCAATTCGGTGGAAAGTTGCTTATGGCCATCGTCTTGGGTGGTCTCTCCCGCCAGCACCATTTGCGCTGTATAACACACGCGCTTTACGGGGGTGGTTGCTTCTTCGGGGTGAATCGCATCGCGCAGGCGCAATACATTGGCGCGCGGGGTCAGGATATTCAGGCGCGACCGGCGATCACCGTTTTCAATCACGGCGCCATTAATCATCACCCGTTCAGCCGGGCGGAGCTTTAGGACAAGGCCGCTCATGATGTCACCAATTCCGGGCCGGTGGCGCAATCGCGCAGGCCTCGCATGATGCTTGTGTTGATTTCCACCAGAATATCGGGGCTGTCTTTGCCGTTTAGCACCAGCTTTGTGTGATGGTTGGTAAATTCCGTAAGATATAATATCTGGGCGCGAAGTTGCTCAGGCAATCCGTTACCCTCACCTGCAACATCTGCGGCCAATACGGTCCAAAGCAGTTGGTTTTCGCAAAGCGCCTCTGCCAACCCGGGGAAATCATCGGTTTCTGTGCCAACATAATCGGCCAACCGTGCTGTTGCTTTTGAAAAAGCTTTGTATTCGATGCCTCTTTTGGTGCCAACTTCATGGGTTGGTCTTCCGTAAAGAGATTTTGCCATTACCGCGGTATTCATGGGGTGTATCCTCCCACCCTGGCTGGAAAATCCAGCATGTGATTATTATGAATTGTCGGTGTAGCAAGGCGAGGAATACCCCCGCCTTGCTCATTAACTTACCGGAACAATGACAAGATGTTCTGCGGTGCCTGATTGGCGATTGACAGAGATTGTGTCGCCAATTGTTGCTGAACCTGAAGCGCTTGCAAACGTGCAGATGCGGCCTCCATGTCAGCGTCAACCAATGCGCCAATACCCGTTTTCAGGGAATCCATCAGCTTGCCAACAAAATCAGACTGCATTTCGATGCGTGCCTGACTGGAACCAAAAGCAGCGGCTGCGTCAATCGATGTCTGAATCAGACCTTCAATATCAGCTAGCGCCTGTGTGGCATTACCACCGCCAGTGTCATCCACGTTAATTCCGGCAAGACCCGAAAGACCGCCAGTGCCAACCGAAACAATTTCAGTGGTCATCGCAACTGTATCACCAGCCGCGTTAGAGACACCAATCGTAGCCGTTGCACCAATGGTAACGTCAGCAGAGATATTTGGATCGCTCATGCCGTTTATCGCAGACCGGATTCCGTTTGCAACCACCTCATCGGTTGACGCCGCGGCTATATCTTCAGTTGTCACAACATAAGAGACATAGTCACTGCCGATTTTGACATTGAACGTATCGCCGGCGGCCAAACCCGCATCAACAATAACAATATTGGAGGTGCCACCAGCATCAATAAAGGTCGCGGCGGTTGCACCGTCACCACCTACGCCAGCCGAACCAACAAGCGCGGCCTTAATAGCACCCGCCCCTGTAGACAGGTTTTGCCCGGCTACGTTGATATTTGAGGCTGTCACAGTGCCGGATGCATCGCGGTCAAGCGAGGCCAATACATTGACAGAAGCGTTGGTGCCATCCACAAGATTCAGCCCGTTAAACTGGGCCGCGCCAACAACAGAACCAATCTGATTGCGTAATTCGGCGATATCGGTTTGCAATTTTCCCTGATCAGAAGAAGGGTCTTGTGCTGCAACAATTTTAGATTTGATCTGACCCAGCAGGCCGGTGATTGATTCAGCCGCTGTCCGTGCCACAGCTACCGATGCACCGCCGGTTGCCAGCGCATCAGAAATGCCCTTGAACCCGTCAACATCAGATTGCATGGTTTGCGAAATTGCCCAGATCGAGGCGTTATCCTTGGCGTTCGCAACCGATTTACCGGTTGAAATTTCGCCCATGGTAGAGCCAAGGCTTTTGTTGATGCTTTGAAGTGTTTGCAGCGCAACCATGGCGCTGGAGTTTGTTAGAATGCTAGACATTTGCATTTCCTTCGGCGTTGCAGCGCATTCGGCGCCGCGGTTTCAATTAAGACCATATTCCATGGCCCGCTTTTCGCCGTTCTGACGTTTCGCCCCAATATGAGGCGGCAACCTGTTCAAGATCGCCTACTCAACCTGACCCATTACACATAATGAAACATTAACGCGGCCAAGGTGATTACCAAAAATTTGCCCTAAATTCTCCACCAAATTGGGTTAAACTTTTAAACCCTATGATCCTTTTTTACGGATGGCTGGGCCGCCAAAACCTTTTCGCCCCGCGACGTATAGGTCTGCATGCCGTCAATATTTCTTTCCAGATCTTGCAATGTTTCTGCCGCAGCTTTCATGCCGGCAACACTGGCTTGGAACAGTTTTTTATTACGAATTGCCAGGCTCCGTATTTGCGTAAGCCCGTCACCAAGCACCGCGCGTGATACCGGGCCACCTTTCTCCAAGGCCTCCAATATCAAGGAACGTTTGGCTGTTAGAGGCGCCAATGCAGACAGCGGCCCATTCAATAAAATGACCCGCTCCTCCTCCATCATTGCCAAAATTTGCCGCAATTTTGACCGCGCCATAAACGCCGAAATCATGTCAGCCCCTCCCGCGCGGCAAGACTGTTGAATATATGCTCTGCCAGACCAACCCCGCCATTTTCTGCCAGCAAATCCGCCTGTTGGGTTACCAGCATGCTTGAAAATGCGTCCTCCCCTGCGCCACCGCCAAACGAATCACGGCTTTTGCCAAGCCCGGTATTTTTTAGCATCTCTGCCAGAAACGCAGCCTCAAAGGCTTTCGCTGTTTCTTTAAGTATTTCAATGCGTTCCGCACGATCAGGCGCATTTGTTCCAATCGATGTGAGGGCTGAAATTTCCATAAAACCTTACCTATATTATTCCAATTGCCGCCAATTTGGCTGATTTCGGTAAATAAATAGTAACGGATATCCGACATTAATAAGGGCAGGAAAATTATCAGCGGGTCATAGAATGGACTTTTTAGGAATATTGACACGATCATCAGCGTTGGCTGAAAAATCTGTGGTGCACCCAAATTCTTTGGCCAATATTGATGGCGACATACCGGCTGTGCCCGATTTCAGTCAACTCATCGAGGCGATTCAAGCTGATGGCAATACCGCACCAGAAACGCCAACTCCTGATGAAATCACACTTAATCCTGTTTCCGAGCCAAATGCTGAGATTGCGGAATTTGAAGTACCAATACCCCCCTTAATTCAGCCGGAAAAGATTCAATCGTTACAGGAAAATCCCCCTGCAGGCGCGCCTGCACTCTCACAATTCATTGCGGCCACTGAGCCTAAACAATTATCTGAACCCACCAAGCAGGGAATCGTGGCACTCGTCACAGATTCAAAGCCGGTTAGCCCTAACGCAGCACCAGATATCCCCGTGAGGGTCAATGCGCTGATCAGCCCAGCACATCCGGGCGCGCCTTTGGAAATGCCCGCTACAAAAGTTATTGAAAATCCAGCACCGAAAATCACAGATAAAAATGCAGGAATCATTTTGCAATCATCTGCAAAACCGGTTGCCAATCCGCAAGAATTACTCGTGCCGGTCCAGAAATTTACCACAGCCCCACACTCACAATTTTCCCGCGGCCCAGCATCAGAAATTAACGGCACAGAACCAACATCGATTGATAAATCTGTTATGCCGCAAAAAACTGTGCCAACCAGCCCACTGGTTTTTTCGCAGCCTGCCGCACCGCTCCAGACAGCCCAGCAGCCAGATCCTCTTTTACAGCTCCAGTCCGGTGGCATGCCATCCGTTGAGCAACCGCGCGCCATTCAGTCTAGCTATATGGCTACGCAATTTTCGCCCCTATCCTCTGAAAGCCAAGGCAGCGCATTGGCCAGTAAAATCGCTGGCCAAATCAGCGTTCAGATCAGCAAAACCGCTGATCCGCGCATCGAAATACGTCTTGATCCACCTGAATTAGGTCGCGTTATTGTAAGCCTCAGCCCTACTGAAACCGGTATGCAAGCCATCATTACCGCAGAACGACCAGAGATCGTTGACCTGATGCGTCGCCACGCAGAATTATTGGCCGCCGCCTTTGAAAAAGCCGGATTTGATGCATCGGAATTTACGTTCCAATCAGGTCAGGATGGTGAAAACTCTGATCAAGCTGACGGTTTTCAGGGCGGTAATTCCGCCAGCGCCGACACATCCGACCAAACCGAAATTGACAACATTTATATATCTGGCAGTGCGCTTGATATTCGACTTTAGAAAGGCCTATCAATGGAAACTATCTCCAGCTTAAATCAAGCCGCAGCCGGGTTTGCAACTGCAACCCAAAGCAGCGATTCCGGTGCTGACCCCACTGGTGATTTTGAAACATTTTTGAAATTGTTAACTGCACAATTGCGTAACCAGGACCCGTTAAAACCGGTTGAATCAACCGATTTTGTTGCCCAACTGGCAACTTTTTCAGCGGTGGAGCAACAAGTACAATCAAATGCCAAACTCGAAAGCATTCTGGAGGCATTGGCCAGTGGCGCCAAAGGCGGGCTTGCCCAGTGGATCGGCCGCGAAGTCCGAAACCCTGGCACTGCCACATATGAAAACCACCCATTGGATGTGCAAACCTATATCCATAACGAAGCCGATGCAGCACGTCTGATCGTCTATGATGAAAATGGCACCGAAGTCGCATCTCAAGCCATTGATCCCACAACAGAATATGCAGAATGGTCCGGTATTCTTGCCAGCGGTCAACGTGCCGCTGAAGGTGCGCAGTTTTCGTTTATGGTTGAATCGCTAAAAGACAACGAAGTTTTGACCACCACAAACGGTCTGGTCTATAGCCCAGTTGACGAAGTACGCTTGATAGAAGGCCAAATTATCTTGCAGTTCGCAGATGGATTTAAGATGTTTGCAGATGATGTAACATCAATGCGTGACGCGGAATAAGTAAAAACTACTCGCCAGCCAACACGTCTTCGATAAAGGCGCGGCTGGCGCGATTGACTTCTAGCAGGTTTCGCGCCGCTTGCAGATTTGGTTCCTCGGCAATATCAACATCCGTTAAAAACGCATTTTCATTGCTAAGTTCTGGTGTGACCTGATCTGGCATAATCAATTCCTGGCCTTGCATAAACGCTGCCATTGTTGCGTCTTTATCCTCGCCTTGAATATTTTGCCAATCCCCCGCACGCCACGCCACGTCATTTTTAATGAATTGTGCATTGGCTGGATCATCCAGAATGGCAGCAATTGCGGCGTGGTCTGATTTTAACAAATACGCTTTTAGCGCTATTTCAGTTGCTGCATCAGAAGAGTGATTATTTACAATTGCCAAAGCTAAATCTGGTTCAAACTGGGCCAAATGCGCGTTAGCGGCGGTAAGTTCTGCTGTGATATCAGCGCGGCTTAAGGCAGGTTGCAAAATTTGCAGCGCGATATTTGGCAGGCCCAGCATTATTAGCTCTTGCGCCATATGGTTGCGGCTTGCATCCGCAGTTTGGTCCGTTGACAGCATATGTTGGTAGGCCAAAATAGCGTCAACATAATTCAGATGCCCCTGCTGGTCGGCGCTCGCTTCAATAAACAAATCCGTGACAATTTCTAAAAGGTCCACGGAATTTTGAGGTGTCAAAGCAAGGTCAGTGCTGATCATTTCTAATCCCGCGGTCAAGCCATTAATGCGGGCATTTACCTTAATTTCCCAAAGACGTGCCTCAACACCTATTTCGGTATCACGCTGCGAAAATACTATGGTTTCGAGGTCCGTCAAAAGGCTGTGGGTGATCCCCTCATCTTGGTCAAGTGCGGCACGGGCCAAGGCAAATGTCGCTTGATTTGCATCAGTTTCCTGGCTCATCGCCACTGCGCTATAGAGCAAATTTGCAGCCGCGTCATCATGCCCTGCATCCAACACATTAGCGGTTGCCATCTGCATGGGTACCGTCACTGGTGGAGCCGCCCGCCGGACAATTTCGAGTATCTGGTGCGCGGCATCAAATTCACCCGAATCAAGCATAACATTTGCAATACGCGGCCCAATCAGCAGGCGAATGCCAATTGGATAGCGCGAAAATGCTTCGATCACCGGGGCAGTTTCCAATATTTCCTGACGGCCGGAACTGCCGGCCAAAAACCACATTTCGTGATCTCCGCCACAATTTTCGCCTTTTGCCACAGGGCCATTTATCTGCCAAAACCCACCATCAACTATTTCGGCAAGATCAAACAGAACCGCCGTTTGTTCCGGCTGTTCTGGAATTTCAGCAAGAATAGCAGTTGCTTCGGCCCCTAGCCCGTTTACAATATATAGCTTAGCTAACCCAAGGATTGCATCTTCGTTAATCCGGTCAAATTCGCCATATATTTCAGCACGCAGAATTGCGATTTGCGCTGAAAAGCCAGTATCGTTTTGCCAATCTTGCATGCTAAAATCAGAATTATAAAGACATTGTGGTTTGGCAAATTCGTTAATTATGGCTACCAAATCGGCTTCAGCTGCGTCGTCATATGCTGTACGAGCGCTTAACTGATTAAGCAAAGCTGGGTCCAGCGGCAAGTTTTCTTCGACTGTGGCTTCCACAATTTCCTCAACCATTTCTTGTTCAGGTATTTCAACAATTGGTGGTACAAAATCAACCAACCCTTGATCAGCCGCCCGTGTAAGTTGCTGAAGCAGCTGTTCTTGGGCCTCTGCGATACGCGCCAGCATTTCGGGGTTTGGTTCCGATTCCATCTGCGGAACCGCGCCACCTAACAAATCGCTTGCCATCATTTCCGCCGCTTGGACTTCAATGTCTTCTGTCATCTCAGCATCCAATGATGGTGTTTCATGAATTACAATTTCAGGCGGGTTGAAAAAATTCGATGTGCTGGTAAGCGGTGCCTGTACAAGTATTTCTGGTTGCCAATATTCATAAGCCGCAGGCGGTTCAGCAAGATCAACGATTTCCACGATTTCCGCCAAAGGTCCGCCATCTTGCACATCTATCACCAAATGCCCTGCCCCAAACGCAAAAACTCTGGCCGGGCAATCACAAGGGATCTCAATTTCCAAAAAAGATCCGTCTTGCCCCGACACACCCTTAACTGCCAAAATGCGCGTTGTCGGGATCCGATCAAAAATCGCAGACGTGCCAAAATCGAGCACCATATCGGGAAAATCAAGAATAACTTTTCCGCGTGATTCGCGCATCTCCCAATTGCTGTCTGGATCGATTGTCAGCACCAGTCGCGTGAAATTTTCATGCTCACCGGATTGGATAGGCACAGCAGTTTGCGCCCATAAAAGCTGTGGAAAAATTGTTAGAAAAATCCCTAGTCTAATCATGCGGCGGCTTTCAGCTCCTTGATAACGGCTTCCAGATCATTAAATGACGGCCGCATTTTTCCCGGTGTGTTCTGCCGTCCAACCTCTACGCAGATGTTGGGAGCATGATTATAAAGATTAGCCACCAATACTTCCCGGATCAGGTTGTAAAATTGATTATCCTCTTCGGTGACAGTTTGCACCTTGGCGGAAAACGGCCCTACCAGACCATAGGCCAGGAACACCCCCAAAAACGTGCCCACTAATGCGCCACCGATCATACCGCCAAGCACCGCAGGTGGTTTATCGATTGATGCCATAGTTTTAATAATCCCCAACACCGCAGCCACAATACCAAGTGCAGGCAAGCCATCAGCCATCACCTGCAATGCATGGGCTGAATGCAGTGTGTGTTTCGCATGTTCTTCCATGCGTTTTTCCAGCACTTCCTCAACCTGATGCGGGTCATCGTAATTCATGGACGCAGAGCGCAAGGTGTCACAAATCAACCCGACCGCCACCTTATCCTTTTGAATTCTCGGGTATTTGCCAAAAATCGCAGATGAGTCCGGCTCCTCGATATGGGTCTCAAGATCTACCGGGTTTTCCCGACCGACCCGAATCAGGGAATAAAGCAGGCATAGCAAATCTATATAATCCTGCTTTTTCCACTTTACGCCTTTAAATACTTTGCCCATGTCGATTAATGTATGTTTTACTGCGCTCATATCATTAGCGATCAAAAATGCCCCGACCGCAGCGCCAATGATCATCATCATTTCAAATGGCAGCGCATGCAAAATAATCGACATTTTGCCGCCAGCAAGAATATAACCGCCGAACACCATGCTGAAAATTACAAAAAGGCCAATTACTCCACCCATTTCTCCACCTCGTTTACTGACCCCTTGGGGCTGATTTCAGGTTGATCATGCACCGTTGATTATTAAAATTCCCTCAAGACCAAGGATTATTCGCGCGGTGCGCTAGCATTTCTGCCCGCCATTACAACACTGATTGAATAAGCAAGATCCGACGGCAGTTGTGCCATGATATTTGCCGCAGAATCCGGACGCATCCGCGCAAAGAATCCCGCTGCAAATTGTATATCCATGGTTTCAAATATCCCTGCAGCATCCGCTGGTTTCATGCGCTCATATACTTCGGTAAGCTGTGCAACATCGTTTTCCGCAGCGTCATCCGCTTGTGCCAAAGTAGCTGCAAGCCGTTCCTCTGCACCACGCAACGCCACCAATTGTTCAGCAATTCTGGCCTCTGCGACTTTCAGGGTTTGTTCTCTACCATCTATATAGGCCTCACGTGCCGAAATTTGCTGTTGGCGCGATGCAATAGCCGCCAATAATACCGAAGGTTCGCCCATCGGTTCGCAAACAGCAGCGGTTTCCATCATTTCCGGCACCATAGGCGCAGGTTTAGTCATGGCATAATCCCGTTGCCCGCCCATTTCTTGCGCAATGGCTGGCGCGGATGCTGCAATGCGCAGCACCACCGACGCCAGAAAAAGAAAAATAATCAGCGAAATCGTTCCGGGACGGCCCCGTTGTATGTTTAAACTTTTAGACATTATTTCACCGCAGTCATGACTTTTTGCAGGGCGTTCAGCAGGTCTGCCCGGGTTGAGGCGTTGTTCTCTGCTTCAATTGCTTCCAGCAATGGCTCTTGTGCTTGTTTTAGCGCCTCTTTTTGGTCAAGCTCAGCTTTGCGTTCTTTGCGCACCTCGCTGACATCAACCTGTTTGGCCGGCTTTCCCCGTTCGTGAACCGAGACCATCAGCAATTCCAATCGCCCTGCCGCAATCTCTGCGCGACTGGTAATATCAACCAATTCCTGAATGCTGGCACCCGATGCCTTGGTCGCCGCCCTAACCGAGGTCTGAATTTCGTCCACCTGTAATGACAGCGCCGAAATCGCACCGCCAAGCCCGGTATCAAGCCGCGTCAATCCTTTGATTTTGCGTGATAAAACATAACAATACAATGCGGCAGCCAAGGCTGCGAACATTAAAAAACCATCTGCAATAAGTGCCATTTTTTCTTCCTATCCTAAAATAAATTCGGTGATCAGCAGGTCACGAACCTTGCCTTGTCCGGTCACCACCTGAATGCGTCGCAACATCTGTGCGCGCAGCCGATCAAACGAGGAAGGCTTTGCAAGCTCCTCCTCAGAAACCGCACGTAAATATGTATTCAAAGCATCGGTAATGCGCGGCATAATAAAATTGATTTCCGAGGCATATTCCGGATCAACCTCCAACTGGGCGCTAAAACGCAGGAATTTAGCGCTAGCCGAATCCCCCAGAGAAATGATCAGCGGGGCCATTTCAATAAAGGTAATGTCACCCATATTGACGGTTGTCGCACCACCGCTATCATAGCCATCATCTGCGGACCCGTACCCGTCATCACCGGTATCACCATACCCGTCATCACTGCTGCCTTGGTCATCACTGGCCATTTCCGAATCACCCGATGGGCCTAGAATCATACCCGAGAAAGTGGCATAAAACCCACCGCCCCCCAGTATAATTGCCCCGACAAGCCCCATCATAAGGCCTTTTTTACCGGACTTTTTGGGTTTTTCTTCAACTTCTGCCTTTGGATCATCTGCCATCTGCACATCCTGTACAATTTTTTTCATCTTTCTGACCATAATCCGGTTTTGGCTAACCAATTGTTAAAAGTGTTTGCGCAATGTTCCTTAAATGCAGCGGATACCAGAATGGTGTTGGCGTACAAAACAGAAGTTGGGCAAAAATATGTGGACAAGCTTAGAACCGCGTAAACGGATTATTTTCATTCTCGCCGCTGTGGCTGCCTTTGTGGCATTGCTGGGGTTGGTGCGGGTTGCAACCTCACCCAATTTGTCACTCCTATATGCAGGGCTTGATGCGTCATCCGCAGGTGAAATAATCACCAAGCTGGAGCAAAGCGGCGTCACTTTTGAAATCCGCGGTAACGCGATTTATGTCGATAATAACAGCCGCGACCAGGTGCGCTTGTCGCTTGCATCCGAGGGTTTGCCAGCCTCGGGTATTGCCGGATACGAAATCCTTGACGAACTTTCCGGTTTTGGCACGACATCACAAATGTTTGACGCCGCATATTGGCGCGCAAAGGAGGGCGAGCTGGCCCGCACATTTGTGGCCTCACCGCAAATTATTGCCGCGCGTGTGCATATCGCGTCCGGATCCAGCCAGCCATTTTCGCGCAAAACCAACCCCACCGCATCGGTTTCCCTTACTGCGGCCAGCGGCAATCTTGCGCCTTCATTTGCTGAGGCAGCGCGCTTTATGGTGGCCTCGGCCATTAACGGTATGACCCCGGAAGACGTGGCCGTAATTGATGCGGCCAGTGGCGTTGTGGTATTGGCAGGCGATACCACTCGCAGCACCACACCAGATGGTCTGGACAGCCGCGCCGCCACATTACGTGGCAATATCGAACGCATTCTGGCCGCCCGCGTTGGCGTGGGAAATGCCATCGTAGAGGTGATGGTTGACGCCAGTATGCAGACCCAAACCGTGTCCGAACGCATTATTGACCCCGAAAGCCGTGTGGTTATTTCCTCCGAAACCCAAAGCGATTCGGACGCATCCAACGGTTCGGCCAGTGGCGCGGTCACGGTTGCCAGCAATTTACCCGACGGCGATGTCGGCGGCAGCGCCGGGTCATCCTCTCGTAATCAAAATAGTAACAGCGAACGCATAAATTACGAGGTCTCGGAAACTCTGCGCGAAACCATACATCAACCCGGTGAAATCCAGCGTATTTCTGTGGCAGTATTAGTTGACGGCCAGCTTGTTATGGATGAAAACGGTCAAGAAATTTGGGCGCCCCGCCCTGAGGCAGAGCTGACGGCGCTTCGTGAATTGGTGCAATCTGCCATCGGGTTTAATGCGGAGCGCGGCGATACAGTCACCCTACAATCTATGGAGCTGTCGCAAACCCCTGTTGAGGGCACCTTAATCGACGAAACCGCCGGCTTTATGTCGCTTAACGCTATGTCGTTGATCCAGCTTGGGGTTTTGTCGGTGGTAGTTTTGGCACTTGGCATGTTTGTTTTACGCCCGCTTTTAGCCAGCCAGCCGGCATTACCGCCCCTCGCATCTGATGAAATGGCGCAAAACCCGCAATTGGCAGGGCCAGATGGCGCCAACCCGCTGGCAATCGAAAACAAAACCCCGCCAACAGCCGTTGAAATGCTGCGAACAGCAGTGTCTGAACGCTCTAACGAAACCAACCGCCTGTTGCAAAACTGGATAGAAGCCCCCGAAAACAATGAAAAGGTATCAGCATAATGTGTGCACTACGATTAGAATGTTTCACCAATGACAACCCTGTCTCAAGCAAATCAATTTCCTTGTTTGAGGGGTTCGAATCCGAAAAGGACATCGCTTTTTCCAAAGGTGTGAAAACCGGCGCAGAAGCGGCAAGCAAAGCGTTTGAGGGTGAAAAAATCCGCTCACTCGCCCCGATCCTTGAGGCGTTGAACGATATCGGATTTTCACAAGCAGAGGCACGCCAAGCTGCTATTAACAGCCTCGCTCCGTTAATATCCGCCATGATCGAAACCGCCTTGCCTGCCTGCGCTGCGGCTGGGTTTAATACCGAAGTTGTTCGCCGCGTTATGGAAATGGTGCAAAAACTACCCGTTGAGAAAATAAAGGTCCTTGTGCCAATCGACGCGGTCGACTCCATCACCAAAATGCTAACCCCCGCCAAAGCAAATTGTGAGGTAATTGCGGACGATTCCCTAACCCCGCTCGAAGCACGCATTGAATGGGCAGCCGGGTTTGAACAGCTCGATATATCCACCGTGTTGGCAACCATCACAAGTGCCGTGCAGGAATTTTTCGAAACTCAAGATATTCAGGAGGAAAAACATGCCTGAGCCTATTCCAAAAGTCGATGACAACCTGCAAGATAACGCCTTTCTTGGCGTCCCCGTTGAGATTATTATTTCAGTTGGCAAAGCAAAACCCATGATCGCAGACTTGCTAAAGCTCGGGCGTGGCTCTGTCATCCCGCTCGACAGCCGTATTGACGACCCTGTCGAAATATTTATCGGCGACAAATTGATTGCACGCGGTGAATTGCAAGAAATGGAAAACAGCGACCGTCTTGGTGTTCGCCTTACCGAAGTGGTTGATTTACGCGATGGTTTCTAAAACCGGAATTCTGGCCCTTATTCTGCTGGGCATCGCCGCACCCGCCTTTTCCCAAAGCCTTGAGGTCAATCTAGGCGATGGCGCATTATCTTTGCAATCGGTTCAGCTTTTCCTGATCCTAACATTGTTAAGCCTGGCGCCCGGTATTGCCATGATGGTCACCTGTTTTCCCTTTATGGTCACGGTTTTATCGATCATGCGGCAAGCGATCGGCGTGCAACAAGCCCCACCAAACATGATGATTGTCAGTCTGGCGCTGTTCCTGACTTGGTTTGTTATGGCCCCGGTTTTTAATCAGGCATGGGCTGAGGGCGTCGCACCCCTGATGGAAAACCTGATTGATATGCAAACCGCAATTGACCGCACCCTCGCGCCGTTTCGTGTCTTTATGGAAGGCCGCGTTCAGCCCAAAACCGTTGAGCTGATGCTGCAATCCGCACCTCAAATTGTAGTGCCGGGAAATGAACTGCCGCTCAGCGTTCTGGTGCCTTCATTTTTGCTTAGCGAAATTCAGCGCGGGTTCGAAATCGGTTTCCTGATTTTTCTACCATTTTTGATAATTGATCTGGTGATCGCGGCTGTGTTGATGTCGATGGGTATGATGATGGTGCCCCCCGCCGTGGTGGCCCTGCCCTTCAAACTGGCATTTTTTGTTATCGCGGATGGTTGGTCATTAATCGCCGGAGCATTGGTGCGCAGCTATTCGTAAAGCAGTCCAAAATATACCCCACGGGGATATCGGCAATATGCTGAATTTCTGCACGGGATATTTCAAAAACCAAGCCGATCACGCCCAGTTAGATACACACCGTAGGTTTGCGTCAACACATTTTGCGCCTGCCAAGCATCCTCAACCGTGACCATAGCCATTACGTAGTCGCGGCTACGCTTGTCGGTTCCTGCGCTGTGTGCGCCGCAATCAGGCTAAAGGGAAAAACCACAGGATTGGCCAGGCCAATATTGGCGTAAAAAACATCGTAGCTCCATTCGCCGGCGCGGTTTTACCGTTTGGCACCACTCCCGATGACGTCCAAACCAGTGCCATTTGGCCCCGCGGCAAAACCACAAAACCAATGCCGTGTTGAAAGCTGTGCACATCATCCACGCGCCGGTTGGCACAGCGTGCATTTTAGCTAAGCTCAATGGAGTTCAGATTAATTCCCGTCAGCTCACCAACAGCAAAGTTCGGTTTCTAATCACGAGCGCATATTACAAGGCTGCAACCATGATCACCAGTTATTGTACAATGAATTCCGCATGCAACGCACCTGCCGCTTTGATCGCCTTAAGTATATCGATCATGTCACGCGGTGAAACGCCCAGTGCATTCAAACCTTCAATCACTTCAGGCAGGGAAACGGCCTTCTCCACCAAGGCAAGACGGGTGTTTTCACCTTCCTCAACCTCAATGCGGGTATTGGGTACCACAATTGGCGCGCCGCCCGTGGTAAACGGGTTTGGTTGCACCACAATCGGGGCTTCTTGGATACGCAATGTTAAATTTCCCTGGCTTACAGCCACCCGTGAAATGCGCACGTCCGCGCCCAAAACAATAGTACCAGAGCGTTGATCAACAATCACCCGCGCCCGTTGCTGTGGCGAAACTTCTATATTTTCCAACAGGCTAATAAGATGCGCGGGCGAAGGCGCATTGGCGATCGCCAAATTCAGTCGCACCGTGCCGCTATCCGTCATTTCAGCAATGGGCACGCCAAACCGTTCATTTATGGCGCGTTCAATCCGCGCCGCTGTGGTGAAATCCGGGTCGCGCAACGCCAACCGCATTTGCCGCATTTCGGTAAAATCAAAAGCAATTTCACGTTCAACCCGCGCACCTGCGGGAATGACCCCAGAGGTTGGCACGCCTTGGGTAACAGACGCGCCGTCACCCTCAGCCGTGAAACCACCGGCAATAACCGACCCTTGCGCCACTGCATAAATCTGGCCATCGGCTGCATTTAAAGGCGTCATTATCAATGTCCCGCCCAGCAGGCTTTTTGCATCACCGATGGTGGAAACCGTGATATCAATCCGCCCGCCAGCCCGCGCGAACGGCGGCAAGGCCGCTGTCACCAGCACCGCCGCCACGTTTTTGGAACGGAAGCTTTCGCCGGTAACATTGATACCCAAACGTTCCAGCAAATTGGTCATCGCTTCTTCGGTAAAAGGCGAATTTCGCAGCCCATCTCCGGTGCCATTCAACCCAACCACGAGGCCATAACCCACAAGGTCATTACCCCGCACGCCGTCGATCTCAACCAGATCTTTGATCCGCACATCAGCAGAGGCAAAAGAAGTTAAAGAAAAGGCCATACTGGCCAGCAGAAAAACGATTTTGGATCGAATCACGGGTTACCTCAGATAGTTTTGCAATCGCATGGTGGAGAGGCGCGAAGTCATCAGATATAGCGCCTCCATTTGGCCCTGAAGGGCTTGAAAACGGGTGGCGGCGGCGTAAGGGTCCGCCGCGATGATACCATTCCGGTTCATCTCGAATGTGTTCATTTGCGAAGCATTAAACGCCGCCGCAGATGATAATTGTTCCTCAACATGGCCAAGGCTTTCGCGCAGATCAATCACGTTATCAACTGTGGCAATCGCGCCATTTGCAGCCTCTCGCATGATGTTCATGCCATCCAGAGCACTGCCGGCATGATCAGCGTTTTTGGCCACGGCAATCAGCGCCATATTACGAAGTGCGCTGCGCAAAGCATCCGCATCACCGCGTACCGAATAGTTAATCACCTGACCCTCTGCCACCTCAGCACCCGGCCCGTTTAATGCATCACCAAGGAAACCGCTGGTCATAAAACCGCCCGCAGGGTTAAAGAAATAATTATCCACCGCCGCAATTACAGAAACAGAATCCGGCGCCACACTGGTTAGCGCAATAATGTCATTATACATGGTTTGCGCGTCAATCACCGCCGCGCCATCAACATTGGCGCCAGCAAAAAGCGCTTGGTCACCGTAACGGCCATTCATCGCAGAAACCACGCTGTTAAACGCACCATGGGCAGAGCTGGCCACCGAAAACGCTTGGGATTGATTGCCCAAATCAACAGCCGCAATCAGATCAGTGCCAAATTGCGCGATGTTCATCTGAATGCTTTCGAGGTTAAATTGCGTGGCCTCTGCGCGGGCGGCAGCGGTTGAAATCGCCCCCGCGCGCACGCCCAGCCGCGCCATGGTTTTTTCAATCGCAAACAGGCTGGTCAGATCGCCGCCCGTGGCTTTTACAAGGTTGGATTTCAGCCCGCTGGCCACCTCATAACTGGCAGCATTAATATCGCTGCGGGTTGATTGGCCAAGGCGCTGCATGCGCATCGCGGATGAAAGATCGGAAACGGCTGCGGTTTTCATGCTATATCTCCAACAAAGTTTTCATCAACATATCAGCGGTTGAAATTACCCGCGCATTCGCAGCATAGGCCTGTTCCACCAACAATAATTGTTGCATTTCATAATCGCTATCCACGCCGGTCACAGCCAGCTCGCCCTCTCGCAGGATGTCAAACTGGCCCATTTGGTATGCGGTATGGTCTTCTTGTCGGCTGGCATTTCCCGCCACAATGCTGGCAATCCCGGCGACCAAACTTGTGGCGCTGGTCAGGTTATTTACACCCGTTGCCGCGCTTGGCGTGCGCTGTGCCAGCATACTGTCAACCATGAGGCGCAACTGGGTGTCATCGCCAACAGGACCTTGCGCTACCGCGCCGATACCGTCACGCAAACGCCACAAATCCCCACCTTGGCTGGGATCCACGGCGGCATTGATATTAAGCCGACCCGCAAGGCCAAGCTCATTTACCGGCAAAAATGCTGCGTTATTATCGGTAAACAGGCCCGCATCACCGGGCAATAATGTCGGATCAACAGCAGGGTCTTGAAAACGTTCAACCATGTCGCGTGCCATCGCATCAATGCGCGCATTGAATTCGGGGGCAATAATATCGCGCACCTCAAATGCCGCAGCCAAAGCGCCACCATCCAGCTGTCCGGAACCGGTGCCCATGGTATAAGGCCGACCATTTATCGAAATACCTGACAATGCAGTTGAGGCCAATGTCATATCATGGGTAATCACCGGCGTAGCCGTGAATTCCAGCACATTGGCTGAACCGTCAATCAATGCTGCGCCATTTTGCGAATAAAGCGCAACCTCGCCGCCCGGGCGCGAGAATTGCCGGATCGGAATAAGATCGGAAATCTGGTCAATCAGCCGTGAACGCTCATCTTCCAACGCAGCGGTATCCGCACTGCTGGAACCACGAATGCGGATGGCTGTATTTACCGCCTCAATTTGCTGCAACGCGGAATTAACGGTTTGGACGTGCTGCGCAATCGTAGCGTCTGCCTCCATTCGTACCGCGCTGGTTTGCGTGGAGATTTTACCCAATGACTTTGCCAAACCATTTGCATCAGACAAAACCGTCGCGCGCAGGGCTTCGGATTGGGGTGCATCCGCCGCAGCCCGCAGGCTGTTTTCAAAATTCAAAACCCGTGTTGCCAGCGCCCCCGCATCACCAGGCATGCCCAACATACCGGCCATGCGGGTCATGGCATCGCCCACAGTGCTGGCATGGCCCAATTCCGCACCCGTGGCGCGGCGTTGGGATGTTGCCAATAAATTGACAGCACGGAATATGCTGTCAACTTTGACACCATTTCCAACGCCACCGATAACCCGCTCTGCGGTCATCACCTCTCGGCGGGTATAGTTTTCGTTCAATGCATTTGCCACATTGCTGGAGATCGTTTCCGCGCGGCGTGAAACGGCTGTCAGCCCTGAATAGGCGTTTGATATTGCAGCTGAAATACTCATATTTTTACCCTCCGATTAGTGCGGAAACCCAAGCGTTAGCGCTTGATATTAGTGGTTTCCTGTAACATTTCGTCAACAGTTTGAATAATTTTTGCATTGGACGAATACGCCCGTTGCGTTTGGATTAGCGCGGTTAGTTCACCCGCGATATCCGTGGTGGATTCTTCGCGTGCGTAGCCAATGGTTTCACCAGTAGGGCCAGAACCCGCATCCCATAAAAAGAAAGCGCCGCTATCGCGTGTGATTGAAAAGGTTTGCGAAGACATGGCTTCCAATGCATTGGGATTGGCGACATCCGCCAAAGGTACCCGGAAAATTACCTTGGAAAACCCGGTGTCATAATTGGCAGAAACCAACCCGTTTGCGTCAATTTCAACACCAATCACATTGCCGGTCGAGGCCCCGTTTTTGGTCAGGCTGATCGGCGCAAATGACGATGATAACTGCGTCATGCGATCATTTGATCCAATAATCCCGATATTGATGTCCACCGGACCACGATCAAACCCAACTGTAATATCACCTGTCGCAGCATTATATGCGCCGCCAAAAACCGGTGTTACGCTGAGCAATGCGCCACCAAGCGCGGTGGTATTGTCAAAAACCACATTAAATTCCGCGACAGGTGCAACACCCGTGGCGCTGTCAACAATCTCCATTGTCCAGGCGTTGGATTGCCCAACCCCGGGAACAACAGGCGTGAACACCGCTGTCATCGATTGCGTGGTGCCCAGATTATCAAAATATTCGATCGACAACTCAAAAGGATCGCCCGTGCCGCCCGCCTGTGTGGCAGTCGCGGGTAAGTTAATACCAAGACCAATTTCCGTTGTCGGATTGGCCGCAAATTGATTATGCGTAATATTGACTGGGACCAACCCCGCAGAACTGTCACGCGGCAAAGCCGGAAAATCACCGTTTGGATCTGCGGGCCAGCCCAGCAAAACCATGCCGCTGTCAGAGGTCAAAACGCCCTGCGCATCAGGGAAAAACGACCCCGTTGTTGTCAGGCGCAACGGCAGTGCCGCACCCGTATTGGCCAAAGCCGATGCAGGTGTCACAGGTAAAAACCCGCGCCCGCCAATCGCGATATCCATTGAATTCGATGTACCGATCAATGACCCATTGGCCGCAACATTGCGAAACGTGGAAACCCGCACGCCACCAGCAGTATATGTCCCGACATTGCTGCCAAGCGTCATCGCCGTGAAATCCGCGTCCACCCGTTTATAACCATAGGTCTTGGAATTGGCGATATTATCGGCAATTGTGGCCAAACGGCTGGCGTTAACTTGCAGGCCGGATACTCCGGCATTCATCGAGGAAGAAATAGTCATCAGTAACCCTTTTTTCGGCTGAAATAGCTGTGGTCGATTACTGATCAGTTTTCACGTAACAAGGTTAAGGGCAGGCTAACAAACAAAATTGTAACTAAATAAACCTGCCCTACCGATCTTTGCGCAGCAGAATGATTTCCACCCGCCGATTACGAAATTCCGGCGCACCTTCGCCAACAGGCGTGCGATCTGAACCGCCCGTCAAGCGTGTAAACCGCATTGGATCTATACCTTCTTCGATCATAATTGCATTGGCCATCAAGGCCCGCCCGCCGGTAATGGCAAACCCGTCAAGCACTGCGCCATCCTCTGGCACTGCATCCACATGGCCAGCAATGGCAATATTATTTGTCACCGCGCCAATAACCCGCGAAATCATTTCCAGCAGTAAAAACATCTTTTCGGTTGGTTGGTTTGTGCCCGACTCAAATAACGGCGAATCTGGCAGGTCAAAAATATCAATGATCAACCCCTCATCTGTTACCCGCGTTGCGACATGACTTAGCAACGGGTCAGCGACCCAGCTTTCGCCGCTCGTGCCACGAAACATATTTTCGATCTCGGTGAATTCCGCATCATTTTCACCAGCGCCAACATCGCCTTCACCGTCCATGGCCTCCATCACGCCGGTAGACCCTGCATTGCCGGAACGATCCTCTGATTGGTCCCCAACTGCGCCGCCATTGCTGCTGACTTTTTCATCCTCTGAAAAAACGGTTTCGCCGCCAAACATACCATCGCCGCCGCCGGTCATGCTAAAAACCGGAATGCCGGGGTTGAAATATTCAGCAATACCTTGGCGCTGATCCTCGCTCGTGGCGTTCAGCAACCACATCAGCAGGAAAAATGCCATCATTGCGGTCACAAAATCCGCATAGGCAACTTTCCACGCGCCGCCATGATGGCCAGCCGCTTTGACGATCTTTTTCTTAATGATAATTGGCCGCACGGCCTTGTCTTGATTAGACATATCCACCCCCATAATTTCCCATTCCCAAACGCACCATACGCCCCAGAAGATTACTGATTGGTTAGGACGCGCATTTTATTTCCAGATTAAGGATTGACCCTGACAGCAAACCCCGATTAACCAAAGTTATGACTGACTTAATCGCAATAACCATGGGGGATCCTGCCGGGATCGGCCCTGAAATCACTGCAAAAATAATGCTAGGCGACAGCGCCGCTGGCTGTGTGATTCTGGGAAATGCCCGTGTTATGCAGGCTGCATTCGATCTGATCAATGCCGATGTCTCAATAAACCAGTTGCAAAATCTGTCTGATTTTGACCCGTCCAGAATCAACCTGTTACAATGCACCCCGGATTCGGACACGGCGTTTGGCATAGTTTCTGCGCAAGCAGGCCAAGCCGCGTTTGACTGTATCTCCACCGCCATTGATTTGGCGATGGCCAGGCAGATTATCGGAATCGTCACCGCGCCGATCCACAAGAAATCACTGGCGGCGGCGGGCTATACATTTCCCGGCCATACCGAAATTCTGGCACATAAATCGGGCGCCTCTGTGGCGATGATGCTGGCCAATGAGGAAATCCGCACGGTTCTGGTCACTATACATATGTCACTACGCGATGCGATTGACGCAGGGGATTTTGAGGCACAAATTGCGGCCATCCGACTTGCAGACCAAGGCGCGCGCGAAATGGGTGTGGCTGCGCCGCGCGTTGCAGTGGCAGGCCTAAACCCCCACGCAGGCGAAGCCGGGCGGTTTGGCCGTGAGGAAATAGAGATCATCACCCCCGCGATAAACGCCTGTAAATCCGAGGGCATAGATGTCAGCGGCCCATGGCCCGGTGACATCGTATTTATGATGGCGCGACAGGGGAAATTTGATGTGGTGGTGGCGCAATACCATGATCAAGGCCTAATCCCTGTCAAATATCTGGGCTTGGAAAAAGGCGTAAACATCACTCTCGGCCTGCCCTTTGTACGCACCAGCCCCGATCACGGCACCGCGTTTGATATCGCGGGAAAAGGCATTGCCGATGCCAGCAGTATGCAGGCGGCATTGGATATGGCGCGGCAGTTGATTAAGGCAAGACGCTAAAGAACCGCTCTCTCCTTAACGTGCTGTTGCAATATAAATGCCACCGCCAACAAAAAAACCGCCACTAGTGTACTCCAAATATTTTTGAGCTTTGGGGTTCTTTATCAATTTCTGCGTCTTTGCAGCAATCATTACATAACCGCCCAATACCAACGCAACGATAATGCTTGAGCTCATTATTAAAACGGTGAATTGCACGAAAATATTGCCGCTTGGTTCAAGAAATTGCGCCAA
>CAZCDC010000031.1:0-22054 GCA_964497195.1 uncultured Rhodobacterales bacterium | reverse complement strand
GTATTTCTGAAGCCCGCAAGCAAAGCTGGTATCAAAGGAATGTCATCTTTGGGTAATGCAATTGACAAATGTGACAATTCATCCTTTGCCTTAAAGGACAACGGAGATACGATATTAATCGACAATTGGCGTATGCTGCATGCTCGGTCAAGTGTTGGCAACCAACATGCAAACCGACAAATTACACGCATTTATTTTGAGGAACTATTTTGAAAAAAACTATTACACCAAACGACATTTCGGCGACTTGGAATGCTGAAAACTTGCTTGCAAAAGCGCAAAGATACATCGAGAAGATGGCTGAAGCAGAAACCCAAACATGGGAGCACGCTTTATGGTCAAGTTTAGCATTGGAGTTGACGGCGCGGGCAACGCTATCAAATGTTAATCCGGCATTACTAGCGGATTATGGTGATCGAAACTATAACAGTCTTTTTCATGCATTAGGTTATTCACCAAAGGAGCAGAAATTTTCTCCAAAATCTATATCAACGACAGAAGTATTACGAAGGCTTGCTGAGATTTTCCCAGACTTTGACCGAGAGGTTGAGAGCTTTTGCAAAATTCATGTAGGTAAAAGGAACGGAGAGCTACATTCTGGGGAAACTCCATTTGATGGTGTTTCTGCTTCCTCGTGGCAACCAAGCTTCTTCAAAGCTATTGAAATATTGCTGCGTTCCATGGGGCTTGAATTACAATACTTGTTAGGAGAGGAAGAAGCCAACACTGCACGAAAATTGATTGAAGCGGCCGCAGACGAAAATGCCAAAGCTGCAAAAGGCGACGTGACAGCACACAGCAAAGTTTGGAAAGCCAAGCCCCAAGAGGAAAGAGACCAGTTAAAGCAATCTGCAGCTGTTTGGGCTACTCGAAATGCAGGTCACAGAGTAACTTGTCCGGCATGCGGCTCGACAGCACTAGTATTCGGCGAAGCCATCTCAGCACCAACACAAAAATTGAAAAATGACACGATAATTGAAAAGCAAGAATTTTTGCCAGCGCGGTTCGAGTGTATTGCCTGTGGTTTGAAGGTGTCAGGATATTCTCGTCTAAATGCAATTGGTCTGGGCGACCGTTTTCTTAACACCCAGTATTATGATGCAGCAGAGTACTATGCCCCAGAAGATGAGTGGGACGGTTACGAGGAAGACAATAACGAACCTTATTAAAACTACTTTGCTGGAGAACAGAGCGTAGTTACAACGTAATTCTTGGTTTCGGGTTCGAAACCACACCCTCTAACTCCGCCAGATTTTTTGTCTCACGCCCAAAAGGCTCCGACGGGGCGGGCTGACCGCCCGAAGCGCAGTCGCGCTTTTGGGTGTGTTCGAAGATACGCCCTTTGATCCCGACATTTCACACTTAAGGCCGTGCAGCATGTTCTTATGCTTGCGCCATACCTTGCGCTCAGACGCCTTTCATTGCCTTTACCAAGGAAAATAAACCCTCAGAAGGCTGTAGAGAGCGCACCACTTCGGCAAAATCACCTTCCGCCACATCACGGCGAGCGAATTTGCGATATCCTTGGCATCTTGCAATATGCAGCACCGGAATATTTTACAGGGGAATTTGACAACTCAAGATCAGACTATTTCTCGCCTGGGGTTCTTGCGCATCAAATGTTAACCGGAAGGCCGCCTTATGGAACGCAGGTTGCCAAGTTACGAACCATAGCACAGCAAAAGAATTTAATGTATGTAAGCGCGTGTTCTCAAACTGGAAATGCCCCTGAATGGATAGATTTTGTATTGAAAGGGTCAGCCTATCCAGACCCAATAAAAAATTATCACTTTCCGAGTTTACGAACGAATTACGAAAACCAGGCAAAACATTTCAACCCGGGCGACATATTCCTTTAGCTGAGAAAATCTCTGTCGCTTTCTGGAAAACTATAGCGGGGCTTTTGCTAATTGTTGTGTTGTTTTTGCTATTCAGGTTGCCCGCCTGATATTTCAGATATTTACACCTGCCAATCGGCGGTCTTTTTCCGGTCCCTCCAAAACCCATTGCGCTTAGGCACGAGCGATCTATAAGTGCAGATGGAATTTTTTGAAATTCAAATATTTATAAATACATATTTTATATAAATCGCAGATTGCTGACAGCATAACTGGAAACTCTATGACGACGCTTGAAATCATCTCTGATCCGATTTGCCCTTGGTGTTACATCGGTAAATCCAAGTTGGAAAAAGCATTACAACAAGTGCCGGATCATCCGTTTGAGATCAGTTGGAAACCCTTTCAGCTAAATCCCAATATGCCAACTGAAGGCATGGATAGACGTGAATATCTGGAGCGAAAATTTGGTGGGCAACAGGCTGCGATGCAGGTTTATGGCCAAATCGCAGCAGCAGCCGAGGCAGCAGGGCTGGACATAAATTTTGAAAAAATGACCCGCACCCCCAATACCATTAACGCACACCGCGTGATTTATTGGGCCGGGGTTGAGGGGGTTCAAAACGAATTTGTTGCCACCATTTTCAATGGTTTCTTTAAAGAAGGCTGGGATATTTCTGACATTCAAGTGTTGGTTGATGCTGCGGTTTTGGTTGGCATGGATGGCGATATGGTGAAACGATTGCTTAAATCCGATGCCGAACTGGTCGAAACCCGCGCCAGCGATGCGCATTCACGCGAAATGGGGATAACCGGCGTCCCGACGTTTTTGGTTGATGGTCAATATGTGGTAACCGGCGCACGGGAGCCTGAATTCTGGGTGGATTTGATAAATGAAATCAACGAGATAAAGCGAAAAACTGAACAGGATGTTTAACCCGCAAAAACCGCTTTCCCGCCCAGAGTTTATTATTATGGTGGCATTGATGTCATCGCTCATGGCGCTGGCAACTGACGCGATGCTGCCCGCATTCCCACAAATGATCAGGGATTTGGGCGTATCTGAATACAATCAAATTCAGCTCACCGTGTCACTGTTTATGTTGGGCGCAGGCATTGGCCAGCTGTTTTTTGGACCATTGGCAGATTTCAAAGGCCGGCGAATTGCCATTCTGGCCGGTATTCTGATTTTTATTTTGGGTGGCATCATATGTGCACTGGCCACAAATTTTGAGATGATGATTTTTGGGCGGCTGGTAATGGGTTTGGGGGTTGCGGGGCCTCGGACTGGCAGTGTTGCCATGGTGCGCGATCAGTTTTCGGGGCGCGAAATGGCGCGGGTAATGTCGTTTATCATGATGGTTTTTATTCTTGTTCCGGCCATTGCACCAGCAATTGGCCTAGGCGCTATGATGCTGGCGGGCTGGCGGGCGATTTTTCTGGTTTTCATTGCCACCGCGTTGATTTCGTTTTTCTGGATGGGCCTGCGGCAACCTGAAACCAACCCCGCGTCACGGCGCCAAAAGTTTAGCTGGGGGAATTTGGCCCAAGCCGTTAAATTTGTGCTGACCAACCGCCAAACCATGATTTTTACACTGGCTGCCGCCTGTAGCTTTGGCGGATTTATTGCTTATCTTGGCACCGCCCAGCAGATTTTTGTGGATATTTTTGATGTTGGTGATGCTTTTGCCGCCTATTTTGGCCTGTTGGCATTGGCAATTGGTGCCGCAGCATTTGCCAATGCAAAAATGGTGGTGCGGCTTGGTATGCGTTATGTTGCGCGTAGGGCTTTTATTGCGGTCGCTGCATTTTCAACGTTATATTTTTGCATATTACTTATGTTTCCAGCAGCCGAAAATCTCGTGATATTCTTGATTTGGGCGATGGGTACGTTTTTTGCCACTGGATTATTATTTGGCAACATAAACGCATTGGCAATGGAACCTATGGGGAAATCTGCCGGCATTGCTACCGCCCTTATCGGGGCGATTTCCACGGCTTTGGCAGTGGCAATCGGCATACCCATCGGGATGTTATATGATGGCACAGTTTTACCGATCATCGGCGGGTTTGCTGTGTTTTCGACTATTGGGTTTGTGTTGATGCTTATTGCCGGGCCAGTTTCGCCAGATCCTTAGCCAGCTCAAACGCGCCTTTGATTTTTGCGGCGCCATTGGGCCAATCACGAATTATCACAACTTTATTATCGCGCACTTTGGCCAGCCCTTTTTGCGCGTTGATAAAATCAACCAACCCAGCGGGGTTAGCGAATTTGTCATTATAAAACTGGATTGTTGCGCCTTTTGGCCCACCATCCAGCTTAAATATCCCGGCCCGTTTGCATGCATTTTTAATGCGGACAATATTCATCAAAGTGGTGACTTCGCGTGGTAGCTTACCAAAACGATCAATCAGTTCCGCTGCAAAACCCTCCAGTTCGACCTTGCTGGTCAAGCCAGACAAACGACGGTAAAGCCCAAGACGTACATCCAGATCACTGACATAATCATCAGGGATCAGCACAGGAACCCCAAGATTAATCGTGGGTGCCCAGCTGCTATTATTGTCAGACAAACCTTCAAGATCACCCGCCTTCATGCTCGCAATCGCTTCCTCAAGCATTTCTTGGTACAGCTCATAGCCAACCTCACGCACCTGCCCTGATTGCTCATCCCCCAGAATATTACCGGCGCCACGGATATCCAGATCTTGCGAGGCAATGGTAAAACCCGCGCCAAGGCTATCAAGCGAGCCAAGCACGCGCAGACGTTTCTCAGCCTGCGCCGTCAAAGGTTTGCGTGGTTTTGTCGTAAAATACGCATAAGCCCGAATTTTGGAGCGCCCTACCCGCCCGCGAATTTGATATAGCTGCGAGAGGCCAAACATATCTGCACGATGCACAATCAACGTATTTGCCGCCGGAATATCAAGACCGCTTTCAACAATTGTGGTGGCCAGCAACACGTCATATTGGCCGTCATAAAACGCATTCATTTTATCGTCGAGTTCACCAGCTGGCATCTGACCATGGGCGACAACGACTTTCACCTCGGGCACTTGTTCTTTCAGGAAATCAATAATATCGGGAATATCTTTGACACGCGGCACCACGTAAAACGATTGTCCGCCGCGATAATGTTCGCGCAATAATGCCTCGCGGATAGTGACTTGATCAAATTCTGAAACATAGGTGCGGATCGCCAAACGATCAACGGGCGGCGTGCCAATCAAAGACAATTCCCGAACGCCAGATAGCGCCAGTTGTAACGTGCGTGGAATTGGTGTGGCCGAAAGGGTCAATACATGGACCTCGGAACGCAATTGTTTCAGGCGTTCTTTGTGGGTCACACCGAATTTCTGTTCCTCGTCAATCACCACCATGCCAAGGTTGTTAAACCGGATGTTTTCCGCCAGCAGCGCATGAGTGCCGATAACAATATCAACAGTTCCGCGCGATAACATATCGCGGGTAATCGACATTTCTTTGGTGGAAACAAAACGCGACATTTGGCGAATTTTGACAGGAAGGCCGCGAAAACGGTCTTTAAAACTTTGGGTATGTTGGCGCGCCAATAATGTGGTGGGGGCAATGATGGCGACCTGAACACCGGACATGACGGCTACAAACGTCGCACGCATTGCGACTTCGGTTTTACCAAAACCAACATCACCACAAATCAGACGATCCATCGGGCGACCGCTTGCCATGTCTTCCAAGACATCCTCAATTGCGTTCAATTGATCGTCGGTTTCGGTATAGGGAAAACGCGCGCAAAATTCGGCCCACAGCTCGGCAGGTGGTTCCAGAACTCTGCCTTGGCGAAGGGCGCGTTCCGCAGCGATACGGATAAGTTTATCCGCCATGTCGCGAATGCGTTGCTTAAGCGCTGCCTTTTTGGCCTGCCACGCGCCGCCGCCAAGCTTGTCCAGCATGCCCTCGTCATGGCCATAACGCGACAACAATTCGATATTTTCAACCGGCAGATACAGCCGCGTTTTGCCTGCATATTCCAGCGCAATACATTCATGGGGCGCACCAGCCGCGGTGATGGTTTCAAGGCCCATATACCGGCCAATCCCGTGGTCGATATGCACAATCAAATCACCCGGCGTAAGCGATTGCGCCTCGGTCAGGAAATTCTCTGCTTTACGCCGTTTGCGCGTTGGTCGCACCAGACGATCACCCAAAATATCCGGTTCGGTAATTACGGTTAAACCTTCAGCGGTAAAGCCGGCCTCCTGCCCCCAGATCGCGAGGCTTAGGCTGCCCTTGGGCCGATCCGAAAACCCGTCTATTTCCAAATAACCCTCAACACCGCTATCAGCCAGCAGGCTGGCAAAACGCTCGCGCGCGCCCTGCGATGAGCTGGTCAAAATGACATGGCTGGATTTGCGTTGTTGTGCGATATAATCTGCCAACGCACCAAAAAGGCTTACATCTTCCTGCTGGCGTTCAGGCGAAAAATTACGCCCTGCCCGCCCGCCAGCATCCAAAACCCGTGGCCCGCTTGGCTGCGGCAAAGGCGAAAACTGTCGGATGGCGCGGCCAGATAATGCAGCGTCAAACCCGGCCGGGTCCAAATAAAGCAATGCAGCCGCTACTGGTTTATAAACCGTGGCCATATGGGATTTTTCACCCAACGCCGCCACGCGGGTTTGGTATTGTTCAGAAACAGTGTGCCAACGCGCGTCAATCATCGCGTCCAGTTGATCGGTTAAAACAATGGGCGCGTCGGGCAAATAATCAAACAAGGTTTCCAGAGTTTCGTAAAAATACGGCAGCCAATGCTCCATACCTTGATGTTTGCGCGATTCTGATACGGCTTCGTACAGTGCATCATCACGCCCGGCTGCTCCGAATTCTTTGCGATAGTTGGAACGAAACCGTTCTATGGTTTGCTCATCCAGAATAACCTCGGATACTGGCGCCAGCTCAATTCTGCTGATTTTCTCAATAGTACGTTGGGTCAGGGCATCAAATCGACGCGCGCCATCCAAGACATCCCCAAATAAATCAAGCCGAACCGGGCCGGAATCGCCGGGAGGGAATATATCTATTAAACCACCGCGCACCGCAAAATCACCCGGCTCCGCAACCGTTGGTGCCCGGCTAAACCCGGCACGACCCAAATATGCAAATAGCTGATCTGTATTGATCCGCTGGCCAACAATGGCTGTAAATGCCGCGCCTGAAATGGTTTCACGCGAAGGAACCCGCTGCATCGCGGCATTAATCGTGGTCAAAATAACCGAGCGTATCGCCAAACCATCCGCCAGCATCGCCAAAATCGCCATACGTTGCGCGGATATATCCGCATTTGGCGAAATGCGATCATACGCCAGACAATCCCACGCCGGAAACGCAAAAACAGGCAATTCCGGCGCAAAAAAGGTCAACGCTTCTTGCATGGCTGCCAACTGCCGATCGTCACGCAAGACACACAGAACAGGTTTATCAGCGCGCGCCGCAACTTGCCCTATCAACAAAGCATCAAAGCCGGACGGCGCGCCACCGGTTTTTGTTATACCGATCTCAAGGGGTTTTAAGCTCATTTGGTTCCCCTAACGCAGCTGTGCGAAGTTCACAAGAAAGGTTTAAAACGTCGGGTCAAACTGTTGCACAAAATGAACAATGCCTGCCGTGGTTGCCAGAATAATCGCAACAAGCCCGATAACCTGATTCCACAACCTTCGCCGGAATAATAATTTTCGCAAATCCGCACCCTCGGGTTGTTCATTTTTCAATTTGAACGCCAGCCGAACAGCAAAGAAATTAGGTACCAAAAGCGGTGCCAGCAAAACAAACAACGCTTGAAAAAATTCAACGCCAAAATAATAACCGGCAGTACCAATGCTTGAAATGAAAAACATTACAAACGCGACAATATAAACGCCGGATTTTTCAAAATAGTATACAAGGCGTTGCGCGTTAATATAAGCTAAGTTTTCACATTGATCAGCAAATACGCCACCTTTGCGTTCCGCGTTGATTACCGCATCATACGGCACGCCAAGGGTCCAGTGCGCTGTCATCGACCATGCAACAACCATCATCATCCAAAACCAGATATTCCAGAAACTGGTCAGGTCAATAAGATCGTAATTGAGCAAAATTCTCTCCGATAGGTTGGTCTGTAACATAGGCGGCACCACACGGATTTCAACAGACAAATCCGTGATTTAGCTTGAGAATTCCTGTGCGCGTGGCATAAATACCCCAAACCATGCCAAAGGATGTTTTTATGCCGCTGATAACTGCCCCATTTCCGCTATCGCGCGCGCGCCGGTTACGCCGGACAGACTGGATTCGCGATATGGTATCGGAAAATCATCTTAGCGTTGATGACCTGATCTGGCCTATTTTCATCCGTGAAGGTACAGGGATTATTGAACCGATCAGTTCCATGCCGGGCGTTAACCGTCTGTCAATTGATGAGGCGGTAAAGGCTGCAAACCAAGCCGCTGCGCTTGGCATTCCGTGCATTGCGCTGTTTCCCTATACCGAAGCAAAAGACAAAAATCCTGAATGTTCTGAGGCCTTTAACCCTGATAATCTGGTCAACCGCGCAACCCGCGCCATCAAGGCCGCGGTGCCAAATATTGGCATATTACTGGATGTGGCACTTGATCCATACAATTCCGATGGCCATGACGGATTTGTCCGTGACGGCATCATTGTCAATGATGAGACCTTGATGGCACTCGAAAAACAAGCGCTTATTCAGGCTGAATCCGGCGCGGATATCCTTGGCCCCTCGGATATGATGGATGGGCGCATCGGCATAATTCGACAAGCGCTGGAGGCCCATGATTTTACGGATGTCAGCATCATGTCCTACTCCGCTAAATTTTCCAGTGCGTTTTACGGGCCTTTTCGGGATGCCGTGGGTGCGTCGGGCGCGCTCAAAGGCGATAAAAAAACCTATCAGATTAATCCGGCCAATTCAGACGAGGCCCTGCGCGAAGTAGCGCGAGACATTTCCGAGGGCGCAGACATGGTAATGATAAAACCCGGTCAGCCATATCTCGATATTTGCCGGCGCGTCAAAGACCAATTCGGCATGCCGACATTTGCGTATCAAGTTTCTGGTGAATACGCGATGATCGCAGCCGCAGGGCAAAATGGCTGGATTGATCAAGAAAAGGTAATGCTGGAAAGTTTGCTGGCATTTAAACGCGCGGGGTGTGACGGGATTCTAACCTATTTCGCCCCCGAAGTTGCGCGAATTCTTGCAGAAGGTTAGGCAAGTTAACGCCTATATTCTGTGGTATTCTGGTGTTGCCACCGAATATATGGTATTAATACGAAAATCGACGCAAGATTGATTTTCAGGCAATTTCAGGAGCAGTAAAATGACAAATTTCACCAGACGTGGCTTTATCGCCTCTGCCACAATTGCAGGCGGCGCGGCACTTTCCGCATGTACCAAAGATGGCACAATAACCGGAACGGCCAGCCAGATTGACAATCATGTTCAAGCGGCTTTGCAAGAAATGTACGCGACTTTTGATGGGTCACGAGCCTTCGCTCAAGAAGCAGTTGGCATGTTGGTTGTGCCAAACATAACCAAAGCAGGTTTGTTTTTGGCAGGGTCATACGGCGAGGGCGCGTTGCTGATAAACGGCGCAACCGTTGATTATTTCTCGTTTGCATCCGCTTCATTTGGCTTGCAAATTGGCGCACAACAATCCACCCAGGTTTTGTTTTTCCTGACCAGCGAAGCATTGCGTGATTTTCGCATTAGTGATGGTTTTCAAGTCGGATTAAACGCCGAATTTGTCGCAAAAGACGAAGGTGCCAATTTTGGAATTTCCTCAACAACATCAAATAAACCTATCCTCGGAATCGTTTTTGGCCAACAAGGCCTGATTGTGGGTGCCAGCCTAGAAGGGGCAAAATATTCTCGCCTCGTGCGCTAAACCAAAGCCGAGCGAAGCCCCGGAATACGCGCTGAGCCAAAGCCGAGCGAAGCGAGGCCATGACCCAATGTTTAGCTGCTTTTTGCGTCAGCAAAAATGTGGCTGAACGAGGGTTTTTTATTTAAGGAGCGACCGACATTTTCCGTACGATCCAAATGGATCGACAGAAAAATGTCGGTCATGGCCTCGGCTGCGCCTCGGTGGGTTTCGCTGCTGATTTGGTGTTCAACTATCCATTTTTCGCAGTCGTTTAATCAGGCTGGAAGTATCCCAGCGATTTCCACCCATGTTTTGCACATCTTTGTAATATTGATCGATCATCGCGGTCCCCGGCAGGCTGCTGCCATTTTCATTGGCCTCCGCCAGACAAATCCCCAAATCTTTTCGCATCCAATCCACCGCAAATCCAAAATTAAACTCATCGGCAATCATGGTTTTATAGCGGTTTTCCATCTGCCAACTGCCTGCGGCACCTTTGGAAATCACCTCCACAACTTTTTCGCTGTCCAGTCCAGCGTTGTCCGCAAAATGTAATGCCTCGGACAACCCTTGCAACAAGCCGGCAATACAAATTTGATTAACCATTTTGGTAAGTTGCCCCGCACCACTGCTGCCCATCAATTTACAAGACTTTGCAAAAGCAGAAATCACAGGTTCAGCGCGATCGTAACTTTTTGCATCACCACCGCACATCACCGTCAAAACCCCTTTTTCAGCACCTAGCTGCCCACCAGAAACCGGAGCGTCGATGAAATCGAACCCTGCGGTGCTTGCCGCAACATTCAATTCGCGTGCAATATTTGCTGACGCCGTGGTATGATCTACAAAAACCGCCCCCGCAACCATCACAGAAAATGCACCGTCTTGGCCTAAAGTGATGCTACGTAAATCATCATCATTGCCCACACAGGCGAACACCATTTCGCAGCTTTTCACAGCTTCGGCTGGCGTCACTGCCATACAGCCGCCATGTTCTTTTACCCAGGCTTCTGCCTTGGCTGTTGTACGATTATAAACGCATACTTCATGCCCCGCAGCCACCAGATGCCCTGCCATCGGGTATCCCATCACACCCAATCCTAAAAATGCCACCTTTGCCATGTTATCCCTTTCAACGCATTGCTCCTTTGTGCATGGCCTGCTATTCGCAAAGCGTCAAGCAGGAAGACAACATAATGACCAAAGCATTTCGCTGGATATTTGGCGCGTTTTTAGGCCTTCTTTTAATCGCCGCTGTAATTGCCGGATTTATCTATTATTTTGCTGCGCGTTCCTTGCCGGAATATAATGCCAGTTTTCAACGGCATGATATTTCCGAAACGATTGAAATCGTACGGGATTCCCATGCGATCCCGCATATTTTTGGCGCCACGGATGCGGATGTTCTTTATGGGCTTGGTTTTGCCCATGCCCAGGACCGATTATGGCAGATGGAGCTTATGCGCCGTACCGCCCAAGGCAGATTGTCAGAGATGTTCGGCCGGCGCGCGCTGGCAACCGATGAACTGATGCGCGCCCTTGATATATACGGCATTTCGCGCCGCGCTGTTGCGCACCAAACGCCCGAAACGCTGCTGTTACTAAACGCATATTCCAACGGCATAAATGCGTGGGTCGAAACCACCCGCCAACAGGCACTTGGCCGTGGCGCCCCTGAATTCTTTCTGTATGCCAATGCAATCGCTCCATGGGCGCCGGCGGATAGCATTGCTCTGATCAAATTGATGGCGCTGCAATTAAGCGATAAAGCCAGTATGGAGGTACTACGTGCGCAGCTTTCCTTTCGCATTCCAGACAGCCGCATTCGCGACTTGATCCCGCAAACACCGGGTGCTGCGATGATGGCTGTGCCGGAATTTGCCAGCCTATATCAAGGCAATGATTTTGTACAAATGGCAGCACAGGAATTACCCGCATTTTACCCCCTGAAACCCAACGGTTTTGCAGGGGCGTCAAATGCGTGGGCGGCGCTTGGCAGCCGTTCCGCCAGCGGTGCAACCTTGATGGCCACGGACCCTCATTTGGGCTTAACTGCGCCCGGAATCTGGATGCTGGCGCGCCTTGAATTGCAATCCGGCGGCGTAATTGGCGGCACTATTCCGGGTATTCCTGCGGTGTTGATCGGGCGAAATTCTGATCTGGGATGGGGGCTTACGGCCAGTTATCTTGATGATCAAGACCTGTATCTGGAACGCTTAAACCCGCAAAACCCTAATGAATATCTAACCGAGGACGGCGCGATTGAGTTTATTTCCCGTCCCACCGTTATCGAAATTGCCGGAGAACCCGCTGTTACACGGATTTTACGCTGGACAGGCCACGGGCCGGTAATTCCGGGCGATCATTTTGGTATTGCCAGCCTGCGTCCCGAGGGCCATGAAATATCGCTGGCATGGACAGCGCTGGAGGAAGATGACCGCTCTATTCAATCCGTAATTGCCCTGATGAGCGCACGTTCCGTTGAGCAAGGCCGCAATGCTGTGAGGGGGGTTATCGCGCCATCAAATAACGTGATTTTGGCGGATCGTGAAAATATTGCCATTGTCGCAACCGGCATCGCGCCTCGCCGTGACCCTGCCCATGAAACCTTTGGCCGTATTCCGGCACAAGGCTGGCTGGAGGTTAATAGCTGGCAGGGTTTTTATCCGTTTGAAAGCAATCCAATGGTGGAAAACCCAGCCAGTGGCATAGTTGTAAATACAAATAATGCCACAACAGACGCTGAATTCCCCCAGCATTTCAGCTTTGATTGGGGGGATACACAACGGATTCAGCGTGCTACGTTGTTGCTGAATAGCCGTCAATTTCACACCAAAAGCAGCTTTGTCTCGATGCAGACCGATATTGTGTCGATCTCGGCACGTATATTGTTGCCCTTGATGGGCGCTGACCTGTGGTTTGCTGACCAAAATGCCGAACCCGGCAGCCACGGCGCGCGTCGTCGCGAGGCGCTCGGTTTGCTATCCAGTTGGAACGGCGAAATGGGGCAGCACGACCCGGAACCATTAATTTATGCCGCTTGGGTGCGCGCACTTCAGGGGCGGCTGATCTGGGATGATTTGGGGCAAGTATCAGGCGAAATAACGGCTGTTGAACCGTTGTTTATTGAACGTGTATTGCGTGATATTGACGGCGCATCCGCATGGTGTGATGTGAAACCCACCGCTGAAATTGAAACCTGCAAACAAATGGCAAGTATCGCGCTGGATGACGCGATTCAGGAATTGGTTCGCGAATATGGCAGCAATATCAACCGTTGGCGTTGGGGTGATGCGCATATTGCCTTCCATGAAAACAAGGTGCTTGGACAGGTTCCTGTTGTGTCATTGCTGGCGAATATCTGGCAAGAAACATCCGGCGGCGATAATACTTTGATGCGCGGGCGCACGCGCGGTACTGGCGATGCGCCTTTTACCAACGTCCATGGATCCGGCTTTCGCGCAGTTTATGATTTTGACGATCTGGAAAATTCGGTATTTATCATTTCCACGGGGCAAAGCGGGCATTTTCTCTCAAAGCATTATGATGATTTGTCGGTGCTTTGGCGGCGTGGCGAATATATTCCGATGTCGCTGGATATTGATTTGGCGCGGGGCGGTTCTGTTGGAGTAACAGTTTTATTGCCCGCGGAGTAACGGTGCGTGGAAACCACGCACCCTACAAATTGCGGTCCGTAGGGTGCGTGGTTTCCACGCACCGCTCATCCGAATAATTCGTGGCACAACTCCAAGGCCTCAACTAATTTGTCGACCTCGTCCAGCGTATTATACATACCAAAAGACGCTCGACAGGTGGCTGAAACCCCCAGATGATCCATCAAGGGCTGCGCACAATGATGCCCTGCCCGCACCGCGATGCCTTTTTGATCAACAATGGTCGAGATATCATGCGGATGTGCGCCACCCGCCATCGTAAAGGAAAATATCGCACCTTTTCCAGCTGCATTCCCCTGAATGTTCAACCAGTTAAGGCCTGATAGTTTGGCATTGGCATAGTCAAACAGCTTTGCCTCATGGGCGGCGATATTGTCCATTCCCACAGCCATCATATAGTCCAACGCCACGCCAAACCCGATCATTTGCACAATGCCCGGCGTGCCTGCCTCAAATTTATGGGGCGGGTCGTTATACGTTATCACATCGCGCGATACATCGCGGATCATATCACCACCGCCCATAAAGGGTTGCATTTCGGCCATGCGTTCGGCGCGAATAAACACAGCACCCGACGCTGTCGGCCCATACAGTTTATGACCGGTAATCGTGTAAAAATCACAACCAATATCGGCTACATCCACAGGCATATGCACCGTAGCTTGTGAGCCGTCAATGCAGGTGGCGATGCCGCGTTCGCGCGCCGCTGTACAAATTGTTTTAACATCAACAACCGTGCCCAGAACATTAGACATATGGGTGATTGCAATCAATTTTGTCTTGTCAGAAATGGCGTCAATCACGGCCTGCGGGTCCAGTGATCCGTCCGGTGCGGTTTCCACCCATTTCAGCACCACCCCCATGCGTTCGCGCAGGAAATGCCAGGGCACAATATTGGCGTGGTGCTCCATTACCGACAGGATAATTTCATCACCAGCCTGCAAATTTGGCACTGCCCAGCCATATGACACAAGGTTTAACCCCTCGGTAGAGCCACTGGTGAACAGGATTTCACTTTCAGACGGAGCGTTCAGAAAGCTGCGGATTTTACCCCGCACCGCCTCATATTTATCGGTTGCCAGATTTGACAGAAAATGCAGGCCCCGATGCACATTTGCGTATTCATCACCATACGCCCGCGTCACCGCATCTATGACCACCTGAGGCTTTTGCGAGGACGCACCATTATCAAGATATACCAGTGGTTTACCGTTAACCTGGCGTGCCAAAATCGGGAAATCCTTGCGGATTTCATTTACGTCATACATGCCGTCAAACCTTAACCAATAGTGAATGTACCAATAGCGCTGAGGTACATGAACATCACCCAAAGCACCATGGTGATAAATGTCATTGCCCCAAAGATAGGCGCAACAAGGCGGAATTCATGGGCCTCTGCCAAGCCAGCCGAGATAAACCAGACAAACGGAATAAGGCTAAGCCAATAAGGAGCTTGTGAGATGAGATCGTTGCTCAGGATTGGCAAATAGGGTTCAAATGTTGCAAAAGCCACTGTAATCAATGCAAAAAGCAAACCAAACGGTGCCGCAACAAAACTACCCCAGAACACCGCTGCGCGCGTGGCTTTTCCGCCACCTTTACCACCGGCCAATCGCATGGCAATACCCAGCAAAAATGAAAAAATATAAATCACGCCGGTCCGCGCAAATAACGCCACAACCAGCCACAAGCCTACATCTGTGGGTAAAAAACTGCTGGCCTCCTCGGTTGGAGACACAACAGCCTTTAGCGACCAGGATAGAAAAAAGATCAGGTCAGACATCAGAATGTAGAAAAACAGCCGTGATTCTGATGGGTTTTCATCAATTAGCCGTCGCGTAGATTTGCGCATATTGCGCCAGCTATCGCGCACCCGCCGATAAAGAGAGGTGTTGCGCGTTTGATAGGTATGCTCACCGATGGTGAAGCTTTCCTCACGGTTTTCTTCCAAACGCGTGTTCAAAAAATCCTTGTTGTCCATTTTTTCCCTTTTGCTTCTAGGCCAGAAGAATAAGCCGAATCACGACGGAAATCGCGCCAAAAATAGTAACAATTGATAATATTGTCATAAGATAGCTGGTAAATTTTTCCGCAACTGTCAGGCATACTCCCCAACATATAATAAACAAAAACCCAGCCAGAATATTCCCCATTGACTGAAAATCAGGCGCGGAAATAAGTGGCCTTAACGCAACAAGTGCCAGATAAAGTGGTGAAATAACCAAAACAGCCCAGAAAAGCGCTAGTCGCGTATTCCTAAAACTGCCTTGGCCCTTAAAAATTTTGCTGACTATATGGCTAAGCGCGGCGATGATGTACAGCATTATCGGGCCGTAAAACATTGTCGAAACAATATTTGTGCCAATAGCATTCAGCAAGGTGACTTCTTCGTTTGTGCTGGTATTGGCCAGCTCAATGATACCGGGCATTCGCGCAATTAAACCAATAAAGCACGCCAAAACCACATAAAGCAGTAGCTTTTCTTCGCGTGGTTCCATCGCCAATTGCCGGCGCATTGATGCAGGAAAGCTTTTGTAAGCCCCTAAAATATCACCAATTAGTGTCATGCACCGTGCCTTTCAGTCCACCCTGCCAACCGTTCACGAATTTCATCGGCCAGCGTTTCATCCTCTACTTCTTGAATGGCTTCGTCCAAAAAAGCAAGCACAAGAAGGTCTTGCGCCTGTTTCTTCGCAATGCCGCGCGACATTAAATAAAACATCGCGGTTTCATCTGTGGCACCACAAGTGGACCCGTGCGAACAAATTACATCATCCGCATAAATCTCCAATTCCGGTTTGGCCAGAAAGGTCGCGTTTTCATCAATTAGCAAAGCTTGCGAAATCTGATAGCCATCGGTTTTTTGCGCGTCAGCCTTGACCAGAATTTTACCCTGAAAAATACCTTGCGCGCCGTTACGCAGCACCTTTTTGAAAACCTGACGGCTTTCGCAATTAACGGCATCATGCGTTACAAAAATGGTGTCATCATGGTGAAAATCACCATCACCAACACAGGCGCCTGCGACTGTGGCCTTGGCATTATCACCAAGAAATTCCAGCACAGCCTCATTGCGGGTCATTTTGCCATTCACCGTCAATGTAAATGAGCGAAAAATGCTTTCCTCGCCCAGAACCCCAAACATATGGGTCGCCGCTTGGCGTTCATGGTCACGGCCTTGGGCGCGGATATGGTGAAAAGACGCGTTATCCGCAACCTCAACCTCCATACAGGTATTCAACCGCGCCGCGCCTGCACCGTTTTCAAACACAGTCAGTTCCGCACCCGCATCAAGTTTGATCACATGATGGATCATTGCCACCGCATTTTCGCTGCTGCGCAAATACCGGAATGCAACAGGTTTGGAGACTTTGCCAGTAGCGCGCAAAACAAAACCCTGTTCCGCAACGGCTGTATTCAGCGCCGCAAAAGGCCGTGAGACCGGCAATTGACCACGCCCTTCCAATACACCAAAAACATCTTTGGCCCAGTGGATATCGGTTGCCATTGCATCTGTCAGGGTTTGAATTTCAAGGTTTTGTGCGCTCAAATCATCCGACAATTCCGGCTGGTAAACCCCGTCCTTGAACACGATCAACAGCTTTTCCACATCGTTGAAAACTGGCGCTTCGTCCGTGGTAATGATGGCAGCCAAAGGGTTTTCGCCCAATAAAACAGCCGGATTGGTGAATTTCCAATATTCATCACGGCGCATCGGAGCGCCCATTTTGTTAAGCGCAGTCAAGGCATTAGCCCGTGCAACACCCGCCCAACCAGAAACCGGCGCGGGGGTGAACCCTGCCAGCATCGTGTCAGTGTTTTGTGCAGCCAACGCCATTAGGCCACCTCGTTCAAAAGATCAGCATACCCGTTATTTTCAACCTCAAGCGCCAGCTCAGGCCCGCCGGTTTTGATGATTTTGCCATCCGCCATGATATGCACAAAATCCGGTTTGATATGGTCCAGCAGGCGTTGATAATGGGTGATGATCAAGAATGAGCGTTTGCCATCGCGCAGCGCATTCACGCCCTCAGCCACCAGTTTCATGGCATCCACATCAAGGCCGGAATCGGTTTCATCCAAGATGCACATCTTGGGTTCCAGCATTGCCATTTGCAAAATTTCATTACGTTTCTTCTCGCCGCCCGAAAACCCGACATTAACCGGCCGTTTCAGCATTTCGGCATCAATTTTCAAGGCTTTGGCTTTTTCGCGCACCAGTTTAAGGAATGCCGCTGCGTTCAGCTCCTCCTCACCGCGCGCTTTGCGCTGGCTGTTTACAGCCGTGCGCAGGAAGGTCATATTGCCTACACCCGGAATTTCAACGGGGTATTGGAACGCCAGAAACAGGCCAGCTGCGGCGCGCTCATCGGGTTCCATATCCAGCAAATCCTGGCCGTCAAGTTCTACCGAACCCTCATCCACCACATAGCCCGGTTTGCCCGCAACCACATAAGATGTGGTCGATTTACCAGAGCCGTTTGGCCCCATAATCGCATGGACCTCGCCGGGGTTAATCGTCAGATTTACACCCTTCAGGATTTGTTTGTCTTCTTCCTCAAGCGAGGCTTTCAGGTTTTTAATTGTAAGCATTTTGCTTCCCCTTTTTTTGTTCGTCACAGCACCGATTTCGGACTGGTAAATTTCACTATTCTTTGTTTTTGTTTTTTCTGGCCCGTAGCCCCGCCAAAAGGCACTGAGTTTCAGATTCCCGCATTACAGCTGCTTCGCTTTTTTGTTTGTCTATTCGTGCAGCATTCGTGACCAAAATCCAGTTGCGCAGTTTTAGGCCGGAAATCAAACCAGCTATGGCACTAGCAACAGTGGTAATTTTGAACAGGATTGGCCCAAATCCCAATTTATACCCAATCCACATCCCGAGACCCGTTACAACAAACACAACGATCCCGACCTCTCCCCAACGACCACTTTTGGCAGGGGATAGGCCCATTGCGCGTAACTCAGCGTCCTGACGGGATTTGTCAGATGTAAGGTGACTACTGACCACAGAGCTTCACCATCATGGCTGTGTGATGCGAATACTCACACATGTTTCCATAATCAACGCCATGCACCGAAAATGCCGAGGAAAGAACCATGGCATTTCCGTTTACATGTTCCATGAATGGATCGTTGGCTGCTGCCACAGCGAAACTGAACGCAAATACGCCAAGTACAACAATTTTAAACACCGATTTCATTTCTTTATCCAACCGAGCCTTCAAGCGAAATCGCCACCAGCTTTTGTGCTTCCATCGCAAATTCCATCGGCAGAGATTGCAACACTTCTTTGGCAAAACCATTGACAATCAACGCCACCGCTTCTTCCTCGCCCATGCCGCGTTGGCGGCAATAGAATAGTTGCTCGTCGTCGACCTTCGACGTGGTAGCTTCATGCTCTATCCTGCTGGAATTGTTGCGACATTCCATATAAGGCACGGTATGCGCCCCGCATTTATCGCCAATCAACAGGCTGTCACATTGGGTATAATTGCGGCTGCCCTCGGCCTTTGGATGGATCGAAACCAACCCGCGATAGGTGTTTTGGGCTTTGCCCGCCGAGATACCTTTGGACACAATGCGCGATTTGGTGCGCTTGCCCAGATGGATCATTTTGGTGCCGGTATCGGCCTGCTGCATATTATTGGTAATCGCAATGGAATAGAACTCGCCTTGCGAATCATCACCGCGCAAAATGCAGCTTGGATATTTCCATGTAACGGCCGAACCGGTTTCAACTTGGGTCCACATTATCTTGGCCCGATCACCCCGACAATCAGCGCGTTTGGTCACAAAATTATAAATGCCGCCAACACCGTTTTCATCGCCCGGATACCAATTTTGCACGGTTGAATATTTTACGTCTGCGTCTTCCTGAATGATGATTTCCACCACCGCCGCGTGCAGCTGGTTTTCGTCGCGCATTGGTGCAGTGCAACCCTCAAGATACGAAACCTGAGAACCTTTTTCAGCAATAATCAGCGTGCGTTCAAACTGGCCGGTATTTTCTGCATTAATGCGGAAATAAGTAGATAATTCCATCGGGCATTTGACGCCTTCGGGGATATAAACAAACGAGCCATCGGAAAATACCGCGCAATTCAGCGTGGCATAATAATTGTCTGAGGGTGGCACCACGGTGCCCAGATATTTCTTGACCAGCTCGGGGTGATCCTTGATGGCCTCGGAGATTGAGCAAAATATCACGCCGGCTTTGGCCAGTTCGTCCTTAAATGTTGTGCCTACCGAAACGCTGTCAAACACCACATCAACCGCAACCTTGCGCGGGTTTTCAGCGCCTTCAACACCCGCCAGCAACGCCTGTTCGGCCAAGGGAATACCCAGTTTTTTATAGGTTTCAAGCAATTTCGGGTCAACGTCATCTAATGACTTTGGCTTTTCAATCATGGATTTTGGGCGGGCATAATAATAGATATCCTGAAAATCAATCTCAGGGTAATTGACCATCGCCCAGTCAGGCTCGGTCAGCTTTTCCCAGCGGCGAAACGCATCAAGACGCCATTCCAGCATCCATTCCGGTTCCTCGTTTTTGCTGGAAATCAGCCGAACGATATCTTCATTAACGCCTTTGGGGGCGTATTCCATTTCAATATCGGTGCTAAAGCCGTATTTATACTTTTCGCCAACGGTTTTCACCGCGGCTACGGTTTCGGCATCAACGCCATCTTTTGCGACATCATCCATTTTGGACATATTTTTCCCCTTATGCTGCCCGCGCTTTAAAGCGCCGGTATTCATTTAGCCACGCTGTGGCAAATCCATCTAGTTCTTGTTTTGTTGTGCTTGGCCCAATGCTAACGCGCAGCGCGGATGAGGCCGTAATATCATCAAATCCCATTGCTTTTAAGGTGCGGCTGGCTTTGGTTTTGCCACTGCTGCACGCAGACCCAGCCGAAACAGCATAGCCCGCCAAATCCATTTGCATCACCTGGGTTTCACCCTTCCAGCCCGGAACCGCAAAATACGAGGTATTGGGCAAGCGCGACACGTCTTTGCCAAAGATAATCACATCGGGCGCATTGTTCAATATCTGGTCTTCAAAACTATCGCGCAGCGCGGCCACCTGATCCCAGATGCCATTATCTAAATCACGCATCGCAGCCTGCGCCGCAGCACCCATTCCGGCAATGCCGATAACATTTTCAGTGCCCGAACGACGCCCCTGTTCTTGGCCGCCGCCCTTTAGCTGCGCCCTCACTTCAATACCTTTGCGAACCACCAAAGCACCTGCGCCTTTAGGCCCGCCAAATTTATGGCCCGAGATCACCGCCCGCAATGCCCCGCTCCACTCAAAACCATAAGAAACTTTGCCAACAGCCTGAACTGCATCACAAAAACCAATTCCATCCGGTAATTCAGCCAAGGTGCCGGTTTCGCTGTTTACCTGCTGCATTGCGGTTTTGTCGTTCAAAAAATCACCGCGCGCGGTCCATGCCAAAACACAATCATGTTCGGCCTCGGAGCTGCCAAACCCCTGCCCCGCCAACCCCAAAGCCGCGGCTTCGGTAGCGCTGCTGGTGAAAATAATATCACTGTTTGCCGCACCAATGGCGGCCGCAATCTGTTCGCGCGCATGTTCAACAATCGCCTTGGACTTGCGGCCCTCACCATGAACGCTGGACGGATTGCCGATGCAATCCATTGCCATAAGCATCGCGTTGCGGGCTTCGGGCCTTAAGGGCGCGGTTGCATTCCAGTCAAGATACGTTCTGTTCATTCGTCATCTACCATCACGATAAATGCCGGAACAGCCGCGCACGGTGCCATCGCGTCTTTGGTAATGTCACAAAGCCGGGTTTGGTGCAAAAATACATAGACATGCGCCGAGAGCTGCTCCCACAGCTTATCTGTCAACACCTGTGCCTCGGTGCCCACATCGGCCCCCGAAACCCCTGCGCCACGGCTCATGGCGTCCATGCTTTCGTCCACCGCGCCTAGTATTTCGGAAATACGAATAACAGCTGGATCGCGCGCCAGGCGATACCCGCCACCCGGCCCGCGCACCGATTCGACAATGCCGGCGCGGCGCAGCTTTACGAATAGCTGCTCCAGATAAGCCAATGAAATATCTTGGCGTTCTGATATTTCGGACAGGGATGTCAACGCTCCGTCGCCCACATTGGCCAAATCGGTCAGCGCAATCATCGCATAGCGGCCTTTTGTGCTGAGTTTCATGACGAATCCCTGACGTGAGTGTTGACGCAAGCGCAGTTAAAACTTAACTACATCCAGAACGCGGGAATTGCCCCGCAAAGTTAATCGTCTTCTAGAATATCCGAGTGAATTGATCAAGCAACCACGCCGCGATATTCTGACACTGGAGTTATTGTATATGCCCGAGGTTATTTTTGCTGGTCCCGAAGGTCGGCTTGAGGGGCGGTATCACCCGCAAAAAGCTAAAGATGCGCCGATTGCGATCATCCTGCATCCCAGCCCCGAAATGGGCGGCACCATGAATAACAAAGTGGTCTATAATCTGCATTATGCGTTTTATAATATGGGTTTTACCTGCTTGCGGTTTAATTTCCGTGGCGTAGGTCGGTCGCAAGGCGAATATGATCAAGGCATTGGCGAACTGTCCGATGCGGCATCAGCGCTGGATTACCTGCAATCGCGCAACCC
>CAZCDC010000030.1:0-22061 GCA_964497195.1 uncultured Rhodobacterales bacterium | reverse complement strand
TTGCCACGGATATCGCCTGATAATGCTGCCTCAAAATTCGGCACAGCCATGTCGGCTGACGTAGAATCCTTAGGGTCATGTCCGCACATTGCTTCCAGCATAATGGCGCTGTCGCGCACGGATTTTGTCATTGGGCCCGCTTGGTCCAATGACGAGGCAAATGCCACAACACCCCAACGTGATGCACGCCCATAAGTGGGTTTTACGCCAACAATCCCTGTAAATGCAGCAGGTTGGCGGATAGAACCACCCGTATCGGTTCCGGTTGCGCCAAGGCATAAATCAGCGGATACGGCTGCTGCCGAACCACCCGATGAGCCACCGGGCGTTAGGGCTGTGGTTTCATTGCCGCGCCGCCACGGGCTGGTAACAGGGCCATAATAAGATGTCTCGTTTGAGGATCCCATGGCGAATTCATCCATGTTCAACTTACCAAGCATCACCGCGCCGCGATCAAAAAGCTGGCTGGTGATTGTGCTTTCGTATTCGGGTTTAAAACCGTCCAGAATATGAGAGCCAGCCTGTGTTTGCACGCCTTTGGTGCAAAACAAATCTTTGATGCCAAGCGGAATGCCGCACATATCTGGCGCATCACCCGCAGCAATGCGGGTATCGGCATCGGCAGCCTGTTTCAGCGCAATATCAGGCGTATTGGTTGAATAGGCGTTCAGCGCCGAGGCGCCGTCAATCGCATCCAGATAGGATTGTGTTAGTTCAACGCTGGACAGATCACCAGCGCGCATCGCGTCGCGTGCATTCGCGATGGTCATTTTTGCAAGATCAGTCATGTTCTATTCCACCACTTTTGGCACAGCGAAAAAACCCTCGCGGGTGTCGGGGGCATTTTTCAAAATCTTGTCCTGAATGCTACCGTCGGACACGACATCTTCACGCTTTTTCAGGGCCATGGGCGTCACGGAGGTCATTGGTTCAACGCCGTCGATATTGACCTCATTCAATTGTTCCATAAATTTCAGGATATTTGACAACTCCCCTGCCAAAGGTTCGAGCGCGTCCTCGGCCACCTCGATCCGCGCCAGATGTGCGACTTTTCGGGCTGTTTTGATGTCAATCGACATGGGGATTTCCTGATATTTGAAACGATGTTTGGCGCGGTTTTATAGGGCGATGTGGGTTGGCGCAAGGCTTGCGCGTCAATCTTTTGAGCGCTGTGACAAAACCATAATCATCCAGCCAAGCATGAGGCCATTAAGGATGTGCCACAAGAAATGGCTGCCAAGCGGGAACTGGCTGCAAATGGTTTGGTCAATGCTGCGAAAGCTGATGGAAATTGTTAATATTGCTGCACCGATTAACAATCCATTTGCCGATTTCCGGTCTTTCTGGATCAGGATCAATCCGTAAATGGCAATAAGCAGCGCAACGCTGGCATAAATTGTTGAACCGTTCAAAGGGCCAAGAATTAAGCCAATAAGCCATGATGACCCAATTGCAAAAGGCAAAAAACCGATGACCGCAATGCTGGAAATTAGCGTTGACTGGCCAAGAAAGCGGCGGGTAGCAAAGAATATATAGAGCAGGATGAAAAGCAGAATTGGCACAACATCGGCAATGCCGGCCCATTGCTGCGCAAATGTATGGAACAAGAATGAGCCGATGCCGATCAGAAAAAGATTTCCGATCAGCAAACGGGAAGCGGTGTCATGTCTGCCCCGCAGAATCAACGCAACAAGGATGGCCATGAGCAAAAAGCTCAAATTTGACACGGCATTAGCGGGCTCGGCCCAAAATGTTGGATCTAGGCGTTCACAATAATTATCGACGGATTGAAACACACTAATTCCCCTAGGTTTTATAAGCGATCTGGCAAGTTTGGCATACGGGTTGCAAAATTAGTTATGGTGTCAGAACCGGTGGCAACCAGCCGCGAAATTGGCCAAATGGCGCGGTGCCGTTTGGGGTCCAATCCTCGGGGTGGTTTATGCGGCCAAAGCCAATATTGCCAAACCAGTCTGGGTCATAATCACTGCGCTCGTCTTCTGTGGCCAGAATTGTATGACCATCGGTAAAGCCGCCTATATACATGTTTTCGCTGAATGTTCCATCAGAAGTTGCATCAACTTCTATGCTGACAATTGATAGTGCTGCTGCTGTTGCGGTGGAATTCAGGGCCAGCAGAATATTACCCGTTACAGTGTTGGAATCCGCATTTTCGATAATTTGAAGCAAATGCCCTTTATGGCCGATAAACAAATTTTCGGAGATGATATTGTCCGAGGATCCCAAATTTGGATTGTTGGTTTCCTGCCAAAAAGACGTATTATGCCGCTCGTAAGGGCCAAAAATATTGTTGGAAACTTCGGAATTGCGCATCGAGGTGAAATTCGGGCCATTGCCATCGCCGTGATGCAGGAAGTTTTCAGTAATCAGCATGAATTCCGAAACCCCTTGGCCAAGGCCGGAATTGGCCGAACCATCGCAGAGGCTGTCAAAATAGGAAATACCTTCATCCTGACAGGTTGAAATAGGGTCTGCGTTGATTTGCAGGTCAGAACTGACGTTTTGATACAGCTCGTTTTGACGCACAATTGCCCAATCACTGCCATTCGAGAGGTAAATGCCGTGGCCATCACCGCTGCCGGCATTGTAAGCCTCGTTGCCCTCAACCACCATCCAGTCGGATTGGCCGGAAAATATAGGATCTTTGAATTGGTCATGGATTTTGTTGTTAAGCACAGCAATGCCGATTTGATGGCTAGGGGCCGCGTAACCGAGACCCACAGCCCGCACGCCATACGACCCGCCGGACATTTCAAAGCCGTTTATGGCGATATAATTTGCACCCTCAAGATTAAAGCAACTAGCAGTGGCGTTGGAACCACCGGAATTGCACTGCAAATGCACACCAAAGCTGCTACCGGCGCTTGAAACAAAAACAATCGGGTCATTGTATGTGCCTGATTTTTCCTCGGGAATTTGGATGTTAATGTTGGTATAGCTGCCGCCTTGCAAAAATATCACCATATCGCCGGGCAAGATAATATCGGGAATGCTGTTTACCGGTGCCGGGCTTAGCTCGGTATTGCTTCCGACATCTGTATTGGTGCCGGAACTGCTGACATAGAGGGTGCGGGTCGGGGTCCAGTTTGGGTCTGTGTAATAGCGGTTGAATTTTTCGCTTGAGCCAAAAAAGCTGGATCCGACGCCGATAATTGGGTCTGAGGGGCCGGGGATTGGGTCAGGATTTGGATCTGGATCGGGATCTGGATCGGGTGGTGTGGTTGTGCCGCCGCAGCCGAGCAAAACAGTGAATAAAAATATTGGTGTAAATCGAGAAATCAATGACATTTGGTTCCCTAAAAATCTGTTGCAACCCTTACATGCAAAATCGATATTTGGTGAATGTGGGTTTTTATTGGGTTGATTGCAAGAAATTAGGAAGATACGGGCGCAAAATTGCCGAGTGAGCAAAAAGAACGCGCCCCAAGAGGGGCGCGTAAGATTATTTTAGGGCAGGGGACGTTGTCCCCTCTTTGGCCTTTGGCCAAATTCACCCCTAGAGTATTTTTGCAACAAAGAAGCTAGTTTTTCTCTTTGTCTACCATTTTACCAGCCGAAATCCAGGGCATCATGGCGCGGAGCTTTTTGCCTACTTCTTCGATTTGGTGTTCGTCATTGCGCCGACGAATAGCTTTGAAGGACGGTTGTCCAACGGCATTTTCAAGCATGAAATCACGCACGAATTTACCGTTTTGAATGTCAGTTAGCACGTCTTTCATGCGCTTCTTGGTTTCCTCGTAAGGCAAGATGCGCGGGCCGGAGACGTATTCTCCGTATTCGGCTGTGTTGGAGATAGAATAATTCATGTTGGCAATGCCGCCTTCATAAATCAGATCAACGATCAGTTTTACTTCGTGCAGGCACTCAAAATACGCCATTTCCGGCTCATAACCAGCCTCGACAAGGGTTTCAAAGCCCATACGGATCAGTTCAACAATGCCACCACATAGCACGGCTTGTTCGCCAAACAGGTCAGTTTCGCATTCTTGGCGAAAATTAGTCTCGATAATGCCGGAACGACCGCCGCCGATGCCCGAGCAATAAGACAGGCCGATTTCCATGGCTTTGCCAGAAGCATCATTATGCACCGCCACCAAACATGGCACACCGCCGCCTTTGGTGAATTCACCGCGCACCGTGTGGCCGGGGCCTTTTGGGGCCATCATGATGATGTCTACGCCGGGTTTCGGGGTGATCAGGTCAAAGTGAATATTCAAGCCGTGGGCAAAGGCCATGGCCGCGCCATCACGCAGATTGTCATGCACATATTTATTGTAGGTCTCGGCCTGTAATTCATCGGGCATGGTGAACATGATCAGGTCACACCATGCGGCGGCCTCGGCGATGCCCATGGTTTTTAGGCCTTCGGCTTGAGCTTTGGCAATGCTTGGGGAACCCTCGCGCAGGGCGACAACCACGTTTTTGGCGCCTGAATCGCGCAGGTTAAGCGCGTGGGCGTGGCCTTGGGAGCCATAGCCAAGAATGGCTACTTTCATGTCTTTGATCAGGTTGATGTCGCAATCGCGGTCGTAATATACGCGCATGGTTTTATCCTTTTGAGTTTCGATTGCGCTGAAACTAGCGGCAAATCCGGCTGGATCGACGTTTACTTTTTGTAATTATGGGGGTAAATACGGGAAATCATGCGTAAAAGTATAAAGAATCGAGAAAATCATGTTGGTTGATGATGTAGATCGCAGGATTTTGCGGCTTTTGCAGGAGAATGCTATGGTGCCGATGGCTGAGCTTGCCGAAATGGCGGGCATGTCAAGCAGCCCTTGTGCGCGACGGGTGGCGCGGTTGGAGGATTTGGGTGTTATCAAGGGGCGCTCGGTTATCATTAACCACCGTGCTTTGGGGTTTGCGGTAGAGGTATTTTTGCGCATTACCTTGGACAAAACCCAAAACAATGCCTTTGATGAATTTATTCGCGCGGCGCGGGAAATTCCAGAAGTGCAAGCCATTCAAACCCTTTTGGGGCGTGTTGATATTCGCATGGATGTGCGCGCACGGGATTTGGCGCATTATCAACAAATATACCGAGAGCGGATATTAGGCTTGCCGCATTTGGCGGATGTGGAATCGCTGATGTTGGTGGCCGAGGTCAAGAATAGCGCGGCGTTGGCGATATGATTGATCTGGATGATACTGACCGCGCGATATTGCGCGCGCTGGGCCTTGATGGTGGCTTAAGCGCAGCGGCGATTGGAAAATTGACCGGATTAACCCAGCCAAGCGCGTGGCGGCGGGTCAAACGGCTGGAGGATGCGGGGATAATTCTGGGGCGGCAAATTGTGCTGGACCGTGCCAAGCTGGGGTTTGATGTAGTGGTTTATCTGGGTATTAAACTGGCCACCAAAGGCCGGGTCGGGCTGGAAGATTTTGAGCGCGCGGTTTGTGCTATTCCCGAGGTGCAATTGGTGCAGCATGTGTTGGGGGTTTATGATTATCGTCTAAAGGTGGTGGCGCGTGATCTGTCGGATTTCGAGAGGATTTTGCGGCGTCGGATCATGACCCTCCCCGGGGTCGGGGAGGTTGAAAGCAATGTGTTGTTAAGCGAAGAATTGTAGGGTGCGTGGTTTCCACGCACCGTAACCTGACCCTGCCGTTACTTGCCTTCGGCGTTATTTGACCTTGATCAATTTATCAATGGAAACCGGACCGGCACCTTTGACAATTATGGTGATCAGTATCGCTATCCAGAATAACCGCTGATCCATGATCTGGCTGTCTTTGAAGCGATCAAACCATGCGCCGATGGTAACCGGATCGGCCATATGACCAAAAATATCAACATAGGTAAGCACAGCGATAAAACCAATCATACCAATCGACGCCATGCGGGTGAACAGCCCGACAACAACCAGCGCCGGCAAGATGAATTCTGCATAGGTTCCTGCGTAAACAATGGCTTTGTCAAACACGCTAAGCAAGCTGGCATCATATCCCAAGGCTTCGTATTTTTTTGGCAATATCTGCGCATAAGACCCAAAGCTGAGCGAAAAAATACCGCCGTCAAGTTTGATCTTGGCCGAGTGCCAGAAATATTGCAACAGCGTTGCCGCAAAGGTAAACCGCATCAGGGTGGGCAGCAGCCACGGCCCTGTCAGCGATGAAATTGTCGTAAATATTTTGTTATGTAATCCGATTAGTGCGCGCATGTTATGCCCCTTTTAATGTTGTTGTTATGAGGATCTGAGCAGCAAGTATACCGCTGATATTTGCTGTGAGATCAAACCCAATGCTGGCCATGCCTGCATCGGCCGCCTCTGACAGGGTTTTGTTTTGGTATAAAGCCCGCAGAAAATCAGCGCCGCCTGACGGTAAGGTTTGCATTTTAAGCGTTTCACCCGGGCGGCAAACCAATACATCTTGGCCGCCTTTTGGCAAAGGTTTTTGTGTGCCGTTATTATTTTCCCATATCGCCATAACCGGATATTTTGACATAACAACCCGCATTGACGGATGCAGGCCAAGCTGGGCTGACATCAACTGTTCTGGTGTCGCAACTGCCAAAATAGCGCCATCAATCGGGTCAGCGTCAGCCGCATTGAATGACTGGCGGCGGGCCCGTTCAAGACGGGCGACATCGGGCAGATATGGCAGATGGGCCACGGGCGGGAATGTTTCTAGAAATACTGGAAATTCGGGGGCGAATTGAAACATCAGCGGGCTGGTGGGCGGGAACTGGCGCACAAAAACATTGGCCATGGCTTTGAAAAATTCCTCACCGACCAGTTTTTGGATAACCGGATAGGCGCTGGCCAAAGCCTCAGACAACGAATGCACCACATTATTGCGGTATACGCTAAAACGGCGGCCTGCGGGGCGGCCTTTTGGGTCGATCAAATCATCGGGGACGGGGTGTTCGACATTTAGCAGGGCAGGGGCAAAGGATGACAGGCTCATGCAGCGCGACCTATTTTTGTAAGGGCGGCGGTGGCGCGGCTGGCCTCAGCCTCAAGAACGGACCATTCGGGGATATCGTTATCCCATTCTACAAGGGTGGGGAGGGGACCGGAACGCGCCAACAGGCGATCATACAGTTTCCAGACCGGATCAACGACCGGATTATCATGGCTATCTATTAGCAATGGCGCGCCGTGATCATCCATATCTTCGGCATGACCACCTAGATGCAGCTCGCCGATATGTTCCACCGGAAAACGGTCAATGTATTCTTCGGGTGAATATTCCTGATTGGTGCCCGATACAAATACGTTGTTTACATCCAGCAGCAAGCCGCAGCCGGTGCGTTTTACAATTTCTTTCAGAAAATCAATTTCATCCATTGTGGTGGATTTAAACGCCACATAGGTCGATGGGTTTTCCAGCAGCATTTGCCGGCCCAGAACCGTTTGAACTTCGTCGATATGGTCAGCCACGCGGGCCACGCTGGCGGCATTATAGGGCAGAGGCAACAGGTCATTCAAAAAACCGCCCTCATGGGTAGACCATGCCAGATGTTCGGAAAACAGGCCCGGCTCTAGCCAGTTCATCAGGTTTTTCAACCGTTGTAGGTGGTCTTTATCAAGCGGTAATTCGCCGCCGATCGACAGGCCAACACCGTGGCAGGATATGGGGAAATCTTCGCGCAGGTGGCGTAGCTGTTTGATCGGTGGACCACCATCCGCCATATAATTCTCGGCATGGATTTCCAGCCATTTAACGGTGCCGGAATCTGCATTTATGTCATTAAGATGTTGGGTTTTGTAGCCCACGCCAACGGTTGGCGGTATGTTGCTTTGGGTTCTATAAGTCATTTTAAGTCTCTCAAAGCCAAGTGTCGGGCCCACCAGCGGCAGGCCCGTGGTATTTTTAAGCAGGGATGTCGCGCATCAGTTCTTCTAGCGAACCCATACGTTCGTTGCCAGAGGCGTCCATTCCTTCGACTTTGGTGGTTTCGCATGTGCCTGCTGGCACCATGCTCCAGGCATTACCCTGATAATCAGCGGTTGAGCTACCGGCGCAAGTGGTGCCGGGGCCAGCCGCACAGTCATTTTCACCAGCCAATGAAACGCCAAAGCATTTTTCAGTGGCTTGGGCGGCAACCATGCCGGTATTTGCGGCAAATGCAGCAGCAACCGAAGAAGCGATTACCAGGCTTTTTACGATAGTGTTAGACATGTGATATTTCCTTTGATTTGATTTATTCAATAACTTCGTCGTTGAAGACAGGACAATTGCTAAAGGTTGCATAAATAAACTGCTATTCACAAACAGGTGAGATAACGGTTGCTTTATGAATGTTTCAAATTTGGGCGGATTCGCGCTTGAATTGCACCGTTATTTTGATTCAAATGCCTTAACAGCACCTAAATCACGAGAAACTGAAACATATGTTTGAATATTCCTTGCTCCACCGGATCACGTTTTTGCCGGATCACGTTTTTGCCGGATCACGTTTTTGATTGCCATTGTTTTGCTTAATATCGCGCCGGGGTGGTTTGGGCGCAATTATTCCTGCACGGCGCAATCCGAAGATCGGATTATGGATGGATGGCACGCTTGGATCTTTATTCATTGCGCTTGGTGTGTGACTGGCGCTGAAAAAACAGTAAGCAGTTAACACTGTATTTCACTCTATGAATGTATTCAATTGCGTGCTTGTTCGGTTGACCTGCCCTTTTGCGAGGCGTAAACTTGTGATGAACCTTAGGCACGCCTGTTTTGGCCTGCAAGATTGTGAAGGACTGTTATTTTGGAAGACCTCCTACGCGAATACCTCCCTATTCTTATTTTCTTTGGTTTGGCGGTCGTTCTGGCGATTGTTCTGATCATGTCAGCGGTGGTGCTGGCGGTGCGCAATCCTGACCCTGAAAAGCTGTCAGCCTATGAATGCGGGTTTAATGCCTTTGATGATGCGCGCATGAAATTCGATGTGCGGTTTTATCTGGTGGCCATTCTGTTTGTTATTTTTGATCTTGAGGTGGCGTTTTTGTTCCCTTGGGCGGTGGCGTTTCAGCATATCGGGCTGTTCGGGTTTTGGTCGATGATGGTGTTTCTTGGGGTGCTGGCCATTGGTTTTGCCTATGAGTGGCGCAAAGGAGCATTGGAATGGGCGTAGCAACGGGTATGAATGCAGCAGGGCCTGACAAAGAAATCATGACCGCGCAATTCAATGATGCCTTGGCTGACAAGGGTTTTTTACTAACCTCGAGCGAGAGCATCATAAACTGGGCGCGCACCGGATCATTGCACTGGATGACCTTTGGTTTGGCGTGCTGTGCGGTGGAAATGATCCACACATCCATGCCGCGCTATGATCTGGAGCGTTTTGGCACCGCGCCGCGCGCCAGCCCGCGCCAATCTGATTTGATGATCGTGGCGGGGACGCTTACAAACAAAATGGCGCCAGCGCTGCGCAAGGTTTATGACCAGATGCCCGAACCACGTTATGTGATTTCGATGGGGTCTTGTGCCAATGGCGGTGGGTATTACCATTATTCCTATTCTGTGGTGCGTGGTTGTGACCGGATTATTCCGGTTGATATTTATGTGCCCGGCTGCCCGCCAACGGCTGAGGCATTGATGTATGGAATTTTACAGCTCCAGCGAAAAATTCGCCGAACCGGCACGATTGCAAGGTAATAGATATGTCAGAAGCATTGATTGAACTTGGGGCCATAATCGAGGCCAAACAAACCAACGCGGTGCGCCGTTGTGAGGTTGTAAACGGAGAATTGACGGTTTGGATTATTCCGGCCAGCATTCCCAATTTTGTAGAATTTCTGCGCACTAATGCGTTGTGCCAGTTTACCCAGATGATTGACATTACAGCAGTAGATTACCCCGAGCGCGAAAAGCGCTTTGAGCTGGTTTATCATTTTCTATCAATGGTGCTGAACCAGCGTATTCGGGTTAAGGCCGATATTTCTGATGGTGAAAATGCGCCGACAATTACCGAAATCCATCCCTCGGCCAACTGGTTTGAGCGCGAAGTGTTTGATATGTATGGCGTCAAATTTTCCGGCCATCCGGATTTGCGCCGTTTGCTAACTGATTATGGGTTTACCGGCCATCCCTTACGCAAAGATTTCCCCACCACGGGCTATGTGGAAATGCGCTATGACGAGGTTGAAAAACGCTGTGTCTATGAGCCGGTATCGCTAACACAGGAATATCGCCAGTTTGATTTTATGTCGCCATGGGAGGGTGCCAAATACATCCTGCCGGGTGACGAAAAATCGGGTGAGCAAAAGCCGGAGGGTAAATGATGGACGGCACTAACGATACCCTGACCGGCAAGCAGAAAATCCGTAATTTCAACATTAATTTTGGCCCGCAGCATCCCTCTGCGCACGGTGTTTTGCGCATGGTGCTGGAGCTGGACGGCGAGATAGTTGAGCGCGTCGACCCCCATGTTGGCTTGCTGCATCGCGGCACCGAAAAACTGATGGAAAGCCGCACATATCTGCAAAACCTGCCCTATTTTGACCGGCTGGATTATGTCGCCCCAATGAACCAAGAACATGCTTGGTGTTTGGCGATTGAAAAACTGACAGGCGTGGAAATCCCGCGTCGGGCGTCGCTTATTCGTGTGTTGTTTTGCGAAATTGGCCGCATTATGAATCATCTGATGAATGTCGGTTCGCAAGCTATGGATGTTGGTGCATTGACGCCAAATCTTTGGGGTTTTGATGAGCGTGAAAGCCTGATGATATTTTGCGAACGGGCGTGCGGCGCGCGTTTGCACGCCAATTATTTCCGCCCCGGCGGCGTGCATCAGGATTTGCCGCAAAAACTGGTTGATGACATTCAGGCATGGACCTTAACATTCCCCGCAGTGCTGGATGACATGGCCAATCTGCTGACCGAAAACCGGATTTTCAAACAACGCAATGTTGATATCGGCATTCTAAAACAACAAGACGCGCTGGATTATGCAATGACCGGCGTTATGCTGCGTTCCACCGGCATTGCGTGGGATTTGCGGCGCAACCAGCCGTATGAATGTTATGACGAGTTTGATTTCCAAATTCCGATTGGCACAAACGGTGATTGTTATGACCGGTATCTAATGCGCATGGCCGAAATGCGCGAGAGCCTGAAAATAATTCAACAAGCCATCGTGAAGCTGAATGAATGCAAAGGCCAAGATATATTGGCGCGCGGCAAGCTGACGCCGCCCAAACGGGCTGATATGAAAACCTCGATGGAAGCATTGATCCACCATTTCAAACTTTATACCGAGGGTTTTCATGTTCCCGAAGGCGAAGTTTATGTGGCGGTTGAGGCTCCCAAAGGGGAGTTTGGTGTCTATCTGGTCTCAAAGGGCACCAATATGCCGTATAAAGTCAAAATCCGGGCGCCGGGCTATGCGCATCTGGCGGCGATGGATTTTATGGGCACCGGACATCAACTGGCCGATATTGCCGCATTGATCGGGACGATGGATGTGGTTTTTGGGGAAATTGATAGATGAACCAAGGGCTTACTCAATGGATTATGGCGCTTGCTACCCTTACAACTGCGGTTGTAATTGCGGTGCAGTCGTTTTCCATTAGCAAGACCTTAAATTCACAATTTGCCGGAAATTTGCAAAACCGGCAGATACTGGTATGTGAGAATTCGGTGATAAACATCAAGCTTAGCTCCGATGTTATACGACAATATCTAACGATTGTGCCGCGCAGCACATTGGATGAAATTGATGATGCCACACTGGAAACCACGGTGGCGCGTTTTCCGATTGCGGTTGGTGACGGGTTTTCTGATCACGAAAAAATACTGTCTGACACGCGCGCGCAGCTGGCTTTGTTAAGTTTTTACGCACGCACTGAAACCGCAATAATTATTGCGGAAATGGATGAAGGTATTGACCGGATCCAGCAAATGATCAGCGTTGCGGCCACGATGCGCAATGCGGATGTTTCGGGGCAAAACTATGACTGGATGGTGGATGAAATCCCTAATCCGATCAGCCAACCCCGGCTTTGGCTTGCGGAAATATTTTTGGCATCTGACCAGTTTTTTACGGGAATTCTAGATATAAACAATAAATGCGCAGAAATTGTTCTCGGCGAACGTAGGGGATTGATATGATTAAATTGTTTGGAAAATTGATATGCGTTGCAACAAGCCTGTGGCTGGCCGCGCCTGTGATTGCACAATCAAATCAATCTGATCTTGAGGAATTTTTGGAAATCATCGCGCAAAATGGTTGTTTTATGACCGAAGCCGAGGCTGAAAGCATTTTTCCCACCCACGGATTTGACAAAGAACGGACACAGGCCGCTGCCAGAGTATTGATTGCGTCGGGTGCTGTGGTGTTTGAAAATGGCAGCCTTGGCATAGCTGGCGGTAATTGTGTTGCGGGTGATGGCGCGTCCTCTGATTTACTGGATGACCCGAATGTGCAGCAATTTTTTGAAATAATGGCGTTGAACCGCTGTGTTGTTTCAGAAAACCAAGTCGGCACGGTTTTTGCGATGGCGGGTATGGATGCATCGCTTGCGGTTGTCGTTAGCGAGAGCCTGATCGAGGCTGGCTATGCGCGCTTATCTGCAAATGCCGAGCTTGTGGTTGATATGCCGTTATGTTTTCCAGCCCTTGAGGTGCTCGCTCCGGCGGTAATTTATGGTTTCTGGGCTGATCCGGTTGTGCAGCAATTTATGGTTATGATGGCGGATAACAACTGTCAGCTTGGCGCGGATGAGGCCATAGCAGCATTAGCCGCAGCCGGCATAGAAGAGGACGCCGGTTTTAGAATATCGGAATACATCGTTGACCAAGGATACGGTGTTTTAACCCCTGAAGACGTTTTGTTAATATCTCAAGACCATTGCTCATCAAACGTAACACCCGAGCAAGCCAGCAATGACAGCAGCGTTGACGATAATATGGCCCTGTTGCTTAGCATCATGGAAACGCAAGGTTGCCGGATAGAATCCGGTTTTTCGCACGAAGTATTTTCAGCAGGTGGTCTGGATCCGAATGTCGGCGTTGCTTTGGCTATGGAACTGGTTGCTGATGGGCTTGCCTCAATAGATGATAGTGCGGCTTTGGTTTTCAACCCGCCTATTTGTGGTGCTGAGGGCCTTGAATCAGCGGTGACCCCTGATGTTCCGATGTTCGACCTAGTCCCTGGCGACTATGATACATTTTTTAATATCATGGCCCAAAACGGTTGCGAAATGACAGAGCTGGAGGCCAGAGATTTATTTCCGGCGGCGGGTTTGTCTATGGAGGCTGTCTATATGATCTCGGACCAATTGGTAGCGCAAGATGATGGGTATTTTTCTGATGATGACACAACTTTGACCATTACCAGTTTGATGTGCATCGGCAATGACAACATGGCTGATTCCCAGAGCTCTGATATTGATATGCCGGATGTTTCGATGGAAAATGACCCCGAGGCGCAATTTTTGATGTTGATGGCGGCGAATGACTGCACCTTAAGCCAGACAGATGCGCGTAACATGACCAGCGCCGCTGGCATGGATTTCAATTTAGCAATGGGGGTTGCGGCGAATATGCTTAATGATGGGCGCGCGACAACTCCTGACGGCGGCCAAACCTTGCATATCGCAGCACCGCTTTGTGTTTCAGGTGCCAGCCTTGGCTCTATGGAGCCGCGCGATATTTTTATTGAGGTGTTGCGCGACAATAATTGCACCCTGACCGCTGGCGAATTTGGATCCATTTTGCCGGTTGCCGGGCTGGACCAGAACACGGCCTTTGGCCTTATCACCGATCTCGAGGCGGAAGGGGTAATTACATTACCTCCAAGCCGCGATATTGTTACTCTTACTGCGGAGAATTGCCGTTAATGCAACGCCGACTACATACTGAACAACCCGATAGTTTTGCTTTTACTGATGCCAATATGGCATGGGCAAAGGGTCAAATCACCAAATACCCCGAAGGGCGTCAGGCCAGCGCGGTTATCCCGCTGTTGTGGCGCGCGCAGGAACAAGAGGGCTGGGTTAGCCAGCCCGCCATTGAATATGTGGCCAACATGTTGGGCATGGCTGAAATTCGGGTGCTTGAGGTTGCCAGCTTTTATTTCATGTTTCAGCTTAAACCGGTGGGGGCGATTGCTCATATTCAGGTGTGCGGCACTACGTCTTGTATGATTTGTGGCGCCGAGGATTTGATCGGTGTTTGTCAGGAAATAATCGCGACGAATGCCCATGAAATTTCTGCAGATGGCAATTTTAGCTGGGAAGAGGTCGAATGCCTCGGGGCCTGTGCCAATGCGCCAATGGCCCAGATTGGCAAGGATTATTATGAGGATCTGACGGCGGATAGCTTTCGCGAGATATTGGCCGGTTTTGCGCGTGGCGAGGTGCCAAAACCCGGTTCGCAAAACGGGCGTTTTTCGTGTGAGCCGCGCGGTGGGCTGACCACGCTAAAAGATTTTAGCGGTGAGGAGTTTAACGGCTCGGTCGGGATTGCGGTTGCCTTGGGCGATACGGTCAAACGTATTCAGGGTGACGAGGTTCCGGTTTTGATCCGGCCAAAGCCAAAAACTAGAAAAGCAGTTGCAAAAAAGCCGCCTGAATCTGTGGCAGCATCGGATGCGGATAAGCCGGCATTGTTAAGCAAGCCCCGTGATGGTGGCGCGGATGATTTGAAAAAAATCAGCGGTGTTGGGCCAAAGCTGGAAAAAGAATTAAACGCTGCGGGGGTGTTTCATTTTGATCAAATCGCAAAATGGACTGTAAAAGAAGTGGCATGGGCAGATGAGAATCTGGTCAGCTTTAAGGGGCGTATAACGCGGGATAACTGGGTTACGCAGGCCAAAGAATTGGCAAGTTAAGGGAGAAGAAGAATGAGTGAACATTATATGAGCGACAGCAAATGCATGACGCGGAACTTTATTATTGCGGCAATAATTGCGGTGATTATTACTTTGATACTTGGCATGTGGCTATCATTTTGGCCAAGCCTGATATTGTTACTGGTATTGCTGGCGATTGGTTGGTTTGTTTCTGGATATTTGTGCAAATCACGCACAGTAAATCGCGGACAACAAACAATAGCAACACCGGCTGCTGCAACGCCGGCTGCTGTTTCCACACCAGCACCAAAGCCAGCACCAGCACCTGTTGCAAAACCCGAACCTGCGGCAAAGGCCAAACCAAAGCCTGCGGCTAAACCAAAAGCTGCGGCTAAACCAAAGCCGGCTACCAAAGCTGCTCCAAAACCAAAAGCTGCTCCAAAACCAAAGCCAAAGCCAAAGCCAAAACCAGCGGCAAAAGCTGATGCAGAATCCGGTGCTGATGGCGACAAGCCAAAATTGCTTACGGCAGCGCGCGACGGCAAAGGCGATGATCTCAAACAGATCAAAGGTGTTGGGCCAAAGCTGGAAGGCGAGCTGAATAAAGCGGGCGTTTTTCATTTTGATCAAATCGCTGCTTGGAGCAAATCTGAGGTTGAATGGGCTGACCAGAATTTGGTGAGTTTCAAGGGCCGCGTCAGCCGCGACAATTGGGTTGACCAAGCCAAAGAGCTGGCAAAATAACCATGACCAAAAACGCAGAACAAAACCAACGCAAACAGACCAGGCTGGCATCTTATGTGATGATCGCGGCGGTGGTTTTGCTAATGGGTGGGTCTTGGCTGGGTGGCCAGCTTGGCTTGTCACCGCGTTTTGCGTTTTTGATTGATTTCATATCATTGGCGTGTTTTGCCTTTGCGATGATCGTATTTTTTAGGGTTTGGCGTTCGCGCCAAAACAGCGGAGAATAAAATGCTTAAAGACCAAGACCGGATCTTTACCAATCTTTACGGTATGCATGACCGTTCGCTAAAGGGCGCAAAATCGCGTGGCCATTGGAGCGGCACGGCGGGCTTTATCCGCGAGGGCCGTGACTGGGTTGTTGAGCAGGTCAAGGGTTCTGGCTTGCGTGGCCGTGGCGGGGCTGGTTTTCCGACCGGCCTTAAATGGTCGTTTATGCCCAAGGAAAGCGACGGTCGCCCCAGCTATCTGGTGGTGAATGCTGACGAATCTGAACCGGGCACCTGCAAAGACCGCGAGATCATGCGCCATGATCCCCATACCTTGATCGAGGGTTGTTTGATTGCCGGTTTTGGCATGGGCGCGCATGCGGGTTATATTTATATTCGTGGTGAATTCATCCGTGAGCGCGAGGCGCTGCAAATCGCCATTGATGAATGTTATGATGCGGGATTGCTGGGCAAAAATGCCGCCAAATCTGGCTGGGATTTTGATCTTTATTTGGTGCATGGCGCGGGTGCGTATATTTGCGGTGAAGAAACTGCGCTGCTCGAAAGCCTTGAGGGGCGCAAGGGAATGCCGCGCATGAAGCCGCCATTTCCGGCGGGTGTGGGGCTTTATGGCTGTCCGACCACGGTAAACAATGTTGAATCAATTGCCGTGGTGCCGACCATTTTGCGCCGTGGGCCGGATTGGTTTGCCAGCATTGGCCGTGCTAATAACGCTGGAACCAAATTGTTTGGCATTTCGGGCCATGTGGTTAACCCTTGTGTGGTTGAAGAAGCCATGTCTATTCCGCTGCGCGAATTGCTCGATAAGCATTGCGGCGGGGTGCGCGGTGGCTGGAAGAATTTGAAGGCGGTTATTCCGGGGGGGTCCTCTGTGCCGCTTTTGCCTGCGGATGTGTGCAATGATGCGATCATGGATTTTGACTGGCTGCGCGAACAACGATCGGGGCTGGGAACCGCGGCGGTAATTGTCATGGATCAAAGCACGGACGTTATCAAAGCCATCTGGCGGCTGAGCAAATTTTACAAACATGAAAGCTGTGGCCAATGCACGCCGTGCCGCGAAGGCACCGGCTGGATGATGCGGGTCATGGACCGTCTGGTAACCGGCGAGGCCGAAGTTGAAGAAATTGACATGTTGCTGGACGTAACCAAACAGGTTGAGGGGCACACAATTTGTGCGCTTGGTGATGCGGCGGCTTGGCCCATTCAGGGGCTTGTGCGGCATTTTCGCAATGAGATTGAAGACCGGATTAAACACCAAAAAACCGGGCGCGTTAGTGCCGTGGCAGCGGAGTAGTTTGTGAAAAAACTCGCTCTCATTCTAACCCTATTGTTTCCTGCGCTGGTAAGCGCGGAAGATCCGTGGGAAATGGCAACTGATATTTGCCGTGAGGAAGTGGGCGAAGATTTAATGGCGCGGCAGCATTGTTTGCGCGATTTTCAGAAAGTCAGTTATTTGGTGCGCCGGTATTACGAACATGCCGGGGTGTTTAACGAGGCTGGTGTTCGGCCAGATTTTTCATTTAGCGATATGTTCCAAAATCCGTTTGTTCTTAGCCCGCGCCGTGTGATTGAAAAATGCTCGGTTAGCCAGCTTTTTAACGGAAACCTGTTTTCCGGCATTATGGATTTACGCACCGTTTGGGAATGTATTTCCGATATCGACCCCGAAGCCGCAAGGTGGGACACCATATGAAACAGCCAGAAAACACCCATCTTGTTGAGCTGAATATCGGCCGTTTGGTGGCCGAAACCGATGATCCTCGGGTGGCAGAATTTATGAACGCGCTTGACCTAATCAATGGTCTTGGCAAACGCAGCCGCGGGTTTGTGTGGATGATGGAAGGCTCGGGCGAGCCGGGGCAGGGCAATACCGAAACCAAACTGAACGGTGACAGCCGCTTTGTGCCTAATTTAACCATGTGGGAAAACGCCGGGTATTTACATGATTTTGTGTTCAACACCGTGCATAAACAGTTTTTCAATCGTCGGGCCGAGTGGTTTGAAATTCTGGCCGAGATGAGCTTTGTGATGTGGTTTGTGCCAATTGGCCATATCCCGACATTGGACGAGGCGCTGGCGCGGCTGGAAAACCTGCGTAAAAACGGCGAAAATAATCAGGCCTTTGGCTGGAAATACCTAAAAGATAACGAAATTTTGCGGTCTGAAAACCGCGCAGTGGCGGCGGAGTAGCTATGTCTGACCTCAAAAAAATCATCATCGACGGCGTTGAGCTGGAAGTAGACGGTGCGATGACCATCCTTCAGGCCGCCGAGATTATCGGCATTGAAATTCCGCGTTTTTGCTATCATGAACGCCTCACAATTGCCGGCAATTGCCGCATGTGCTTGGTTGAGGTTGTGGGTGGCCCGCCAAAACCTGCGGCAAGCTGTGCGATGCAGGTGCGTGATTTGCGCCCCGGCCCAGAAGGCCAGCCGCCCGTGGTGAAAACCAAATCGCCAATGGTGAAAAAGGCCCGCGAAGGGGTGATGGAATTTTTGCTGCTTAATCATCCGCTGGATTGCCCGATTTGTGATCAGGGCGGCGAGTGTGATTTGCAAGACCAAGCCATGGCGTATGGCGTTGATTTTTCGCGTTCGCGAGAGGCCAAACGCGCCAGCGATGATTTGCAGCTTGGGCCGCTGGTGGCCACCACCATGACGCGGTGTATTTCTTGCACCCGCTGTGTGCGTTTTACCTCCGAGGTCGCGGGTATTTTGAATATGGGCCAAACAGGTCGCGGCGAAGATGCGGAGATTACCACCTATTTGGGGTCTACGCTCGATAGTAATTTGCAAGGTAATATCATTGATTTATGCCCTGTTGGCGCGCTGACCAGCAAGCCTTATGCTTTTTCTGCACGGCCATGGGAGCTGCGCAAAACCGAAACTATTGATGTGATGGACGCACTTGGGTCCAACATTCGGGTGGATACCAAAGGCCGCGAAGTCATGCGGATATTGCCGCGTAATCATGACGGCGTGAATGAGGAATGGATTTCTGACAAAACCCGTTTTGTGTGGGACGGGTTGCGCAGCCAACGGCTGGATACGCCATATGTTCGGGTTAAGGGCAAGCTGCAAAAAACATCTTGGGATGAAGCATTTAGCGCGATTGTTGCCGCGGTGGATGGCAAAAAAGTGGCCGCTATTGCCGGTGATCTGGCCAGTGTTGAAGCAATGTATGCGCTAAAATCGCTGATTGGCGGCGCGGGTGGCAATGTGGAATGCCGCGTTGACGGGGCGTATTTGCCGATTGATAATCGCTCGGGTTATGTGGGGACATGCGCGATTGAGGATATTGATACCGCAAAGGCAATTATGCTGATCGGCACCAATCCGCGCCTTGAATCGCCGGTGCTGAATGCGCGCATTCGCAAGGCTTGGGCGGCGGGTGCCAAAATTGGCCTTGTTGGTCAGGCGGTTGATCTGACCTATGAATATACCCATCTGGGTGAAGGGCGCGAGGCGCTGATGCAAATTGCTGATGGCTCTGGCTCTGATGCGCTTGGCAAAGATACCGTGGTGATTATTGGCCAAGCTGCGCTGCAAGGCCCGGACGGCGAGGCGGTTTTGTCACAAGCCATGCGGTTTGCCGAGGTGACCGAAAGCAAATTCATGGTGCTGCACACCGCCGCCGCGCGGGTTGGCGGCATGGATATCGGATTTAATACCGAGGGCGGTATGATTTCGGCATTGGACGGGGCTGACGTGGTTTATAATCTTGGCGCTGACGAGCTGGATATTGATGCAGGGCCGTTTGTGATTTATCAAGGCTCGCACGGCGATCGGGGCGCGCACCGCGCTGATGTTATTTTGCCAAGCGCGGCCTATACCGAAGAATCCGGTATTTTTGTTAATACCGAGGGGCGCCCACAAATGGCCAATCGGGCCGGTTTTGCGCCGGGGGATGCCCGCGAGGGCTGGGCGATTATCCGAGCACTTTCGGCAGAGCTGGGCGCGGGTTTGCCGTTTGACAGTTTGGCACAGCTTCGTAGTGGTCTTTTCAAGGAATTTCCGCATTTGGCGGCGCTGGATGTTGTGCCAAAAAATGACTGGCACAGCGCCACGCCGAAAAAACTTAAGGCTGGCGGGTTTAATTCGGCTATTTCTGATTATTATCTCACCAATCCGATTGCGCGGGCCTCGCAAACCATGGCAGAAGTCAGCCAGTTGAATCAGGCCCAAAAACCCATGGCGGCGGAGTAGAACATGCAGTTTATGATTGACACATTCGGGTTCTATTTTGGCACGTTTCTGGTAATTCTGGGGCAATCGCTGCTGGTGGTTGTGCTTATTCTGGTGGCCTTGGCATTCCTTATGTATGCCGATCGCAAAATCTGGGCGGCGGTGCAGATGCGCAAAGGGCCAAACATGGTTGGCCCGTTTGGCCTGCTGCAAAGCTTTGCGGATTTTATCAAATATATTGTCAAAGAAGTTGTGGTGCCGGCGGGGGCTGACAAGGTGGTGTTTTTCATCGCGCCGATGTTGACCTTTATTCTGGCGGTAGTGGCGTGGGCGGTTATTCCGTTTAACGATGGCTGGGTGGTTTCAAACCTTAATGTCGGGATATTGTATCTTTTTGCCATTGGCTCATTAGAAGTTTACGGCGTAATTCTTGGCGGTTGGGCGTCTAATTCCAAATACCCGTTTTTGGGGGCGTTGCGCTCCACCGCACAGATGATTTCTTATGAGGTTTCGATCGGGTTTATTATTGTTGGTGTTTTGCTTTCAACCGGATCGCTGAATTTAACCGCAATTGTCCATGCCCAAGATACTGATTATGGTGCGATCGGCTGGTATTGGTTGCCGCATTTCCCGATGGTTATTTTGTTTTTCGTCTCGGCCTTGGCTGAAACCAACCGTCCGCCTTTTGATTTGCCCGAGGCAGAAGCCGAATTGGTGGCAGGTTATCAGGTTGAGTATTCCGCCACGCCGTTTTTGCTATTCATGATTGGTGAATTGATGGCTGTGGTGCTGATGTGTGCGCTTATGACGATTTTGTTCTTTGGCGGCTGGCTGTCGCCGGTTTCATTCCTGCCCGATGGTATCTGGTGGATGATCCTGAAAATGGGTGCTTTGTTCTTTATGTTTGCGATGGTTAAGGCGCTTGTGCCGCGCTATCGCTATGACCAGTTGATGCGCTTGGGGTGGAAAGTATTTCTGCCGCTATCGCTGGGTTGGGTGGTTTTTGTGGCGGCAATGGCGCAAATGGGCGTTCCTGCCTATGCGCGCTGGGCAGTAGGGGGCTGAAATGACTGTAACAGTTTCAAAAGTAATCAAGCGGTTTTTGCTGACCGATTTTATTGGTGCCTTTGGCACGGGGATGAAATATTTCTTTCGGCCCAAAGCTACGCTGAATTACCCCCATGAAAAAGGCCCGCTTAGCCCGCGTTTTCGTGGTGAACATGCGTTGCGCCGGTATCCCAATGGCGAAGAACGCTGTATTGCGTGTAAATTATGCGAGGCGATTTGCCCGGCGCAGGCCATTACCATTGATGCAGAACCGCGCGAGGACGGGTCGCGCCGCACCACGCGCTATGATATCGACATGACCAAATGTATTTTTTGCGGCTTTTGCGAAGAAGCCTGTCCGGTGGATGCCATCGTTGAGGGGCCAAATTTTGAATACGCGACAGAGACTCGCGAAGAACTGTTTTATGACAAAGAAAAACTGCTGGCCAATGGTGAGCGCTGGGAGGCTGAAATTGCCCGTAACCTCGAACTTGATGCGCCTTACCGCTAGATAAAGGAAAATATTATGGTCATAGCGACCCTCGCTTTTTACTTGTTTTCCGGTGTGGCTGTGGCGGCTGCCCTGATGGTTACGCTGTCGCGCAACCCTGTGCATTCGGTTTTGTGGTTGATCCTGACGTTTTTCTCGGCTTCTGGTTTGTTTGTGATTATGGGCGCGGAATTTATCGCCATGTTGCTGGTTATTGTTTATGTGGGCGCGGTGATGGTGCTATTTTTGTTTGTGGTCATGATGATGGATGTGAATTTTGCCGAGCTAAAATCGGGCATGTCCAAATATGCCCGTATCGGCACGTTGTTCGGGCTGATTTTGCTGGTGGAATTGTTGTTGGTGGTTGGTATCTGGTCCACCGCCGGTTTGGCGCCTGAAATGCGCGCCGCTGTTGCGCCCGCGCCCGAGGATGTTGAAAATACCGTCGCGCTGGGGATGCTGATTTATACCAAATATGTGTATCTGTTTCAGGCCTCTGGTTTGATCCTGCTGGTGGCGATGATTGGCGCGATTGTGCTAACCATGCGCCATCGCCCTGATATTAAACGCCAGGATATTGTGGAACAGATTTACCGCGACGCAGACAAAGCCGTTGA
>CAZCDC010000029.1:0-22961 GCA_964497195.1 uncultured Rhodobacterales bacterium | reverse complement strand
CGCGCCTATGAGATCACCATCGCTGCAAGCGACATGGCAGCGATTGTGGATGAAAAGCTGGAAACAGCCCGCGCTGATTTTCAGATGAAGGGTTTTCGCAAGGGCAAAGCCCCGATCGCCTTGATGAAAAAAATGTTTGGCAAATCTGTCATGGGCGAAGCCATGCAAGAATCGGTTGATAACGCGATGAAGGCCCAGTTTGAAAAAACCGGCGATCGCCCCGCGCAACAACCCGATGTAAAAATGACCAATGACGAATGGAAAGAGGGCGACGATATTCAGGTTACCATGGCTTATGAACGCCTGCCTGACGTTCCTGAAGGTGATTTTGGTACTATCGAACTGGACCGTTTGGTTGTTGAGATTGACGATGAAGCCGTTACCGAAGCACTGGAAAACATCGCCAAAGGCGCAACTAATTTTGAAAAACGCCGCAAGGGCTCAAAAGCCAAAGACGGCGATCAGATTGTGATCGATTTCTTGGGCAAAGTTGACGGCGAAGCATTTGAAGGCGGCGAGGCCGAAGATTACCCGCTGGTATTGGGGTCAAACAGCTTTATCCCCGGCTTTGAAGAGCAGCTTGTTGGCGCCAAAGAAGATGATGAACTGGACGTAAAGGTTACATTTCCTGCGGAATATCAGGCCGAAAACCTGAAAGGCAAAGACGCCGTATTTACGTGCACAGTGAAAGCCGTGAATGAACCTAAGCCAGCAGAAATCAACGATGCCTTGGGCGAGCGTTACGGCGCGGAAAACCTTGAAGGCCTTACAAAACAGGTTAAAGAACGTCTTGCTGAAGAATATAAAGGCGCGGCGCGCACTGTTCTTAAGCGTGGCTTGATGGATGAATTGGACGCTATGTTTGATTTTGATCTACCGCCATCTTTGGTAGAAGCCGAAGCTGGCCAAATTGCGCATCAGCTATGGCACGAAGAAAACCCGGATGTTGAAGGTCATGACCATGATCCGGTTGAAGCGACCGACGAGCACAAAAAACTGGCAGACCGTCGCGTGCGTTTGGGCTTGTTATTGGCGGAACTTGGCAACAAAAACGAAATCACCGTTTCCGATGCAGAAATGCAGCAAATGATGATGAACCAAGCGCGTCAATATCCTGGGCAAGAGCGCGAATTCTTTGAATTCATTCAGAAAAACGAGCAGGCACAACAGCAAATGCGCGCGCCACTTTATGAAGACAAAGTTGTGGATTACATTCTGGAGCTTGCAAAAGTTACGGATAAATCTGTGTCAAAAGATGATCTACAAAAAGCGATCGAAGCTCTCGACGAAGAATAAGTATTTTCCGCAAGCATACAAAAAGGCGGCCCCTGTGGCCGCCTTTTTTGGTCTCCGAACGCAGTGAGGCCTGGCCCAACTGATTTGGGTTTTCCGGAAGGAAAATTTATAATCAGGCGGGAGAACACATCCAAAACAAAAACCCTCGTTAACCCACATTATTGCTGGCGCAATAAGTGGATTAACTTTGGGTCATGGCCTCGCTTCGCTCGGCTTTGTATCGCATCTAGAGTTGCCGTGATTGAATCTTTAATTCTTTCAGTACCATTGTCACGGCTTGCGCGCCTTTTTTAGAATCGTTAAAAATTTCATTCGCAATTCTGGCAGACTTCATAATTGATTCAGATTGTTTTTTTGCCATAATTTCAGCAGTTTGCAGCTTATTGTTAATGTCTTTTAGCAGGGTCTCCAATTTACTAGAATCCGTGCCTTTCAGGTCCATTTTTTTTGCTGAATTGCTGGCTTCTGCAAAAGACTTCCCGGCTGCTTTGGCGATAGGCGCGATTTTCTGTTGTTGGTTTAACACAGCGACTTTGGCCGCTTTTTCTAGCTCTGCCACAGTTTTTTCACCCTGCGCAACAGAGCCGGTAATCCGGGCCTTGGTTGCAGCTTCGATTTTCTTAATACGTTCAAGGCGCGCGCTAAGTGTTTTTGTGGCTTTGCTCATTTGGGCGATATTATTTCGCACTATATTTGCATCATTAGCCGCTTGTTTGAAAAGCTTTACATTGGCGGCCCAGCCCCCCAAATAGCCACGCATATTGGTGTTAACATTGCCCAGTGTTGAAACCAGCGCCGCCATACCCCCAGAGGTTTTGCGCCCAGTGGCACCTTTTTGCCCAGCCAAATCAAGTACACCAGTCATAAATTTCATTTTCTGGTCATTCAGCTCATTATTCTCATATTTGATTTTTAAGTCTTTAAAAACAATACTGGTTTTGGCACCTAGAGATTTGATCGAATCGTCAACAGCATCTAACGCTGCGCGTTTAAGTTCGATGCGCGCAAAAGTGTTCCAATCACGGATAATTTCTTCTTGCTGAACGTCTGCGAATTGTTTGATTTTTGCTTCAGATTGATTTTCGTGCAGCATCCTGGCCAATAATCGACGGGCTGTATCGATTTGATCATCTTGTTTTTTTATCTTTTTCGATACTTTTCCATTAAACAATTTGTCGAATTTTGCGACAATGTTTTTGCCTTCACCATTTAGGTCAATGCCCAGGTCAACAGAAATATTGCATAATAAATTTGCCGCCGGTAGCACTGTGGACTTTGATAATTTCAAAGTACGTTTGGCTATAATTTTGTTTTTATCGTTTGTTATTGTGAACATAACTAACCCAACCTTAAAAATGCTTTGTCAAACTATACATAAAAATGACGTTCATACAAACAAGTCTTGGCTAATTTATCACATCACCTTTTGCGCAGTTGCTCTTGAAGCTCGGGGGCAAGGCGATTAAACCTTTATGAAACGAATTCCCCGTATTAAGTGCGGCAAACGTGAAAAAGGCGACAACATGCTGAACTCTATGATGAATGAAACCGGTTTTGTGATTCCGAGTGTGGAGGAAACCACCGCACGCGGGTCTGTACGGTACGATATTTTCTCTCGCCTGCTAAAAGAGCGGATTATTTTTGTTTCCGGTCAGGTAGAGGACCAGATGGCGACAATTATTGTGGCCCAGTTACTGTTTCTTGAGGCTGAAAACCCTAAAAAAGATATTGCGATGTATATCAACTCCCCCGGTGGTGTGGTCAGCAGTGGTTTGGCGATTTATGACACGATGCAATATATCCAACCCAAAATCGCAACTGTGTGCATTGGGCAGGCTGCCTCAATGGGGGCAATGTTGTTGGCTGGCGGTGAAAAGGGTATGCGTAAAACCCTGCCAAACAGCCGTATTATGTTGCATCAGCCCTCTGGCGGGTTTCAGGGGCAGGCCAGCGATATTGCGCTGCACGCAAAGGAAATTCAGGCCATCAAGATGCGTTTAAACCAGATTTATGTGGACCACACCGACAAAACTTTGGCTGAGGTCGAAGAAGCACTGGACCGTGACAATTTCATGACGGCCGAACAAGCCAAGGATTGGGGCATTGTTGACGATATCGTAACACGCCGCCCCAAGGATGCAGATGATAGCTAATTCTGCGTGGTTGAGGCTTGTAGCTCTTGGCTGATCATGGTCTTATAGGGTCAAATTATTTCATAGGTCGATGCCTTCGATGATACAAATAGGCGGGAGAGTTGGATGACTAAATCAGTAGGCTCAGACAGCAAAAATACCTTATATTGCTCGTTTTGCGGCAAATCCCAGCATGAGGTTCGCAAACTGATCGCGGGACCAACCGTTTTCATTTGTGACGAATGTGTTGAACTGTGCATGGACATAATCCGTGAGGAAACCAAATCAAGTTTGGTAAAATCTTCGGTCGGTGTGCCAACCCCCAAAGAAATTTGCGGTGTGCTGGATGATTATGTAATCGGTCAGGAGGTCGCCAAACGGGTGCTTTCTGTGGCGGTGCATAACCATTACAAACGCTTGAATCATGCCGCCAAAAACCCCGAGATCGAGCTGGCAAAATCCAACATAATGCTGATTGGGCCAACGGGTTGTGGCAAAACATTACTGGCACAAACACTGGCACGAATTTTGGATGTGCCGTTTACGATGGCTGATGCTACGACATTGACCGAAGCAGGTTATGTTGGCGAAGACGTTGAAAACATTATCTTAAAATTGCTGCAATCTGCTGAATACAATGTTGAGCGCGCTGAACGCGGCATTGTCTATATCGACGAAGTTGATAAAATCAGCCGCAAATCTGATAATCCGTCGATTACGCGGGATGTTTCTGGCGAAGGCGTGCAGCAGGCGCTGTTGAAAATCATGGAAGGCACGGTTGCATCCGTGCCGCCACAAGGTGGGCGCAAACATCCGCAGCAGGAATTTTTGCAAGTTGATACTACAAATATTCTGTTTGTTTGTGGCGGCGCTTTTTCGGGCCTTGAAAAAATCATCTCTGCCCGTGGTAAAGGCTCTGCTGTTGGGTTTGGCGCAGATGTTCAAGACGAAGAAGCCCGCTCCGTTGGCGATATTTTTCAAGAACTTGAACCAGAAGATTTGTTGAAATTCGGCCTGATCCCCGAATTTGTTGGCCGTCTGCCGGTAATTGCAACGCTGACTGATTTAGATTCTGACGCGCTGATCACCATCCTGACTCAACCGAAAAATGCTTTGATCAAGCAATATCAACGCTTATTTGAGATGGAAAACGTGAAGCTAACGCTGACAGATGACGCGCTGCAAGCCATTGCCGCACGGGCCATTCAGCGTAAAACTGGCGCGCGCGGGTTGCGGTCAATTCTCGAAGAAGTGCTGTTGGATACGATGTTTGAACTCCCCGGCATGGAAAACGTGGTTGAAGTTGTGGTTAATGAAGAAGCAATCGGTAAATCCGGCGCGCCTTTGATGATCTATGCGGACGCCAAAGAAGAAACCGTCTCAGCCTAGCGGGAGCCTGATTATGAAATTTATTCTACAACTTTTGACATGGTGGAATGATCAAAGCATTGGCACGCGCCTGTTCACATGGCGCAAAGGCACATTGGTTGGCGAAGACGGGCTTGGGAACAAATACTATACCTATAAGGCCAGACGCTGGGTGATTTATAAGGGCGCGATTGAAGGGTCTCGGATTTCACCGGAATGGCATGGTTGGTTGCATCATACGTTTGACAATATGCCGGGGGACAATCCTTTGATCCATAAAGCTTGGGAAAAACCGCATGTTGAAAACCGCACCGGCAGTGATGATGCTTATCGTCCTGCGGGCAGCTTGATGCGCGTGGCACCAAAAAAACGCAGTGATTATGATGCGTGGCAACCGGAATAGCCAATGGCCAGCACCAAAGCAGAATCGCTAATTGGCGCTGTTGTTGTCGCAACGGCGATCGGATTTTTGATATTCGCCGGACAAGCGGGCGGGTTTGGCAAGACAAATGACACGCATCAGTATTTCGCCAAATTTTTCAGCGCTGAGGGGTTATCAACTGGCTCCGAAGTTCATCTTGCTGGCGTTCACGTAGGTACTGTAACCGATCTTACGCTTGATACCACAACCTATCAGGCCATTGCATTTTTGGATGTGCGCAATGATATTGAGATTCCGGATGATACCGAAGCAAAAATAGCTTCAGAAGGATTACTAGGGGGCACGTTTTTGGAATTAACCCCAGGTGGGTCGGATGTTATGTTAGTATCTGGTGATGAAATTATTTACACCCAAGGCGCGCTTAGCCTCTTGAATTTATTAATGAAATTTGTGACGCAACCTGATGAATAAACTTACTTTTTTTGCTATGATGATGGTTTCCCCTGTGGCCGCGCAATCCATATTTGAGGGGCCATTACCCACCATTATGGAATCGCCACTTGACGGGGTTTTGCAATTGCCGGGCTTTCAGTTTAATGGCGAGCGAAGCGCTAATTCTGATGAAGGCACGGGCGCGATATTGCGTGGGCTTGATCGTATTACCGGCGTGGTAGGTGATTTTGCCATGGATATTGGCGAAACTTTGCAATTTGAACGGCTTGAGGTCACGCTAGAGGCCTGCCGATACCCGCCCAATGATGTTAACAAAGATGCGTTTGCATTATTGAAAATCCGTGACATTCGGGATGAAGAAGATAAATTTCACGGCTGGATGTTTGCCAGCAGCCCGGCATTATCAGCGCTCGATCACCCGCGTTATGACATTTGGGTGTTAACTTGCCAAATCGACGCGGTGTCAGAAAACTGAAGCCGTCCAAAATCCGCTTCGCGCTGCAATGCGATTTCCAGACGTGCCTGATAAGCGGCTTTTGTAATTTCGACACCCCCCATACTGGCCAAATGCGGGGTTAAAAACTGTGTATCCAGCAAAAAATACCCGCCATATTTCAACCGCGTCACCAATGCTACCAATGCGATTTTTGAGGCATTAGCCTGTTTGGAAAACATGCTTTCGCCAAAGAATGCACCCTCAATCGACACACCGTAAAGCCCACCAACCAGAACATCATTTTCCAACACCTCCACGGAGTGGGCATAGCCCATATCGTGCAGTTCAGCATATAAATCAAATATTTGGGGGTTGATCCATGTTTCGGTTCTGTCAGCGCAGGCAGTAACAACATCGGAAAACCTGGTATCCACGGAAATCGAGAATTGATCAGATTTCAGGAGTTTTTTCATGCTGCGCGAGACATGCAGTTCATTCAACGGAATGACCCCGCGCATGTCGGGATCAATCCACAATATTTCGTCAGAATCCGCGGATTCGGCCATTGGAAACACGCCAGAAGCATAAGCATACAAAAGCATTGATGCGGTAATGTCCGGCATGTCTTTCATGTTAGATTTCCGGTTTGGTATCCAGCCATTTTTCCAGCCAGTGGATGGTATAATCGCCGGTTTGGACAGCCTTTTCGCGCAACAAGGCATGAAAAAGCGGGATTGTGGTGTCGATCCCGTCAATCACTAATTCACCCAAAGCCCGTTCAACGCGGGCAAGCGCAGCAGGCCTATCAGGGGCGTGTACAATCAATTTTCCGATGAGGCTGTCATAATGCGGCGGCACTGCATAGCCGTTATAAATTGCGCTATCCATACGCACGCCCAGCCCACCGGGGGCGTGATATTGCTTGATTGTGCCGGGGGAGGGCCGGAATTCCGGCACCTTTTCCGCGTTAATCCTGCATTCAATCGCGTGGCCGGTAATAACCAGTTTGTCTTGGGTAAATGACATCGGCAAACCAGCCGCCACGTTGATTTGTTCACGTACCAAATCAATATTGAAAATGGCCTCGGTTACCGGATGTTCAACCTGCAAACGGGTATTCATCTCAATGAAATAGAACTCATCGTTTTCATATAAAAATTCGATGGTGCCAGCACCAGCATAATTGATGGAGGAAATCGCATCCGAACAAACCTTGCCAATTCTCTGGCGGGTGGCCTCATCGATTGCAGGCGAGGGGGCTTCCTCAAATACCTTTTGGTGACGACGCTGAAGCGAACAGTCGCGCTCTCCCAAATGCACTGCACCGCCTTTGCCATCACCAAAAACCTGAATTTCAATGTGGCGGGGCAAGGTTAAATATTTCTCGAGGTAAACCGCTTCATTGCCAAAAACAGATTTCCCCTCAGCGCGTGCTGTGGAAAATGCAATGTCGATGTCATCCTCGGATTGCGCAACTTTCATGCCGCGCCCGCCGCCGCCTGCTGTGGCTTTGATGATAACCGGATAACCCATTTCAGTGGCAATTTTGCGTGCTTCTTCGATGGTATCAACGCTACCCTCAGAACCCGGAACACAAGGAACGCCAAGTTTTCGCATGGTTTCTTTGGCCGTAATTTTGTCACCCATGGTCCGGATATGTTCGGCCGTAGGGCCAATAAATGCCAGTCCGTGATCTTCAATTACTTGCACAAAATTGGCGTTTTCAGACAAAAATCCGTAGCCGGGGTGAATGGCCTCCGCGCCGGTAATTTCACAGGCAGAAATCAGGTTGGGGATTGAAAGATAGCTGTGGGTACCACTTGGCGGGCCGATACAAACGCTTTCGTCGGCCATGCGCACATGCATAGCATCTGCGTCAGCGGTGGAATGCACCGCAACCGATTGAATGCCCATTTCGCGACATGCACGAATGACCCGCAGCGCGATTTCACCCCGATTGGCGATCAGAATTTTTTTAAACATGCTTGCCGCCTATTCGATAATCATCAGTAGCGTGCCAAACTCTGCAGCGCCGCTGTCTTCAACCAAAATTCGTTTTACAGTGCCGGATGTGGGCGCTGGAATTTGGTTCATGGTTTTCATGGCCTCGATGATTAAAATTGTATCGCCCTCGGAAACCTTGTCGCCAACCGACACAAAGGCCGGTTTGCTCGGCTCGGACGACAAATAAATTGTGCCAACCATGGGGGATGTCACAGCACCTGGATGGCTTGCGGGATCTTCTGCAGGGGCAGGGGCCGCTGTTGCCGCGGGCGCGGCTGCGACAGCAACAGGAGCAGCAGCAATTGGCGCAGGCGCCGCAACGGCAATTGTTTGAACAGTACGGCCAACGCGAACATCCATCGAGTCATTTTCGCCATATTCGCGGCGTACTTCGATTTCTGTCAGGTCGTTATCCCGCAATAATTCCGAAAGTGCTTTGATGAATTCAACGTCTGAATCGAGTTTCTTGTTGGCCATAATATCCCTCAGGTGTTTTGCCGGACGCGCCGGAAATGGTCTTATTCCATCCCGTATACGCCCATCCGGCTGCTCTGAAAAGCACCGTTTTTAGGATTACCCGCCTAACGCAGAATTAATGCAGCTATTTTGCTTATTCAAGCGACGCCCGCAGCTCATCCACTAGAATCTGCATTTGTTGAAGCGGCACGTACCCACGGTACATTTGCCCGCCAATCACAAATGTAGGCGTGCCGGTGATGGCCATGCGTTGGCCCAATAAGCGGTTGGTTTGAATGATTTGTGTCACCAGCGGCGCGTTGATCATGGACATCATGGCAATTACATCAGCACCGGACTCATCGGCCATCCGGCTTATTGTTGCCTCGTTCATTGGTCCCTCAAAAAGCATTAAGGCATCGTTAAATGCTGCATAAGCTTCAGGGCCGTCATTAACCAAAACCGCAACCGCCGCGCGTGATGAAAGCACGCTTTCCGGTCCTAGAATCGGGTATTCTTTGATCACAAGCCGGATATCGGGGTTTGCTATCAATAATTGTTTCACATCTGCATGGGCACGTTTGCAAAAGATACATTTATAGTCTTGAAATTCAACCATCAAAATACTGCCATCGGGGTTGCCGGCAATATGGGAAAAGCCGTCATAAAACAGTTCCTCTGCGTATTGCTGCACCAAATTCACATCATTTTGTGAAACTTGCGCCTGTTGGCGTTGCTCCAATACTGCCACGGCTTCCATGATTACTTCGGGGTTTTCCAACAGGTATTCCCGCACGGCGGCACCAAACGCGACACGTTCTTCGGCGCTCATATCATTCATGGAGGGGGTTGATTGTGCAGCGGCCAATCCCGCAAACAAAAACAGTGAAATGGAAAGCAGCAGAGATTTCATAAAAAGAACCTTTTGTTTTGACATTACGCGGGTATTTGCGCCAATTGTGTTTACGCAGTAAGGAGTATTTTGATGCGGATTTCAAGGCGAGGCGACGTTGATCCCTTTATTGTGATGGACGTGATGGAAAACGCCCGTAAGGCTGAGGCAATGGGCCGTGATATCATCCATATGGAGGTCGGACAGCCAGCAACAGGCGCACCAAAGCCAGCAATTGCAGCACTTTCCGAGAATATGCAAAATGCGCCGCTTGGCTATACGGTCTCCTTGGGCCTGCCTGAATTGCGCGCCCGCATTGCTCGGCTTTATCAAGATTGGTATGGCGTCACTTTGTCGCCCGACCGCGTGGTGGTGACAGCGGGATCCTCTGCTGGCTTTTTACTGTCATTTATCAGCCTGTTCGATACGGGCGCCAATGTGGCGATCGGTGATCCGGGTTATCCCAGCTATCGCAATATTCTAAAATCTCTGGGTCTTAATCCGGTGCGGGTCGAAACCAATGCTGACACACGTTTTCAACCCAGTGCGGCGCATCTGAATGATGAAATGCAGGGTTTGCTGGTGGCTAGCCCCAGCAACCCAACCGGCACAATGCTGGATCACGCCGCGCTAAAATCCCTGATTGATGCCTGTAAAATGCACGATATCAGCTTTATTTCAGATGAAATATATCACGGTATTGATTACGGAAAACGTGCGGTTTCGGCACTGGAAATCAGTGATGACGTGTATGTTATCAATTCGTTCTCAAAATATCATTCTATGACAGGGTGGCGCATTGGCTGGATGGTTGTGCCAGAAAACCACGTGCGCCGCATTGAGCGCCTGTCGCAAAACCTGTTTATTTGTGCGTCCCATGCCAGCCAGATTGCAGCGTTGCACGCGATGGATTGCGGGCCGGACTTGCAGGAAAATTGTGCTATATACGCGCAGAACCGGAAGATCTTGATCGAGGGCCTGCCGCTGGCTGGGTTTACCAATTTTGCCCCGCCGGATGGTGCATTTTATATTTATGCGGATGTGTCCGATATTACCGATGACAGCCAAAAACTAGCGGCTGAAATCTTGGACAAAGCGGGGGTGGCCGTTACGCCGGGTCTGGATTTTGACCCGATTCGAGGCCATAAAACCCTGCGGTTTTCTTATGCAGGGTCAAATGTTGATATGGTAGAGGGTGTGAAACGCCTGATCGCGTGGCATAAAAAAACGGCCGCTGGTAAAGCGGCCGTTTGATCTAGTCTTTCTTATTGGCGATCAAAGACCACCACCCGCGCTTTTTACCGGGGTCCGGTTTTTTATCGGACGGCGTTTCTGCAACCACGGGTTCCACCTTGGCAACATCATCCGAGGTAGGAGCCTTGGCAGTTGCACGGGCGCGCTTTTTGGGTTTTTCCGCTGGCTCTGCCTGTGCAACAGGCTCCGCAGGTGCGGGTTCTGCTTTGTCCGCCGGCGTTGCCTCTGTTTGTTGATCAACAGGTTTGCGGGTGCGTCGACGTGAACGCGACCGTTTAGGTTTGTCTTCGCTTTGTTTCTCATCCGGCTTAACCTCGACAGCTTCTGCTGTTTCGATAGGCTTTTCAGCACCCTCGGAATTCCCCGTGTTACCCTGATCTTCATCACGGTTACGCCCCCCACGACGCCGACGGCGACGGCGCTTTTTCGGCTGGCCATCAGGGTTGTCGGTCTCTGGTGCAGATCCCGGATTTGCTGGGGCTTCTGGGGCTTCGGCAGCGTCTGCGGCTTCTTCAACCTCGGTGAAATCTTCCATGGTGATGATTGGCAAGGTTTCCGGAATGGGCACAATTCGTGTTGCGACCTTGAATTTCTCAAACCGGTATTCGGGTGAAATCAGGCTGGCATCTGCCTCAATACGCACTGATAATCCAAAACGGCTTTCGATTTGGCCAACATGTTCGCGTTTGGAATTCAGCATGTAATTAGCAACGCTAATCGGCGCGGTTACCAACACTTCTTTGGAGCGTTGGCGCACGGCTTCTTCCTCAAGCTCTCGCAGAATCGCCAGCGCCATACTGTCATTTGAACGGGTCATACCCGTGCCATGACAATGGGGGCAGGGCTGTGTCGAGGCCTCTAGCATACCCGGGCGCAGACGTTGGCGCGACATTTCCATCAGGCCAAAGCTACTGATCCGGCCTATTTGAATGCGGGCGCGGTCCGATTTCAGCTTGTCTTTCATGCGTTTTTCAACGGCAATATTATTGCGGCGATCTTCCATGTCGATAAAATCAATCACGATCAGGCCGGCAAGATCCCGCAGGCGCAATTGGCGCGCCACTTCTTCTGCGGCTTCTAGATTGGTTTTTACGGCGGTGTCTTCGATGGTTTTTTCTTTGGTGGCGCGGCCGGAATTTACGTCAATGGCCACAAGCGCCTCGGTAATACCGATTACGATATAACCACCGGATTTCAATTGAACCGTCGGGTTAAACATCGCGCTCAGATAGCTTTCGACCTGAAAACGTGAAAACAGGGGCAGGGCGGCTTTGTATTCAATAACATGTTTGGCGTGGCTTGGCATCAGCATTTTCATATACTCATGTGCCTCGGCAAAGCCGCGTTCGCCCTCGACCAGAATTTCGTCGATGTCTTTGGTATAAAGATCACGAATGGAACGGCGAATCAGGCTGCCTTCCTCGTAAATATGCGCTGGTGCGGTTGACTTGAATGTCAGGGCGCGAATTTCTTCCCATTGGCGCAGTAGATATTCGTAATCGCGTTTGATCTCGGCTTTGGTGCGCTGCGAACCGGCGGTGCGGATAATCAGACCCGCGCCTTGCTGCACATCCATATCTGCGGCGATATCTTTTAGTTTTTTGCGGTCGGCAATGCTGGTGATTTTGCGGGAAATCCCGCCACCGCGCGCTGTATTTGGCATCAAAACGCAATAACGACCCGCCAACGATAGGTATGTTGTCAGGGCTGCGCCTTTGTTGCCGCGCTCTTCTTTGACAACCTGCACCAGCAAAATCTGGCGCACTTTGACAACTTCTTGAATTTTATACCGCCGCACGCGGGGTTTTCGGGGCATAACAACCGGCTTTTCAACCGGCTCATCCTGATCGGATTGCTCACCTTTTTCGGTAACCTCAACCGGTTCCTCGGTCGGCTCGACAAACGCCTCTGAAATATCCATCGAAGACGGCATTTCTGCTGGTGCTTCAACGGCTTCTGGCGCGTCCTTAACTTCGGTCTCTGCATCGGTAACAACCACAGCATCCTCAACCACGCCATCGGTGGCTGGTTCAACTTTTTTGCGGCGACGACGGGGTTTTGCTTTGGCTTTGGCCTTTTCTTCCTCGGCTTCTTCTTTCAGGCGGCTATATTCCGCTTCTTCCTCAAGAATCGCAGCGCGATCAGCGGCAGGGATTTGGTAATAATCCGGGTGAATTTCCGAAAAAGCCAGAAAACCGTGGCGATTACCGCCATAATCCACAAAAGCAGCCTGAAGTGACGGTTCTACCCGTGTGACTTTGGCTAAATAAATATTTCCAGCTAGCTGGCGGCGGTTAAGGGCCTCAAAATCGAATTCATCAACTTTGTTTCCATCCACCACAACCACGCGAGTTTCCTCTGCGTGGGTGGCGTCGATAAGCATTTTCTTTGACATTTTCTCTCACTCAGGCACCCGGGCGGCCCAGCGTCGAGCGCCAGAACCGTTAGAATTACCTGTTTTGCTTGGGCGATAGGGCGTCGAACGGCACAGCTAAGCCGCGTCGGGTGACCCGAGCTTCTTACGTCTGCCATTTTTCGTGCGCGCATCATCGCGAGTTTCTCTCCGGCCAAAAAACTTGGCCAAATATGTTAACCTTGCCCATATTCGGGCGTCGGATTCGGGTTTTTGGTGCCTAAACACCAACCAAACGGATGATTTGCGCCTACAAATATTGGCAAATACCCATCTGGTAAAAAATAATTTCGCCGCACTCTCCCTTAGCGGGAGCGCGGTATTTTCAGTGTAGCTGCAAAAAACATCACATTACAATCGAAATGTGATTGCGAACTGTGCTTTCGCCAAATAAAACGGTGCAACAAGCGATTATCTGAGGTGTGATGCGTAATTTCCTAATTATTTTCTGGCTGAGCCTGTCAGTGCTGGCCGCCAATGCCCAGCAATCCGGCATTGTGCGGATATTGCCAACCGGTACGGCACTGGTTTCGGATAATTACACCATAACCCTGACATTGTCTTTGTCGCGCGCTGTGCCTTACCGTGTTTTTACACTTAATGCGCCGCGCCGTTTGGTGATTGATTTGCCTGATGTCGATTTTACTTTTATGCCGCAAAACCTGCCGCAAAATGTGGCGCAGGTTTCTGGCCTTCGGTTTGGTAATTTTGCGCATAAGCAATCGCGCCTTGTTCTGGATTTAGAAGAACCATTTACTCTGAACACCGCCAATATTGACGAAACGCTGTTAACCGTCAGGCTTTCGCGTAGCTCTGACGCTGATTTTGCAGAACAATCTGGCCCTCCGGCAGAAGGGTTGCTGCCGCAAAGCCCCAGAAATCCGGTGATTGAGGGGAAGGCAGGTCTGCCACTTGTTGCGCTTGATGCCGGGCATGGCGGGGTGGATCCCGGCGCGGTGCGCGGAGGTATAACCGAAAAACAGGTAACTTTGGCGTTTGCACGGCAATTGCGCGATGCGCTGATTGCCACGGGGCGTTATCGCGTTTTAATGACGCGCGAGGATGACACATTTTTGGAATTGCCCGAACGCATCCGGTTGGCGCAGGCATCCGGTGCTGATATTTTCCTATCACTGCACGCAAATACTGTGGAGCGGGGCAATGCGCGCGGGACATCCGTATATACCCTGTCCAAAGAGGCTTCGGACAATGAGGCCGCGAGCCGCGCCGAAATGGAAAACCGCTCCGATGTGATTGCCGGGGCTGTTCTCTTGGGGCAAGATGATGCTTTGGCACAAGTATTGCTGGAAATGGCGCAACGTGAAACCAACGCAAAATCAAACCTGTTTGCTGATATTCTGTCCAACACAATCCGGGGCGCACTGGATTCCGGTGCGCCGTCACGGCGTTTATCCGCCAATTTCAGGGTGCTGCGCGCGGTTGATACCCCATCTGTTTTGGTTGAACTGGGGTTTTTATCCAACACCACAGATTTGGCAAATCTAATGTCGGCATATTGGCGCGTGGATGCAAATTTTGCCATTATTTCCGCCCTTGATGAATGGTTAATATTTTCGCAATAAAAACGGCAATGCATTGCCTATGGGTTTTGACGCCGTTCAGTGACTGGCGTATACGGATTTAGGATTTCAGGAGTATTTATCGTGTTTATGGGTTTGATGCGCTTTTTTGGCTTTATCTTTGCGTGGCTGTCGCTGGGCGCTTTGTTTACATGCATCAGCTTTTTGGGTGTGCTGCACATGTATTCCAAAGATTTGCCGGATCATGAGCAATTGGCGACATACGCGCCTGACACCCTTTCACGGGTTTATTCCGGTGATGGGTATGTGTTGGATGAATTTGTACGTGAGCGCCGCATATTCACACCTGCTGACGAGATTCCAGACATTGTTAAACAGGCATTTATCAGTGCCGAAGATAAGAATTTTTATGTCCATTCGGGTTATGATGCCCGCGGTATTTTGGCCGCAATCATTACTATGGTGCAAACCCGTGGCGCATCAGTTCGCGGCGGGTCAACCATTACACAGCAGGTCATGAAGAATTTCTTGCTTGATGGTACAAAAGAAATCGAACGCAAAATCCAAGAAATAATTCTTGCCACAAGGGTTGAAAAATATTTAAGCAAAGATGAAATTATCGCGCTCTATATGAATGACGTGTTTTTAGGGGCAAATTCGTATGGTGTTACAGCCGCTGCATCAAATTATTTCGGCATAACTCTCGAAGAACTCAGCATTGCGCAAGCAGCGTTTTTAGCCATTCACCTGAAGGCGCCAAATGATTACCATCCGGTCAACAGCCGCGAAGCTGCGCTCGAACGCCGTGCGTTTGTTTTGCGTGAAATGTTTGAAAACGGTTATATTACCGCAGAACAACGAGACGAAGCCAACGCTGACCCATTGCAGAGCGTACAGGCAGGTGATTTTCAATCCATTCGCGAACAATTACCGTCGCGTGACTATTTTACGGATGAAATCCGCCGTCAATTAACTACGCGCCTCGGCGAAGATGAATTATTTGGCGGTGGTTTGGCCATCCGCGCCACGGTAAACCCTGATTTGCAAGCCGTTGCAGCACAGGCATTGCGCGACCGTCTGGAAGAATATGATCGTAATCTTGAAGTCTATTATGGCCCGGTTGCCAATCTCTCGGCTGAGGAGCTGGCTGACGAAGAAACATGGCGTGCTGCCTTGGCTGAACGTCGGTTACCACGCGACATAACAGGCTGGCATTTGGCTGTGGTTCTCGCGGTTGGCGAAAGCTCGGTTCGGATTGGCATAGAAGATATAGAGAATGACGAAGACGGACATTTTCTAACAGTTCGCGAAGCCAAATGGGCGCGCCCATTGTTAGAAGACGGCTCAACAGGGTCTCGGCCCAATGTTGCAGCTGATGTTTGGCTGCTGGGTGATGTGGTTTTTGTTAAACCTGTAATGGATGGCGAAGCCTTGGATTATTGGTCATTGCGCCAAATTCCGGCGGTGCAGGGCGCATTCATGGCAATGGACCCGCAAACCGGCCGTGTTTTGGCCATGCAAGGCGGGTTCAGCTATCAGACCAGCGTGTTTAATCGCGCCACCCAAGCGCGGCGCCAACCGGGGTCAGCGTTCAAACCGTTTGTGTTCGCGGCGGCGCTCGACAATGGGTATACCCCGGCCAGTATCGTTGTGGATGCCCCGATTGAGGTGCGTACAGGCGATGGTATTTGGCGACCACAAAACGCCAGCCATAAGTTTTATGGTCCGGCACCACTGCGCACAGGGATTGAGCTATCGCGGAATTTGATGACCGTGCGGATTGCGCAAGATGTCGGCATGGATGTGGTGGCAGCTTATGCTGAACGCTTTGGCGTGTATGACAATATGCCCGAACATTTGTCATTTTCCCTGGGTGCGGGTGAAACCACGCTTTACAAAATGGTGGCGGCTTATGCAATGTTTGCCAATGGCGGCAAAAGGGTAGAACCTACATTGGTTGACCGTGTGCAAAACCGGTATGGCGATACAATTTTTCGCCATGACCCGCGCGTGTGCGACGAATGCAGCGGTGAGGATTTGGTGACGGATATGGAACCATGGGTGCGCAACTATGCGCCTCAAATCATGGATCCTGTTACGGCGTACCAGCTTTCATCGATGATGCGCGGCGTGGTTTCGCGCGGCACAGCAGCGAGCACAGTCGGGCAGCTTGGTCTGCCAATTTCCGGTAAAACCGGCACCACAAACGAAGCCAAGGATGCTTGGTTTATTGGATTCACCCCACGTATCGCTGCGGGCTGTTATATTGGTTATGATACGCCAACCCCGATGGGGCGCGGTGCCTATGGTGGTTCATTATGCGGGCCGGTTTTTGTGGACTTTATGAAAGTCATGGCTGAAAATCACGGTTCTTACGAACACCCTCAACCCGGCGGTACAGTATTTGTTAAAATCGACCGTTATACCGGCGAACGGCTTCCGGATGGTGCCTCCGGTGAATTCGTGATTACCGAACTTTTCCGCGCGGGCGAAGAACCGGCATATGGTGCTTATGGTGATTTTGTCGATGGTGGTTTTACCATGGGTCGTGATTTGCTGTTCTTTGGTCGAGGCGAGGCTGATGTGGGGGAAACCGTTATTATTGACGGCCAAACTACTATTTTGCCGCCGCGCCCTACATTTGGCGGTCTGTCGGCGGGTGGCCTTTACTGATCTGGCTTGAAGCCTTTGCAAGGGGGCGATAGAAAGCCATTTCAAGGGGATTATCATGCGCGCAGAAACCGAAAACCAGATTGTTCAAATCCGAAAAACCATTGACCTTTTGGGTCAGCGGCTCAATCTGGAAACGGCTGAATTGCGGCTGGAAGAATTTAACGCATTGTCGGAAAACCCAGACCTGTGGAACGACCCAGCCAAGGCGCAAAAACTAATGCGTGAACGCCAAATGCATGTGGATGCGATGGATAATTACAAATCTTTGGCGGATGATTTACAAGACAATATCGACCTGATTGAAATGGGTGAAATGGAGGATGACGCGGGAGTCGTAACCGAGGCAGAGCAAGCCATCGCCGCCATGGTTTCCATCGCAGCCACTAAAGAATTAGAAGCATTATTGGACGGCGAAGTCGACGGCAATGACACATTCCTTGAAATAAATTCCGGCGCGGGGGGCACCGAAAGCTGTGATTGGGCGCAAATTTTGGCGCGCATGTATGTTCGCTGGGCGGAAAAACAGGGCTATAAGGTTGATTTGATTTCGGAAAATTCGGGTGACGAGGCCGGAATTAAATCCGCTACCTATCAAATAAAAGGCCAAAATGCTTATGGCTGGTTAAAAAGTGAAAGCGGCGTTCATCGTTTGGTAAGGATTTCACCGTTTGATAGTGCTGCACGGCGGCATACCTCGTTCTCCAGCGTCTGGGTTTATCCGGTGATTGACGACACGATCGAGATCGAGATCAACCCGTCTGACCTGCGTGTCGACACCTATCGTTCCAGCGGGGCAGGCGGGCAGCATGTTAACAAAACCGATTCTGCGGTGCGCATGACCCACCTGCCAACCAATATTGTGGTGACTGCATCCGCCAAATCACAACACCAAAACCGTGCCACTTGTATGGCTGCGCTGAAATCCCGCCTATATGAGATCGAGATGCGCAAACGCACCCAAGGTATTCAGGATGCCCATGACAATAAAGGCGATGCGGGTTGGGGAAATCAAATACGGTCTTATGTTTTGCACCCCTACCAGATGGTTAAGGACCTGCGAACCAATGTTGAAACCTCGGATTCGCAAGGTGTGTTGGATGGTGATCTGGATAAATTCATGGCGGCGGCTCTGGCCCAAGAGGTCACAGGGAAATCTCGGGCCGAAGCGCAGGCCGAGAATTAAAAACCACTCGGCCTGCAATATGCTTTGACGTTTCTTGCTGTCGAAATGCTGGTTGGCGGGGTTTTTGGGTTTGCTGATAACATTGCCGGTGCGGGGCCATGCAACGTGGCATCTGTACCGTAAATTATTGCTGCATCCGGTATAAATCAGGGCGCCATTTGGCGCCCTGATTTATAATGTGATTCAGGCTTTTGATTTGCCTGAAAGCGGGTCATCTTCGCGTTTGACCGAGCCTTCAAAATGTGCGCCGCTCTCAATCGCGATGGTTTTATGGATGATGTCACCCTCAACCCGTGCCGATGCAGTTAGGCGCACTTTGATGCCACGAACACAACCGACAACACGGCCATTGACCACAACATCATCGGCAATACATTCGCCTTTGACGGTGGCGCCTTCGCCAACTGTCAGCAAATGTGCACGGATATCGCCCTCAACCACACCTTCGATCTGGATGTCACCGGTGGTGGCTAGATTGCCGGTGACCGTTAGGTCAGACGACAATATGGATGGTGCCGGTTTTGGCTTACTGCTGCTTGTTGGCGCCGCGCTAGGCGCGCTGGTTGGTTTTGCCGGAGCAACAGGGGTTTTTGATTTGGAATCCGGAGAATCCGGAGCTTTGCCTTTAGTAAACATTTCGACCTGCCTTTATAAAAGTCATTGGATTGATGGATACGCCATCCGTTCGGATTTCATAGTGAAGATGCACACCGGATGATCGACCCGTGGTTCCCATATCGCCTATTCTGTCGCCGCGCGCAACTGTTGTTCCGACAGTTACCCTGCGACGATTAAGATGGGCGTAGTAGGTTTGGAAACCATTTGCATGGGTGATCACCACAAGGTTGCCAAACCCGCTTTGGGTTCCCGAAAAGGTAACATTGCCATCGGCCGTGGCGTATATCGGATCACCACGATCCCCCGCCATATCAATGCCACGATGTTGCCTCCCGCTGCGCGTACCAAACCCGCTGCTATAGCGAAACGCCGTGCGCACCGGCATGGCCAATGGCAATTTACTGGCGGTCAAATTCAACATCGCCACATTATCAAGCCCTATCATCAGTTCATTTATACGCAGATCCAGCGGGCTGAGCGCGCTTTCGTCAACATCATCGCTTAGACCACCTGTGCCGGAATAATTCTGCTGAACATTGGCTAAAATGCTATCCACATCCATGCCGATGGAATCAAACATGCGGGATAACGGCACCAACGAGACCTCGATCGCGCCTTCCAGCTGGTTTAACATGCGATCTTGGCGTTGCGCTGACAGTTCTCGTTGCAGTTCCATCATACTGATCTGGTCGTTTAAGGTGCTGATATCCGCCTGTACAGTATCGCGGGCTTCAACCGCGGTGGCCAAGGCGCTGGTCAGGGCCTCAATCGTGGTCAAAATATCGCCCTGCCCGCCAAGCCGTTCTGTCATGAGAGTTCGCAACGATGTCAGTTCTTGGGTAAGAATAGCACCTGTATCAATCGCAATATCGCGCTCGTTCAGCATTTCGGCAAGTTGCCCGTGCAAATTCATCATACCGGCGTCCAGGTTTTGTTGCTCCGCGCCCAGTTGCAAAATATTTTGTTGCTGATTCATCATCTGGCTTTGGGCCGCGCTCATGCGTCCTGAAACATTTGCGAGCTGGTCCGCCAATAAATCCCGCTCCAGCTGTAATTCGTTTAGGCGAGTTTCATAGGCAAGGGTAAGCACAGCCGAGCGTTGGCGCATTTTGTCTTCGCCAAGGCTGGCAATAACCAGCGTCAGGGTGGCAATTACCGCCCAAATAATTAATCCGGCAATGGCAGATCCGGCAATCAGGCGTTTAATCGGTGACAGGGTAAAGCTGCGCACGCCGTGGCTGTCTGTCATGATTATGGTTTGATCGGGTAAAAAATGCGCTAATCCGGAATCCGGATTTTTGACAATCATTTTGCCTTTTTCAACCATGTTTGAGTTTACCTTGCGCCAAATTAGCCCTCCGAATACTGGCAAAACGGCATCGCTTCAAGGTCTTCACAGCGCATTAACGTAAATTCAAACAAGATAAGCCATTTTCCGCTAGCCAAATATCCGCTTATATCGTTGCCTTTGGCAACAAAACCCTTTTCACCGGTGAGCTGTGAGGATAAAGCAGCCAAAATAACTGAAAGCCGAAAATATGCTTACCTTGTCTGATTTTGATTTTGACCTGCCCGAGGCGCTGATTGCCTTGCGTCCCGCCAAACCGCGCCCATCTTCTAAAATGCTGGTTTCCCAAGCCGGAAAAATCAGCGATTCATCAGTGGGGGATTTGCCTGATTGGCTGCGGCCCGGCGATTTGCTGGTGTTTAACAATACCAAAGTTATTGCCGCCCGTATTTCAGGCGAACGCCGCCGTGAAACCATTCATGGCAGCGGTGTTTCCAAAATTGATGCAACCCTTATTGACCGGATTGATACGCGCACATGGGTTGCGCTGGCGCGGCCCTTAAAGCGGCTGCAAAAGGGTGATATCATTTGGTTTGATGGCTTTTCGGCTGAGGTTCTGGGCAAAGAAGACGGCAAGGTAACGCTGGAATTCGACAAAGAGGGCGCAGTGCTGGACGAATGTGTTGCCAAAACCGGCCAAATGCCGTTACCGCCCTATATTGCCTCAAAACGTCCGGCTGATGCGCAGGATCATATTGATTATCAGACGGTTTTTGCCAAAAATATCGGTGCGGTTGCTGCCCCCACGGCCTCGCTTCATTTTGACCAGGATCTGCTGGATACGCTGGCTGCCAAAGGTATAAACAGCGTTGAAGTTACGCTGCATGTCGGGGCAGGGACATTTCTGCCAGTTAAGGTAGAGGACATATCCGAGCATAAAATGCATTCAGAATGGGGTGAGGTTTCGGCAGCCGCCGCCCAAGCGATTACCGAAACATTGGCAAACGGGGGGCGGGTTATTCCGGTTGGGACCACCGCTTTGCGCCTGATTGAAACGGCGGCAACCGCCAAAGCAGAGATCGCGGCGTGGTCGGGTGACACAGATATCTTCATCACGCCGGGTTTTGAATTTAAAGTTACAAGTGGGCTAATGACCAATTTTCATCTGCCAAAATCGACCTTGCTTATGCTGGTATCTGCATTGATTGGCCATGAAAACCTACCGGTGATTTATGGTCATGCGATTGAAAACAAATACCGTTTCTTTTCCTATGGCGATTCATCTCTGCTTTTCCCGGCTGAACCGGATGCGACATAACCAAGTCGGTTTTGGTATAGATTAACGCCGGATTTTCAAGCAAAGAGGAATCATGGGCTATATCCTCAAAAATTCATGGGCGTTGTTTCTGGGCATGTTCCTGTTGATGCTTGGCAACGGTATGCAAGGCACGCTGCTTGGCATTCGAGGTGCCCTCGAGGGGTTTTCGCCCACCACAATGTCGTGGGTGATGTCAGCCTATTTCCTTGGGTTTCTTGGCGGTTCAAAATTAGCACCAATCATGATAGCACGGGTTGGCCATGTGCGGGTGTTTGCGGCGCTGGCCTCAACAATTTCAGCGGCGTTTATCGTTTATGCGCTTGGGCCTGATCCATATGTCTGGGCCGGAATGCGATTTATTGTCGGTTTCAGTTTTGCGGGCGTTTATGTGGTGGCCGAAAGCTGGCTAAACGATGCCGCCACCAATGAAACCCGGGGGCAGGCGTTATCGGTTTATATGATTGTGCAAATGGCGGGTATTGTTGGGGCGCAAGTCTTGGTAAATTTTGCAGACCCGTCGGGTTTTGTATTATTTGCGATCATCTCGATTGTGGTGTCGATTTCGTTTGCGCCAATTTTATTATCGGTCAGCCCGGCGCCGGTGTTTCGCGCCTCCGCCCCGATGACCTTAAAGCGCCTGTTCAAAACCTCGCCTCTGGGCGCGGTTGGTTCATTGCTTTTGGGGGGTGTGTTTTCAATTATGTTTGGCATGTCGGCAGTATATGGCACTACTTATGGGCTAAGCGTGGCGGAAATATCCTTGTTTATCGGCACGATTTATACGGGCAGCGTGCTGTTGCAATATCCGATCGGCTGGCTCTCTGACCGGATGGACCGGCGTTTGCTGATTGTTTTCATTACGGCCATTGCCTCGATAATATTGCTGATCGGCCTGTTTTTACCTAATTCGTTTGGGGTTGTTCTTGTTATGGGCTTTACTATCGGGGCCAGCACCGGCCCGTTATATTCATTGCTGATTGCCCATACCAATGATTATCTTGCGCATGAAGATATGGCCAACGCCTCTGGTGCTTTGGTATTTGTGGGCGGGGTAGGTGCGATTGGCACGCCGGTTATCGTTGGTTATTCCATGTCCATGTTTGGCGCAAACAGCTTTTTCGTGGCGATGATTGTGCTGATGTTGATGATTTCTGCCTATGGCAGCTATCGCATGACCCGGCGCGAAGGGCTAAGCACCGACGAAACCATGTCTTATACGCCGGTTCTGCCGCAAACCACGCCGATTGTTGCCGA
>CAZCDC010000028.1:1386-23195 GCA_964497195.1 uncultured Rhodobacterales bacterium | reverse complement strand
AGCCCGCCCCATCAGAGGCGCCGTGCGCCGTGAGATAGAAAATGGTGCTGCTGGGGAGAATCGAACTCCCGACCTCTCCATTACCAATGGAGTGCTCTACCGCTGAGCTACAGCAGCAACGAGGGCCTTCTAACCAATCTGGACGGGGGTCCACAAGCGGTTTCTTGCGAATAATTGTATCCGCTGGCTGGACCCTGCGGGTGCCCTTGCGATAAAGAGTATTCTATGATTGAAAACACAGATACAAAAGCCGTGCGCGATGCTCAAAAGGCGTCTATCAAGGATGCAAAGGCTAAGCGTATGCAGGCGCAGCTACGGGCTAATTTACAAAAACGTAAAGGTCAGGCGCGGCAACGCATTGCCGACGCAGGCGAAAATGATAAAAAGCCAAATAATGGCAATCAGGACTGAGGGCAGAAAATGGATAAAATTATCGTTGAGGGCGGCACACCGCTAAATGGACGCATTGAAATTGCAGGCGCAAAAAACGCTTGTTTGACCTTGATGCCGGCAGCATTGCTGACGGATGAACCTTTGACGCTGACCAATGTGCCGCGCTTGTCGGATATTCGCACCATGACGGAACTGCTGGAATCTTTGGGGGCCGAGGTGGCCTCGTTAAAAGACGCGCAGGTGTTGACCATCGCCACCGAAACCATTTCCAGCGATACCGCGGATTATGAGATTGTACGCAAAATGCGGGCCTCAAATCTGGTATTGGGGCCGATGCTGGCGCGGAATGGCCGCGCTATTCTGTCCTTGCCGGGCGGCTGTGCGATTGGCGCGCGGCCTATGGATATTCATCTTTCGGGGCTTGAGGCCATGGGCGCGGTGATGGAATTGCGCGACGGTTACATCCACGCGGATGCGCCAAACGGGCTGCATGGTGCGGAATTCGAGATGCATTTTGCCTCGGTCGGGGCCACGGAAAACCTGATGATGGCGGCGACTTTGGCTCATGGCGTTACGGTGCTGAAAAATGCAGCGCGGGAGCCGGAGATCGTTGATCTGGCGACTTGTTTGCGCAGCATGGGCGCGGATATTTCTGGTGACGGTAGTTCTGAAATCACCATCAAAGGCGTTAAAAAACTGCACGGGGCGACGCACCGCGTGGTTTCTGATCGTATTGAGCTTGGCACTTATATGATTGCACCGGTTATTGCCGGTGGCTCGGTGGAGCTGATCGGCGGGCGGCGCGATTTGCTGGAAACCTTTTGCGAAAAGCTGGAACAGGCGGGGGCGATTATTGAGAAAACCGATGATGGATTGCGGGTCACACGCCGCGAGGGGCGCATTCAGCCGGTGGATATCACCACCGCTGTTCACCCGGGGTTTCCCACTGATTTACAGGCGCAAATGATGGCGCTGATGACTTTGGCGGATGGGTCCAGCGTGCTGGAAGAACGTATTTTTGAAAATCGTTTTATGCACGCGCCGGAATTGCTGCGCATGGGCGCGAATATTGATGTGCAAGGTGGCACGGCCACTGTACACGGGGTTGAAGTGCTGAAGGGTGCGCGGGTGATGGCAACTGATTTGCGCGCATCGGTTTCGTTGATTTTGGCAGGGTTGGCGGCCGTTGGCGAAACCACCGTTGCGCGGGTTTACCACCTTGATCGGGGCTATGAACAACTGGTGCGAAAACTAACGGCGTGTGGTGCGAAAATTCGTCGGGAGAAAGAATAATGAGTGATGCAAGCTTTCAAGACGGTAGCGAAAACCCGGTACGGTTGCGGGCTGAAAACGCAGAGGATTTACAGGTTATATCGGCCTTGATTCAAGACGCGGTTGGGCGAAATTCCGAAACCTCGTGGATGCCGCGTCATAACCGATTTGCGCTGATGCTAAATCGTTTCCGTTGGGAAGACAAAGAAAATGCCAGCCAGCAGGGCCGTCCGTTTGAGCGGGTGCAATCAACATTGGTAATAAATAATGTGCTTAAGGCTGGCGGTGACGGGATCAATCCCGCCGACAAAGAAGCCATTTTTTCAACACTTTCGATTGTGTTTGAGCTTGGCGAAGATGGCGCTGGCGAAGTTGTGATCGTGCTGGCAGGGGATGGTGCGATCCGGCTAAAAGTTGAATGTCTGGACGTGACACTTACGGATGTTTCACGCCCCTATAAGGCCCGCGCCAAGGCAGCACCTGCGCATGATTAAGGCAATTTAAACCCGCGCCGGCCAACGCCCTTGTCAACAGTTAACCATTCTGGCCAACCAAATACCCGTTCATAGGCAAAAATCATCACGCAAAAAGCAATGACGCCCAGCACAAGAATAATACGTTTTTTGCTGGGCGGATGCTGCGCCAGGTGTTTCATTTTCAGCAACCAAAATACATTCATGAGGTAAATCGCACCGACCCGATATAGGGCAAATTACGATTTCTTTGTGCGTAATCAATGCCATAGCCCACGACAAATTCGTCGGGAATTTCAAAGCCGATCCAATCCGCTGTGACATCCGCCTCTCGGCGTGATGGTTTATCAAGCAAGGCGCAAACCTTTAGACGGGCAGGGTTACGCGATTTTAACAGCTGCAAAACATGGGTCATGGTGTGGCCGGTATCAATAATATCCTCAACCACCAGAATATCGCGATTTTCAATTTCGCCGCGCAGATCTTTTAAAATGCGGACTTCACGGGAGCTTTCGGTGGAATTACCATAAGATGACGCCTCCAGAAAATCGACCTCAACCGGCAGGTCAAGTTCGCGCACCAGATCAGCAATAAACACAAATGAGCCGCGCAGCAGGCCAACCACCACCAGTTTATCGGTGCCTTTGAAATGTTCCGATATTTCGGCTGCCAGCGATTCGACCCGCGCCGCGATGGTTTTGGCTGAGATCATCTCGTCGATGACATAATTGGAGTGGTCCATGCACTTGTCCTTGTGATTCTTTGTTAGTTTATGTCAAACCGATATAAGACAACAAAGAGTTTATACCATGCCGACCCATACCGAAACGCGAATTATGCCGCATTCAGCAGAAGAAATGTTTGACCTGATCGCTGATATCGGAAAATATCCGGAATTTTTGCCGTGGACGGTGGGGGCGCGCATTCGAAAAACCATCGAAATAGAGCGCGGCAGCGTTATCGAGGCTGATCTGATAATCTCGTTCAAAGTATTTCGGGAGCGGTTCACCAGCCGCGTGACAGTGATGCCAGATGCGCAAACTATTGACGTTGAATATCTGGATGGGCCATTCAAATATCTGGTAAATAATTGGAAATTTTCGCCGCACAAAGATGGCTGTGAAGTATTATTTCACGTGGATTTTGAATTTAAATCCAAGGTGTTACAGGCGCTTATTGGTGTCGTTTTTGACCAAGCCATGCGGCGTATTGTTGGCGCATTTGAAAAGCGTGCCAAGGAATTATACGGCTAGCTGTTTAGCAAAAGCCTGAGCGCGTATTCAACGCTTTGGTGACGTATATTTTCGCGGCCAATGGCGCCAAATTCCTGACAATGGGTAATGGTTACGTTGTGTTTATTTGCCAGCCCAAACCAGACCAGCCCCTCGGGTTTGTTTTCTGATCCGCCGGGGCCCGCAATGCCGGTAATAGAGACCGCCAGATCAGCGATTGAGTTTTGCAGCGCCCCCATGGCCATTTTTTCAGCCACTTGCTGGCTGACGGCCCCGTGGGCATTTATCAGCTCTGCATCAACGCCCAGCATTTCAGCCTTGGAGGCGTTGGAATAGGTTATGAATCCGCGTTCAAAAACATCGGATGACCCCGCAATATCGGTTAGTGCTGCCGCAACCATGCCCCCTGTGCAGCTTTCGGCGGTGGCAACATTCCAGCCTTTGGCGCGGCAATGCTGCAAGACTTGTTCAGCCAGGTTCATCCCATCATCCCGTGGCTGATGCCTGCGGCAATCGTTACCACAATGGCGGCAAAAGCCCCAGCGATTACATCGTCCAGCATGACACCCAGCGGTGTGTGTTTGCGGTCGGCCCAGCCGACCAGCCACGGCTTCCAGATATCAAACAGCCGGAACATCAAAAATGCCCCGATCCAGCCGGGATACGGGAAAATCGCGGGGTCCACATTGGCGAACCACAGACCTGCGGAAAGCGGCAGCAGGGCAATCCACTGGCCGCATACTTCGTCGATCACGATCTCGGACGGGTCGTGGTCTTCTTTGCCGTGGGTGGCGGATTTGATGGCTTTTACGCCGATAAAAAAGCTGAGAACAACACCTGCGAGCAGTGCGGGAAACCCGCCAAAATAATGCAAAGCATAACCCAAAGGCAGGGCAGCCAAGGACCCCCAAGTGCCGGGGGCCTTGGGCAGCAGCCCTACGTAAAAGAATGTCGTGATAAATCTGCTCATGTTTTCACCAATGTTGCGGTTGCGATTGCGGCAATGCCTTCACCACGGCCGGTAAAGCCAAGTTTCTCCGAGGTGGTTGCTTTGACTGAAATGCGATCGATGTCCAAACCTGTGATTTTGGCCATTATAGCGCGCATACCAGCCGCGTGAGGCCCGATTTTGGGCGTTTCACAGATAATTGTGCAATCAATGTGTGAAATGGTGAATCCACGCTCAACCGCGCGATCAACGGCTTTTTGCAGAAAAATACTTGAGGCAGCACCCTTCCACTGAGGATCAGAGGGTGGGAACCACTGGCCAATATCGCCCTCAGCCAGCGCGCCAAAAATTGCGTCGGTGACAGCGTGCATCGCAACATCCGCATCGGAATGGCCGACCAAACCGTGGCTGTGCGGGATTTCCAAACCACACAAGGTCACAAAATCTCCGGGGCCAAATTTATGTACATCATAACCACTGCCAGTGCGAATATCCATTTTTGTCAGGGCCTTTTCTGCGCGCGTAAAATCCGCCGGAGTGGTAATTTTGAAATTTTGCGTGTCACCGGCAACAATTGCAACCTCGATACCCATTTGATGGGCAAGTGCTACGTCATCGTCAGCAGGGAGAGCCGCGTTTTGGTGTGCAGCCAGAATGGCATTAAAATGAAACCCTTGCGGGGTTTGTGCGCGCCACAAATTTTCACGCGCTTCTGGTTTTTCAACAATATTTGAGCCGCGCCACAATGCGTCAATTACAGGCAGGCAGGGGAATGCCCCTTGTTGGGTTTCCAGTGCCGCTAACACATTGTCAATTACGTTGACCGCCAGCAAAGGCCGCGCTGCATCATGAATTAATACAATGTCGGGATTGCAGGTTTTTAGAGAATTTAGCCCATTTAACACGCTCTCAGACCGTGTTTTCCCGCCAAACACGGCTGGCAAAAGGTTAAGACCTGAAACCGATTTTTGATAATGTTCTGTATCATCAGGGTGAATGATCACTTGAACAGCTTTGATTTTTGGATGATTCAGCAACGCTTCAACCGCATGCTGTAACACAGTTTTTCCAGCCAAAACACGGTATTGTTTTGGCAAACCGCCGCCCGCCCGCAGGCCTCGGCCCGCAGCAACAATCAACGCTGTGATATTTTTTTCCATGGCCCTTCTTAACCTGAAACCAATTTTTGAGACAATCGCCAAATTGTCCTCTTGCTGGAATCGTTTTTACGCGATATTTCTGTTGTTTCTGCACAAGGAATAGGCATTTGCCCCTAAGCTTCACAAATACGCCTGTTTTATTGGCACCTATGGCGGGAATCACTGATCTGCCGTTTCGTGATATTGTGCTGAAATTTGGTGCATCGCTGGTCGTATCAGAAATGATTGCCAGCCAAGAATTGGTGCAAGCCTGCAAAACCCGCCAATCGCGCGCGGAACTTGGCCTGAAAAACGCACGCACAGCCGTGCAAATCGCTGGCCGAGAGGCGCATTGGATGGCGGAATGCAGCAAGATGGTTACGGATATGGGCGCGCAAATTGTTGACATAAACATGGGATGCCCAGCCAAAAAGGTTACCAATGGCCTGTCTGGCTCAGCGCTTATGCGCCAGCCGGATCACGCAATTTCATTAATTGAGGCGGTCGTTCAGTCGGTTGATGTTCCTGTCACGCTAAAAATGCGTTTGGGGTGGGATGATGACATGCTGAACGCCCCCGAAATCGCCAAACGGGCTGAGGATGCCGGGGTGCAGATGATTACCGTGCATGGCCGCACGCGCTGTCAGTTTTACAAAGGTCAGGCTGATTGGCGCGCAATTCGTGCCGTGAAAAATGCCGTTAATATTCCGGTGATTGCCAATGGCGATATCATTGATGCAAGCAGCGCCAAAACCGCGTTAAAACAATCAAACGCTAATGGCGTAATGATTGGGCGCGGTGCGCAAGGTGCGCCGTGGCGCTTGGCGCAGGTGGCGGATGTTTTGCGCGGCCGTGTTGCACGCGCAGCGTTGCAAGAGGCCGCGCTTAGCGATCTTGTCATTGAACATTATGAGGCCATGATCGCGTTTTATGGCGCCGAACAAGGGGTTCGATGTGCACGAAAACATCTTGGCTGGTATCTGGCGCCGCTTAGCAATGGCGCGGCAATCCGTGCCTTGGTTATTCGCGAAAATGACCCCGCCATAGTTATGCGCGAGCTTCGCGCAGGGCTGGCTGACAGCCAACAGGTGGCGGCATGAATTTTGAGCAAATCTGGGCTGCGCTGCCTTTTCCAGCATTTGTTATCGGTGTTGAGGGTGGCATTATTCAGGCCAATGTGGCCGCAGAAATTTTCACCCAAAGCTCCAGCCGGCAAATGCAGCAAAAGCTGCTTAAACATTTTACCGGCAACGGCAGTGCGCTTTTGGATATCGTGCGTCAGGCCCAGCAAGGCATGAATTCGGTTGTTTTGCATGATGTTGAAATTGGCTGGCTGGAACGATCCCGCGGGGTGGCGAATATTCAGGTAACGCGCCTGCATAACGAGGCCGGAGAGGTTCTGCTGGTGCTGCATCCACGCGGGATTGCAGATAAAATGGATCGGTCCTTGTCGCACCGGTCAGCGGCACGATCGGTTACCGGAATGGCGGCAATGCTGGCGCATGAAATCCGTAATCCGCTGGCAGGAATTTCCGGCGCGGCGCAGCTTCTGGCTATGAACTTATCCTCCCAAGACATTGAACTTACAGAACTAATACTGGATGAAACCCGCCGCATCGGGGAATTGGTCAACCGGGTGGAAATGTTTGGCGATGCGCGCCCGATTGATCCGGTGGGGGTGAATATCCATGATATATTGGACCGCTCAAAACGCGCTGCATTAGCGGGGTTTGCCAGCCATATGAAATTTGTTGAGCAATATGACCCGTCTATTCCGCTGGTATCGGGGGATGCGGATTTGCTGATGCAGGTTTTTCAGAACCTTATGAAAAATGCAGCAGAAGCCACGCAGAATAATGGCGTAATTACCCTGAAAACTGCATACAGACCGGGGGTGAAATTATCGATGCCGGGAACACAAAGCCAAAGCCTGCCGATTATGATTAGTGTGGCGGATAATGGGGTTGGTATTGCGAAAAACCTGATCAAAGACATTTTTGATCCGTTTGTGAGCAGTAAGGCCAATGGCTCCGGGCTTGGCCTGTCCTTGGTGTCCAAAATCATTGCGGATCATGGCGGGGTGGTTGAATGCAAATCATCGAAAAATGGCGCAACATTTCAAATTCTTTTGCCGGTTTGGCAGGATAAGGTGGCATAAATGGACGGTACTATTATTGTGGCTGACGATGACCGCACCATTCGCACCGTGTTGTCGCAAGCTTTGACGCGGGCGGGGTGCCGTGTGCGCTCAACCGGTACAATTTCAACGCTATGGAAATGGATAGAGGAGGGCGAGGGCGATGTTGTGGTTACCGACGTGAATATGCCCGATGGGGACGCGCTGGATATCTTGCCCGCCATTGCCAAAAAACGCCCCGATCTGCCGGTTATTGTCATGTCAGCGCAAAATACTGTGATGACAGCCATTCGTGCGGCGGATGTTGGTGCATTTGACTATGTGCCAAAACCCTTTGATCTTGCAGCGCTTTTGGCGTTGGTGAACAAGGCTGTAAAGCAATCGACCAGACAACAAAGGCAGATTTTGACACCGGTTGAACAGCCGCCGGAAAAGCTGCCCCTTATTGGCCACTCGCCTGCAATGCAGGAGATTTACCGCATTATGGCACGGTTGATGAACACCAATTTGGGGGTAATGATTACGGGCGCATCGGGCACTGGCAAAGAGATTGTTGCGCGCGCGCTCCATAATTTTGGCCAGCGCAAAGACAGTGCTTTTGTGGCGATTAACATGGCAGCGCTGCCTGCCGAGGACGTTGAATCGGTGCTGTTTGGTCATAATTCGGGGCAGGGCAAATTTGCCGAGGCCACTGCTGGCACGCTGTTTTTGGATGAAATCGGTGATATGCCGCTGGACGCGCAAGCCCATTTGCTGCGTATCTTGCAAGAGGGCGAATTTGCCCGCGCCGACGATACCGGCCATGATGTGCGGATAATTGCCGCGACCCATCAGGATTTGCGCAGTTTGGTAAATGAAGGCAAGTTTCGCGAAGATTTGTTTTATCGTCTGAATGTGGTGCCCATCCGGTTGCCGAAACTGTCCGAACGGTTGGAGGATATTCCCGAATTATCGCGGCACTTTTTACAATTGGCGGCTGAGGAAGGTCTGCCACAAAAATCAATTTCCAATGACGCGCTGGAAATTTTGCGCCGTCAAAGCTGGACGGGAAATGTGCGTGAGCTGGAAAATTTGATGCGACGCTTGGCGATTTTATGCCCTGAGGAGCAAATCAGTGCCACGCTTGTAGGCACCGAACTGAACGCACGGCCAAGTTCCGTAAGCGCCAAACCCAACCAGCCACAACGGCTTTCGGCCAGTATCGAAACGCACCTAAAACATTATTTTGCTTTGCACGGCGATAATCTGCCCGCGCCCGGCCTGTATAATCGAATTATTCAGGAGGTGGAATTGCCGCTGATTGCGCTGACATTGCAAGCAACGCGCGGAAATCAGGTAAAAACCGCAGAATTGCTGGGAATAAACCGCAATACCTTGCGTAAAAAGATCAAAGAACTGGATATTCAGGTGTCGCGCGGCAAAAAAATGATGTAAACTTGCAACAGTACAGGCAATAATAACGCGGAAACTGTCATAGTTTTGCAACAGAGCATTCTTATATCAGCCAGCCAGAGGTTTGACCTTTGGCGAAAAAAACAGGTGGTACGCAATCTTTTTGTGATTGTGCTGGTGGTTTTGGGGCCGTTACTGGCGCTGACAACAGTTTTGTTGTTTGGCTTCTTTGAGGGCGCTTCAAAGCCGCAATTTTTGCGCAGTGTAATTCTGGCGGACATTGTTTACATATTGTTAATTGCAACGCTTATTGCACGTAGAATTTTGCGTATAGTCACTGCGCGCCGCAATCGTTCGGCTGGCTCACAATTGCATTTACGGCTAACAGGGGTGTTCAGTTTTGTTGCCCTTGTGCCTACGGTTTTGGTGGCAATTTTCGCGACAGTTACCCTGCAATTTGGCCTTGAGGGCTGGTTTTCTACCCGTGTCCAGCAGGTTGTTTCAAATTCATTACTTGCGGCTGAGGCTTATGAAAGCGAGCATCGCTTAACCCTGACAACTGACGCGCAATTTCTGGCTAATTTCATCGAACGCCAGCGCTCACGTTATCGTATTGCTGGTGCTGGCGAAATGCGCGATGCGCTGACTCGTGGTCAAGCGGGTATGCAGCGCGCCTTGGCTGAGGCATATGTGATTGACGGTGGCGCGACGATCGTGGCGCGGGGCATTCAAAGCTATTTATTTGATTATGAACCACCCAGCCTTGACCAGATTAACCGCGCGTTGGATGGTGAAATTGTGGTACTTGAGGACTGGCCAAACAGTGAGTTTCGCGCATTAATTGCGCTGAATAACTATGTTGACCGGTTTTTATATGTGACACGCGATGTCGATGGAAACATCCTTAATCTGCTGGACGAAACCCAAGAAACCGTGACGCTTTATCAGCAGTTGGAGCGGGATCGCGGCAAATTGCTGTTTGAATTTGCCCTGATTTATTTGGGTTTTGCTATTGTTGTGATTCTGGCGGCAATTTGGCTGGGTCTTTGGTTTGCGGATAAATTATCGCGCCCTATGGGGCGGCTAGCCAGTGCTGCACAACGGGTTAGCGACGGCGATATGGATGTGCAGGTGCGCGAAGAACAGGGCGATGACGAAATTGCGCTTTTGGGGCGGGTTTTTAACCGGATGATCAAACAGGTAAAGGTGCAGCGCGATACTTTGATCCACAATAATAACGAAACAGAATTGCGCCGCAGATTGTTTGATTCCGTGTTGTCGGGTGTAACCGCAGGGGTGATCGGGCTGGATAAATCGGGTAAAATTGATATTGCCAATGCGGCTGCGATGGAGCTGCTGGCGCAGGATGCTCAGGCCATGTTGGGCAGTAAGCTGGTGGATGCAATTCCCGAATTTGCGCCGCTTTTTGACAAACTAAAACGCCGGTCTGACAGGGTCACACGTGCGGAAATTCAGCTTTCAAGGGCCGGAATTGAAGAAAAATTGTTGGTACGGATTGCCACGCGGCAACTGGATGACGGTGAGGTTGAAGGATATGTGCTGACTTTTGATGACGTAACCGATTTGGTGTCTGCACAGCGTATGGCGGCATGGGCGGACGTGGCGCAACGTATTGCCCATGAAATCAAAAACCCGCTGACGCCAATTCAGCTTTCTGCAGAACGTGTAAAACGTAAATTTGGCCCAATGCTGGGGGATGAGGACAGGGAATCCCTGGAGCAGCTTTCCGGCGTGATTATTCGTCAAACCAATGATTTACGTCGTATTGTTGACGAGTTTTCCAAATTCGCGCGTATGCCGGCACCCCAACCCAAAGATCTGGATATGGTGGATCTAATTCGTGGCGCAATCTTGCTGCAAAAATCGGGGCGGCCGGATATTTCATATGAGGTTGATTTGCCAAAAGACATAATAATTGCCCATGTCGATGGCACAATGATTAATCAGGCGTTGACCAATCTGGTGAAAAACGCAGGTGAGGCTATTGATGCAAGGCTGGCAGAAACAGGTGAGGTTCAGCAAGGTATTGTGAAAATTATTGCAGATAAAACAAATAGTTACATGACAATTCGCATTCAGGATAACGGCATTGGCTTGCCGCAAGATCGGGCGCGATTATTTGAGCCATATGTGACATTACGCGATTCCGGCACCGGGCTTGGGTTGTCAATTGTTAAGAAAATTATCGAAGAACATGGCGCCACGCTGGAATTACTGGATGCGCCAATTTTTGACGGCGGCACCCATAAGGGCGCAGAGGCGCGGATAGTTTTACCGTTGCCAATGGGAAATTTAACTGAGGGTATTTCGAATGAGTGACATTCTGGTGATTGACGATGAAAAAGATATTCGTGACCTTATCGGTGATATTCTGGAGGATGAGGGCCACAAAACCCGACTGGCATGGAATTCCGATTCTGCATTTGAAGAAATCAACGCGAGCCCACCGGACCTGATTATTCTGGATATCTGGCTAAAGAATAGCGAACTGGACGGAATTGATATTCTGAAAAAGACAAAGCGGGATAACCCCGATATTCCGGTGGTGATTATTTCGGGCCATGGCAATATTGAAATTGCGGTCGCGGCCGTGAAACAAGGCGCGTATGATTTTATTGAAAAACCGTTTAATATTGACCAGTTGATGGTGGTGGTGGCGCGCGCGCTTGAGGCCTCAAAGCTGCGGCACGAAAATACATCTTTTAAACAAAATGAATTTACAATTGATCAGATGGTTGGGGATACATTTGCCTTTAAGGCGCTGAAATCTCAGCTGGAAAAGGTTGCTTTGACCAACGGGCGCGTGATGCTTTCTGGCCCATCCGGGGCAGGCAAAGAAATCGCGGCGCGGTTTGTTCACGCGCAATCCGGGCGAGCAACCAAGCCTTTTGTGACGGTCAATTCCGCCTCGATTGAACCGGAGCGGATGGAACAGGTTTTGTTTGGTAGCGAAGACAAAAACGGGGTTCAGCCAGGCTTGTTTGAACAAGCGCACGGGGGGGTTTTATTTTTTGACGAGGTGGCAGATATGCCGCTTGGCACCCAATCCCGGATTTTACGGGTGCTGGTTGACCCACAATTTCAACGGGTTGGCGGTACTGATACGGTGCGGGTGGATGTGCGGGTTATCTCTGCGAGCAACCGGAATTTGGAAAAGGAAATCAAACGTGGAAAATTCCGCGAAGAATTGTTCCATCGGCTAAATGTTGTGCCAATTTTGGTGCCATCCCTAATGGATCGGCGCGATGATATCCCGGCGCTATGTGCCTTTTTTACATCGGAATTAAACCTTAGCCAAGGCTTGCCTTTGCGCAGCCTTTCGGATGAGGCATTGGCGAAATTACAAACGATGCAATGGCCCGGAAACGTGCGCCAATTGCGCAACACAATTGAACGTGTGCTGATTTTAGGTGCAGAAACCGGCAGGATTACCGCCGCGGAAATCCCGGATGAGACCCGCGCACCGGGCAGTTCTGACAGTGGCCAGATGATTTCCGAAGCAATTTCAACCATGTCTTTGCGTGATGCGCGAGAGGTGTTTGAGCGGGAATATCTGGTGACCCAGATTAACCGTTTTGCCGGAAATATTTCGCGCACCTCTACTTTTGTTGGCATGGAACGATCTGCCTTGCATCGCAAAATGAAATCACTCGGGATTGTGTCAAACGGGGATCATGCCTCGGTCATTGCACAGCCTAAATGAAGCGATTGACCGCTAGGTTTGAAAAATCGCATAATATGCGTTCACGATAGGGGCGGAATGCCAATATGAAAGTTATCATCTGTGGTGCGGGCCAAGTTGGCTGGCAAATCGCCCGGCATTTGTCGCTGGAGGGCAATGACGTAACCGTTGTTGACAAAGACGCAGCCCTTATTCGCCGTATCACTGATACGCTGGATGTTGGCGGCGTGGTTGGTTTTGCGTCTTATCCCGATGTTCTGGAACGGGCAGGGGCCAAGGACGCGGATATGATCATTGCCGCGACCTTTGCGGACGAGGTCAATATGGTGACCTGTCAGGTTGCGCATTCCATTTTTGGCATCACCCGAAAAATCGCGCGGCTCAGGGCGCAATCCTATCTGGATGCGATTTATTCTGATTTGTATCGCCGTGACCATCTGCCGATAGATGTGGTTATTTCCCCCGAAAAAGAAGTGGCCGAGGCTGCGTTGCGCCGTCTTGCAGCCCCCGCCGCGTTTGATACAGAAAGCTTTCTGGATGGCATGGTGCATCTGGTGGGGATTTCGCTGGAAGAAGACTGCGCGGTTATTGACACGCCGCTTCGGCAACTGTCTGAACTGTTTTCTACGCTAAGCGCGGTGGTTGTCGGGGTGCGGCGCAAGGGGAAATTGTTTGTTCCTAGCGCCAATGATCAACTGTTTGTTGACGACCAGATTTACCTGATTGCCGCCACGCCAGACGTACCACGCACGCTGGAGATTTTTGGAAAATCACAAAAACGCGGTGATCGAGCGATTATTATTGGCGGCGGTAATGTTGGGCTGGGGGTCGCAATAAAGCTGGAGAATGAATCGGGGCGGATGCGCGCCAAGCTGATTGAACGCAACCGCGAACGCGCCGAAATTGCGGCTGACGCGCTGGAGCGCACCATTGTATTACATGGCGACGGGCTGGATGTTGACATGTTGGAGGAAGCCAATATTGGCAAAGCTGACGCGCTTTTGGCGGTAACGGATGATGATAAAACCAACCTGCTTTCTTGTGCGCGGGCCAAGGCGCTTGGCTGTCCATTGGTGATTGCACTGGTTAATGACCCGAGTTTGGAAAACCTGATGGGACCACTGGGCATTGATGCGTTTATCAACCCGCGCGCCACGACAGTCTCGTCCATTTTGCGCCATATCCGGCATGGTCGTATCAAAGCGGTTTATTCGGTGGGGGATGCCGAGGCCGAAGTGATTGAGGCTCAAGTTATGGGTACATCGGTGATTGCGGGTAAACAGGTGCGCGAAATTGACTGGCCTGACGGGTCAATTGTTGGCGCTGTTAAAAAGGGTAGCAAACTGGTGGTGCCGCGCGGCGATACCCGCATTGATGAAGGCGATATCCTGACCGTATTTGCCTTGTCGGCTGATGTGCGGCAGGTTGAAAAACTGTTTCAGGTTAGTCTGGATTTTTTCTAGATGATCCGGCATTTACGCCAATATCCGCTTTTTGTGCTGGTTATGATGATTGGCGCGTTGGCGATGCTAATCCCCGCTGGGCACGCCGCACGGCAAGGAAATACCCATGTGGCGGGGGTGTTTTTGCAAATGTCACTGCTGATATTGGCATTTTCGGGCATTGTTGGCCTGTCGATGATGAACCGAACCCCGCGTAATGCGGCGCGCTCAAACCTTGTGACGTTGATCCTGTGTTTTACGGTTTTACCGCTGTTTCTGGCGTTACCGATGGCGGAACTTGTGCCCTCAATCAGTTTTCGACACGCTTATTTTGAGATGCTCTCCAGCCTGACAACCACGGGTGCCACGCTGTTTGATGATCCGTCCCGCATTGCGGAATCGTTGCATTTATGGCGGGCATTGGTCGCATGGCTTGGCGGTTTTTTAATCATTCTGGCGGCAATGACCATCATGGAACCGCTGAATATTGGCGGGTTTGAGCTGCGTTCCTTGATCAATGACAAGGCTGCAAAAATTGACCGTCGCACAGGTGGCAGCCATGATGGCGGCGCAAAGATAATCGGGTTTGTGAAACTGTTGGCCCCTGCATACGGGCTGTTTACAGCGCTGTTATCGCTTGCCTTAATCATGACCGGAGAGCGGGTTTTTATTGCGGTTATCCACGCCATGTCGGTGATTTCCACCAGCGGCATTTCCCCGGTTGGCGGTTTGCAAAACGCCAATTCTGGCTATGCAGGTGAAATGTGGATTGCGCTGTTTTTGTTGCTGGCGATTTCATCCCGCAATATGATTCTGGCGCAAGCACAGGCAAATTTCATCAACGCCCCCAAAGACCCTGAATACCGCCTGATGGCGATGTTTGTACTTGGCATCCCGTTGATTCTATTCTTGCGCCACTGGTTTGGTGCGTTTGAGGTCAATGAGGGCGATAACCTTATGGCTGGCATCCACGCATTCTGGGGTGCGTTGTTTACGGTGTTGTCCTTTCTAACCACCACAGGGTTTGAAAGCGCTGATTGGCAGGCCTCGCAAAATTGGTCAGGCTTGCCCACACCGGGGCTGATTTTATTTGGTTTGGTGGTGATGGGAGGCGGCATTGCCACAACCGCTGGCGGGGTAAAATTGCTGCGAATCTATTCGCTTTATAAGCACGGGTTGCGCGAAATGGAGAAACTTGTGCATCCCTCCAGCATCGGGCGTTCTGGGCTTGCCAACCGCCGTTTTCGCCGCCAAGGCGCAGAGATCGCCTGGATATTCCTGATGATTTTCCTGCTGGGCATTGCAGTTTTTTCTGCGCTTTTGGCATTAACCGGCATTGATTTTGTAAAAAGCCTGACATTGGCCATCGCCGCCTTATCCAATACCGGGCCGATTTTGGCGGCACTTGGTGATTCTTCTGCGACCTATGCCAACCTTAGCGATACGGCTTTGATGATTCTTTCTGCCGCCATGGTTTTGGGCCGATTAGAGGCTTTGGCCCTTATTGCACTGTTTAATCCGGATTACTGGCGGCAATAAATCGCGTATCTTCACAAAAATAGTACAATTATCCACTTTAAATTAACCAAAACGCCCCCCATTATAGAGTCAATCATAACGACTCCGCATGGGGCACCTATAAAAAGGCTAAACAAATGGCTGGCGACAAACAAAATCTACAAGACGCATTCCTGAACAACATCCGCAAAGCAAAAAATCCGGTGACGGTATTTTTGGTGAACGGGGTAAAATTGCAAGGCGTGATAACCTGGTTTGATAATTTCTGCGTGCTGCTACGCCGCGAGGGTTCTTCGCAATTGGTATACAAACACGCGATTTCGACAATTATGCCAACACTGCCTGTGCGTTTTGATGATTCTGAGGAAGGCGCGTAAGTGTCGGACACCACGCGCTGCTGTGTTTTTCATCCTGATCTGAAAGAACGCAATCAACGTCGCGTTCCGAAAAATGCGCTTGATGAGGCCGTTAGCCTTGTTGCGGCGCTTGGTCTTGAGGTTGTGTCGCCATTGGTTGTGCCTGTGCCAAAACCCCGTGCCGGAACCCTGTTTGGCAAAGGCAAGGTAGAGGAACTGGGCCAGTTGGTTACAGATTTGGACATTGATCTGGTGATCATTGACGGCCTGCTTTCGCCGATCCAACAGCGTAATCTTGAGGAAGAATGGCAGGTTAAAATCCTTGACCGGACCGGACTTATTCTGGAAATTTTTGGTGACCGAGCGGCCACGCGAGAGGGCGTGTTGCAGGTTGATCTGGCGCATCTGACCTATCAAAAATCGCGGCTTGTGCGTAGCTGGACCCATCTGGAACGTCAACGTGGCGCCACGGGCACGGTTGGCGGCCCCGGCGAAACCCAGATTGAAAGTGACCGTCGCGGCATTGACGAAGCAATTTTGCGGATCAAAAACCAGCTGAAAAAGGTGGTCAAGACACGAGCCTTGCACCGTGCTGCGCGTAAGAAAATCCCGTATCCTATTGTGGCTTTGGTTGGGTATACCAATGCCGGAAAATCCAGCATTTTCAACCGGATGACGGGCGCGAATGTGTTGGAAAAAGACATGCTTTTTGCGACGCTTGATCCAACGATGCGGTCCATTGAGCTGCCCTCGGGCGACACGGTTATTCTGTCTGACACTGTTGGATTCATTTCCGAACTGCCCACCCAATTGGTGGCGGCATTCCGTGCCACATTGGAGGAGGTTCTGGATGCTGATTTAATCCTGCATGTCCGTGATATTTCGCACCAAGACACCGAAGCCCAAGCCGAAGATGTACGCGATATTTTGCGGGATCTGGGCGTTGATCAAGACCGCCAAGAGGCGATGTGTGAAATTTGGAACAAGATTGATTTGCTACCCCCTGATCAAAAAATTGCTACTGAAAATAGCGCAGAACGCAGCGACGAAATTGTCGCTATGTCGGCAATTTCAGGGCAAGGGATGGATGCGCTTTATCAGCTGATCCAAGATCGTCTTATCGAACCAACCATTCTTGAAACGCTAAGCCTATCATATGCAGACGGCAAACAGCGCGCGTGGCTTTTTGCAAATAATCTGGTGGAGGGCGAGGAAACCGGCGAGCAAGGTTATAAAATTGACGTTAAATGGACCAAGCGAGAGCAAAGCAAATACTTGGCGCTTTAGCTTATTTTTCCATTCCCATCAGGCTTGGTGTGCCGCAAATTTTGCTGATATCCGCCGAAAGAACCGTTTGGTCCTTTTCGATATAATCGAATTTCGACAAAACCAGCCGCATTGCCGCCAAACGTGCGCGACGCTTGTCGTCTGACCGGATGACATTCCACGGGGATTCGTCAGTATGTGAATGTGTAAACATTTCGGAAATTGCGCTTGAATATTCATCCCATTTCGACAGGCCTTTGACGTCAATTCTTGATAATTTCCAATGCTTTAAGCGATCACTCTCACGTTCTAAAAACCGCCGTAATTGTTCGGCGCGACCAACGGTCAGCCAGATTTTAATCAGCACAATGCCGTCGCGCACCAACATGTTTTCAAAGCTGGGCACTTGGCGGAAAAACCGTTCGCGCTGATCATCCGTGCAAAACCCAAAAACTTTTTCGACAACGGCGCGGTTATACCAGCTGCGGTCAAAAAATACGATTTCGCCTGCATGGGGCAAGTGTTGAATGTAACGTTGGAAATACCATTCGGATTGTTCGGTATCAGAGGGTTTTGAAAGCGCCACAACCCGCGCGCCGCGTGGGTTTAGGTTTTCGCGAAACCGTTTGATGGTGCCGCCTTTACCAGCGGCATCACGGCCCTCAAAAACGACCGCAACGCGTTGGCCGGTTTTTTTCACCCAAGATTGCAGTTTTACAAGTTCAACCTGCAAACTGTCAAACGACGCTTCATATTCTTTACGGCCCATTCGTTTATCAAACGGATAATTTGGGCTGAGTATGTCTTTTTTTGAAGCAGAACGGATTGCCTTCGAAACCGACTCTGGGCAGTCATGTTCGAAATATTGCGAAATAGCACCATCAAAAGGTTTTTTAGACATTTGGTATCCTCACCTATTTTGTTAATCGTGCCAAAGCCGCAATAATTTGCGGTTCTGCACAATAATGCGCCATATGACCTATGTTTTCTACCAAAGTGATTTCAGCATTTGGCAATAGTTTTTTCAACCCCGTTGTATGGGTTTCTGCTGGCAGCCGCGTATCAGCTCCCCCATGAATTATTTCAATTGGCAGGCATAATTCAGGGTATTTGGCTACAATTTCATTGATATAAGGTGGCGAGGACACTAATTCACGCGCGCTATTATGGGTAGTATCTGGAACCGTAAAATGGTTTTTTCCGATATGTTCCCAATAACCATCAGGGGCTTTGCTTGGGTTGAATGCATCTTTTATTGCGTTTTTTGCAGCCTTTTCCTGAATAAATTTGGCCACAAACCGCGCTAGTATCGGGCCAATAATAGGTCGCGCAAGAAGCCGGAGGATAAGGTCAAATTTTTCGGTAATTGGCATCGAAACGGCTGAAATTGCCAATATCCCTTTTACATCTTTTGGCCCTTGTGTTGCCCATGCCAGCGCCACCAAACCGCCATAAGAATGGCCAACTAAGACGGGCATTTTAACGCCAATTTCATTGCATGCTTGTTTTAGGGCGGCGGCTTGGTTGCGGGGGTCTGTTATGTTGTCAATTAACGCGCTTTCGCCAACACCGGGGCGGTCAAAAGCAATGACGTGGTTGGTTTTGGCCAACTTGCCAAAAAGGCTGAATTCCCAATCTTCTAATCCGCCCGTACCTGCGCCATGAATGAGAACTATCGGTTGGCCTTCGCCCGCTTGTTTATAGCGGATTTGTTTGTTGTTTACGGAAATATATTCACTGGGAATAGTTTTGGTCACTTTGAATCTCCTTCAAGGATTTTTGAAATATCGATATTTGTGGATTGATATATTTCGCTGATCCAGTTGCTATAGAGCAAATACCCGTGGCTGCGCCAACGGTTCTCCGGAGGGTTGGCAGGATTGTCATTAGGGTAATAATTCATGGGCACATTGATCGGCGTATTGGCGGCAATATCGCGGTCATATTCATCCTTTAGGGACGTGGAATCATATTCCAGATGGTTAAAAATATAGAGCGCACGATGGGCTTTATCCTCAACCAGTGCGGGGCCGGATTGATCTGAATGGATCAGGGTTTTCAGGCTGTCATGCTGTGCGATATCTGCGGCAGTGTTTTCGGTCCAGCGGCTAACCGGCATAACAAAATCATCTGAAAAGCCCCGTAAATATGGCGATGTTGGGACCAAGTTTTTATGCCTGAAACAGCCAAATGCTTTGTGGTCCAGCATTATTTTTGGCACGTTATGAAAATGGTGAATCATCGCCATTCCGCCCCAACACACACCAAAAGTCGATAAAACATTGGTTTGGGTCCAGTTCATCACCTCAACCATTTCCGGCCAATATGACACATCCTCAAAGGGCAGATGTTCGATCGGTGCGCCTGTGATGATAAGACCGTCAAACATCTGGTCTTTGATAGCCTGAAAAGGTTGGTAAAACGATTCCATATGTTTTGGTGCCGTGTTTTTGCTAACATGTTCGGACATACGGATCAGGGTTAGCTCAATCTGCAACGGGGTGGCGGCAATCAGACGTGCGAATTGTACTTCGGTCTGTTCTTTTTTCGGCATCAGATTCAACAAGCCAATTCTGAGCGGGCGAATATCTTGCCGCGCGGCGGTGTTGGCAGCCATAACATTTACACCCTCAGATTTGAGAATGTCATAGGCCGGTAAATCATCTGGGAGTTTGATAGGCATCTATTTGTTCCGCGAAATGGCTAGGTTTATCAGGCTGGTGAAATCTTGTGTATCGCGAATGCAGCGAATTTCTTCGGCCTCGACAATGACACCCCAGTTTTTGGCAATGGCGGCATAACGGGGCAGGCGGCTTTGTAACAGCTCCCCAAATCCCCAGCGAATAAAATCATCGGGATCAACAGCTGTTTCCTCAATCTCGCGTTCCTCCAGATATTGCGCCCACTTTGAAACTAAGAATGTTTCAGAGTAATACATAGGTTTTGGCGCGGCGCGAAACCGCTCTTTCAGCACTTCGGTGTGGCCAGACGCGCCGCGTATCCACACGGGCAAGCTGGCGGTGGAAAGGCTGATTAGCACTGGGTCAGCAGGGTTTTCAGGGTCGACAACTTCACAAACTGATCCGGATGTATCGGAAATAAAATGGTCATAGCCATAGATATCAACAGCTTTTGCCGCGAAACTCTGGCTATCTATGGTTGCAGCGATTTCTGCCGCGCGGTGTTGTCGCTGGCGTTTTTGATATTCATCAAATGGAATGCCCCCTTTGGCCGGATCACCGGGTTTCCCGAGATATGTAGATAACGGCGACAAGTTTTTAAATGTAATATTTGAGGTAATATGGATGGAATTTGATTTCAGCACGTCACGCAAAAACGGGTTTTGCATGGCTTCGCGTTTGAAATTATCCACGATATGCTCGCCCATATAACGCGTGCCAATACGATAATCGACCGAATAATGAAACCAGCCACCGCCAGCGCGCAGCATTTCCGACAGGTATGTTTTTCCAAGGCCGGACATTCCAATCAGTGCCACGCGTTTATGTGGGGCGTTGATCCAGTCATTTGCGGAATTATAGAGCATTAAATATTTCCTAATTTCGGGTAAAATTAGCTGAGCCAGCGACAGAAGGAAAGGGGGCTATTGGCCTCGGTTTTGGCCCAAATCACGCACTGCTTGTTCAATGTCGGCGCATAATGCCACGCGTTCCTTTGGGCTTAGAAACGCGCCCAGTTCGATTTCACGGTCCGAGCCGCGCAGGGTCAGGTAATTATCCACGGGGCCGCCCTTTGCCCGCAGGGTGATATGCATCCAGTATGGATTGGTTTGCCAGAATTTGATCTCACCGTTCAGCTCATGACGTTCCACCGCGATCATATCTGGCCATAGATACAGGTATTCGGTTAGCTGTGCGTCTGAATAATTGCGCCGGAACGCCAGCCACATCGCCAGAAATGCGGCGCCGACAAAAGGCAATAATGCCCAACCAACCGGATTAGTTAGCATAGGTAGCACAGGAATGGTCAAGCCAACGGCAATTAGTATCATTGTGTTGCGCAACCCAACCCGCCCTAATGAGCGATTGGGCCATAGGGATAGGGCAAATACCGGTGGATCGCTGCGTGTGATGTTGCTGGATGCAAAAAGGGCCGCAGCTTGTGCTGCAGCCCTTTGTTTTTGTCCATAACCCCAAGGCATTAGTGTTTGCCTTTGTCCCACATATCAGGCGTAGGAAGCGTTTCAAACGTGTGCTCCGGTGGCGGGTTTGGCAAGGTCCATTCCAGCGTATCGGCGTGTTCGCCCCAATAGGCCGGCTCGGTAACCTTTTTGCCCCATTTGATTGTGTAAAACACAATGCCGATGAACAAGATGAATGACGCAAAGGATATAAATGCGCCGATTGACGATACGTAATTCCATAGCGCGAATGCCTCTGGATAGTCGATATAACGACGTGGCATGCCCTGACGGCCAAGGAAGTGCTGTGGGAAGAATGTGATGTTTGCACCGATAAACATCATCCAGAAATGCAGCTTGCCAGCCCATTCAGGGTATTGGCGGCCAGACATTTTG
>CAZCDC010000028.1:0-1286 GCA_964497195.1 uncultured Rhodobacterales bacterium | reverse complement strand
GCCATATCCGGCGCGCCGATCATCAGCGGCATAAAATAGTTGCCAAAGCCGCCAAACAAGGCAGGAATAACCACAAAGAACATCATCAGAATGCCGTGATAGGTAATCATCACATTCCACAAATGGCCATTTGGCGTGCATTCGTTAATTGCGGCGGGCAGCAGATTTGCGCCTTCCATACACATGTATTGAACCCCGGGGCTCATTAGCTCCATGCGCATGTAAACTGTCATCAGAACCGAGACAAACCCGACTGCGGCAGATGTGAAAAGGTATAGAATACCGATATCTTTGTGGTTGGTTGACATGAACCAGCGGGTAAAAAACCCGGGTCGTGCATGTTCTTCATTGCCGTGTGCGGCTGCGTTTGCCATTGATATTCTCCTGACACGTGTCCCTAGTTTGGCGAATCTTTTACAGATTATGCCTCACTCCTCATGAAGGGTTTGTAAATGACATGTTTCAAAGGCTCAACTGTTATGAGTGCCGCACAAGTGCAGAATTGCAGAAAAATGCGTGACATTGCAGCGCAGAGCTGGATTTTTGGAAAATTCCGGCTTGTTTTGCCGCACTTAGATAACTGCGGCTGATTGGAAAAGTTTTTCCAGCCTATAAGAATAGCACTGGTTTTGCCATTGTTTTTGGAAATCGAAGCCACCTGATCCAGCGTGACCCGGTCTGAACGGTGGATTTGAAGGCCTGCGGTTCCGGTGGTTTCACCAATCGCATCGCTAAGCCGCATTAAAACCATTTCGGTGCTTTTGGTGGTCTGATGCTGACATAATGATCATCAACCAAAAGCCATACAAGTGCTGCGCGTTTGTTGATGCTTATTCGGTTTAGTATTAGCGCGGCTTTGGGTGTGGCACCGCTCGTTCTGAGCAGAGCTAAATCACAACTTAGCCTGCAAATACCGTTTGGAATGAGATTTTAAGCGCAGCATCCAGATCATCCATTGTAACAGGTAAGCCCAAATCAACCAAACTGGTGACGCCATAATCATTAATACCGCAGGGGATAATGCCATTATAATGGTTTAGGTCCGGCTCCAGATTTATCGAAATACCGTGAAACGTCACCCATTTGCGAATGCGCACGCCAATCGCCGCGATTTTATCTTCGGCCGGCGCGCCATTCAGCAGGGCAGGCTTATCAAGCCGCACCACCCAAACGCCAACCCGCCCCGAGCGACGTTCACCAATTACGTTAAATTGGGCAAGGGTTTGAATAATCCATTCCTCCAGCTTCCACACATATTTGCGCACATCCTGCCCGCGTTTGTTCAG
>CAZCDC010000027.1:22684-23851 GCA_964497195.1 uncultured Rhodobacterales bacterium | reverse complement strand
TGTCGGATGGGTTTTTGGAAAATGTCAGCCGCTTGGCCGGGCATCTGCGCCAAGGCTTGGAAAGCATTGCTGTTACCCATCCAAAAGTGTTTGATGGCGTGCGCGGTGAAGGCCTGATGCTGGCTTTGCAGTGCAAAATTCCAAATATGGATATGGTCCATGCGGGGTATGATGCCAATGTTCTGGTTATTCCAGCGGCGGATAATGTCGTGCGCCTGCTGCCGCCATTGAACATGGAAACCTTTGAAATTGATGATGCGTTATGGCGCCTTGAAGAAGCAGCCGATGCGCTGGAGGCCAAATTATGAACCACTTTCTAGACATCCACAAAACCGATGCCGCCGATTTGCGGGTGATGATTGACGAGGCCAAGCGCATCAAGAATGCCCGTGCTGGCCAGCCCAAAGGCACGCCGGATGCGGAACAGCCGTTGAAAAACCACATGGTTGCGTTGATTTTTGAAAAACCATCGACCCGCACGCGCGTGTCGTTTGACGTTGGCGTGCGCCAAATGGGTGGCCAAACCATGGTGCTGTCGGGCAGCGATATGCAGCTTGGCCACGGCGAAACCATTGCTGACACAGCGCGGGTTTTGTCGCGTTATGTTGACATGATTATGATCCGCACGTTTGACGAAACCACGTTGTTGGAAATGGCACAATATGCCAGCGTTCCGGTGATCAACGGCCTAACGGACCGTACACATCCTTGCCAGATCATGGCTGATGTTTTGACTTTTGAGGAACATTCCGGCCCGATAAAAGGCAAAAAAGTTGTCTGGACAGGTGACGGTAACAATGTCTGCGCCAGCTTTTTACATGCCGCGGGCCAGTTTGGTTTTGACCTGACGATCACGGGGCCGGAAGCACTGGCACCTGAAGCCGAGTTTGTCGGTTGGGCGCGAAACCAAGGCGTGCGTATTACGTTGGAACCCGATGCGGCAAAAGCTGTGATCGGCGCTGATTTGATCGTAGCTGACACCTGGATTTCCATGCATGACAGCCAAACCAAACGTGAACGCCGCCATAACCAGCTGCGCCGCTATCAGGTAAATGCTGAGCTGATGAAACAGGCCAATAAAGATGCATTGTTTATGCATTGCCTGCCCGCCCATCGCGGCGAGGAAGCCACAAACGAGGTCATGGATTCGGCGCAATCCGTGGTATT
>CAZCDC010000027.1:18502-22584 GCA_964497195.1 uncultured Rhodobacterales bacterium | reverse complement strand
GGCTTAGCACATCAAATAAACCGCACAATCCTGATTAACTGGCTTAGTTTCGCTTTGACGCCGCTAAATTAACCCCAGCTGATAATCGCCACTAAGCCGCCATTTGGCCGATTTTTTAAAGTTAGTTTGCCATCGTGCTGCCCGACAAGATCCTGCACAATTGCAAGGCCCAGCCCGTTTCCCGGGCGTGTATTATCAATACGCTTCCCCCGTTGCAGCACTGATAAAAGCTGATCCTCCGCCACGCCAGGGCCGTTATCCGAGATGCTAATACTGGTTCCCCCCTTTGTTTTTACCGCACTAATAATGACGGAATCATGGGTCCACTCCCGGGCGTTGTCCAATAGGTTTCCAAGGATTTCTGACAGGTTAAATGCATCAAACGGAGCGCTTAACCCCGCTGGAATATCGACTTTCCATTCTATTTCACGCGCAGCTGGTAATTTTGAGATTGCCGAGACCATTTTGGTAACGATCGGCAAGATATCGGTTTTGGCACCCATTTCATTACCCGAGCGACTGCGGGCCAATTCGCGATCAACAAAATTGGCCATGGTTTGGGTTTGTTCGTCAATCTGGTCTGCCAGCCCTGTGGTTTTCCCGTCACGGATTTGTTGCGCAAGCGCCCGCATAATTGTTAACGGTGTCTTAAGCCCGTGCGCCAAATCACCAGCATGGCTACGAGCTTTTTCCAGTGTTTCTTGTTGGTTTGCCAGCAAGGCATTCACTTCGCCAACCAGCGGTGCAACCTCACGCGGTTGATCCTCTGGCATACGCAGCAAAGACCCGTCGCGAATTTTACCGATTTCGGCACGGACATTTTCCAATGGCCGCAGGCCAACCCGCACTTGTAGCCATGCAGCAAAGATCAATGCCGCCGCAAGTAAGGACAACCACAAGCCCAGGTTTTTATTAAACTTATCCGCTGTAACACGAATTTGGCCAGCATCTGTGGCAACAGACAGCATTAATTCGCTCGGGTTTTGATCACCGCTAATTATAACCACCCAACTTAGAACCATAAGATCAAGATTCAGTGTTTTGACACGCTGGGATTCCAGCATCCCGAGGGTCTCGGGGCGCTGCAATTCCAGTGATAAATCCCAAAGCGAACGCGAATGCAGGGGTTTTTTTCCGGTTGGATCAATTTGCCAATAAAGCCCGCTAAAGGGTTGATCAAAGCGTTGATCAGACAGTGGTGAAATCAAAAACTGGCCTTGGCTGTCGATTTCAATATTTGCGGTTAATTGTTGCAAATGTGTGGTCAGTTCTGACCTGACCCGATCCTCAAAATAGGTTTTGAAGAAATAGCTAAAGGCAATTCCTGTTGCCAAAAGCGCCAGCACAACTGAAATACTGGCAGCCACCAAAAGCCGCAAACTAAGCGAGTTGAATTTCATATTTCAGTTTCAGACAAGTAAAAGCCAAACCCGCGCTTGGTGCGCAGAATATTGGATTTCAATTTGCGCCGCAGACGACTCACCAATACCTCAATCGCATTACTACCAGGCTCCTGATCTTGAAAATAAATCGCTGTGGCGAGGTCTTCCTGGCTGCAAACAGCGCCGGTATTATGCAATAAAAACTGCAATAACCGAAACTCAAGCGGGGTGGTTTTTATCAAGCCGCCTGCAATGGTCACCTGCATCTGGCGGGTATCAAGCGTCAGCTCGCCGCAAGTTAAGATCGTGCTGGCCTGATCAGAACCACGTCGGAGCAACGCACGTAACCGCGCCAAAAGCTCCTCCATGTGGAATGGTTTTACCAAATAATCATCCGCCCCGCTATCGATGCCTTCAACCCGCTCGGGCCATGATCCCATCGCAGTCAGTAAAATAACCGGCATACCGCGCCCCTCGCTGCGCCAGCTCCGCAGCACTGTAAGGCCATCCAGTTTGGGCAGGTTGATATCCAGAATCACGGCGGCGTAAGTCTCTGTGCTGCCTTTAAACCAGCCATCTTCGCCATCATATGCCAGCTCTGGCACAAACCCAGCGGTTTTGAGCGCATCGCGCAATCCGTGGGCGATTTTGATCTCGTCTTCGACAATCAGAATGCGCATCAGCAGTTCACAATGCGCAGGATTTCCCCGCTTGAGGCATCCGAAAAAATATTGATCAACCGCCCATCGGGTGAGATCATGCGAAACTGATACATAGCTGGGCCGGACCGGTTATCAAAACGCACCTCCAGCAGGCGGCCATTTATACGTTGCTGAACCGATTGGAAAATCTCGCTAAGGGGGCGGGCCTGACCACGCCTGACTGCACGCTCTGCACGGCGAAAATCGCTGTTGCTCATCGTGGTTTGATTGCTGCGGTTTGCATGGGCGCGGCAGGTATTGTCATCGCGCCAATCCTCATCCTCTGGCCCGCTGGGCTGTGATGCCTCAGGCGCGCTTGGTTCAGATGCGGTTGAGGGTTCGCTTGGGGCTGACGATTCACTCGGGGCTGATGGTTCGCTGGAGCCAGAAGCGGCAGCGGCTGTGCTAACGGCCAGAAATTCAGGCACAACATAAGCTGCCAGCGTTCCAAGCCCCAATTTTTGCAACGCTGCGCGACGGCTGATGGTTTTAGAATTCATTTGCTGCCCCGATTGCGTGTCTTACCAGCCCGGCCTTTGACATTTGTTTTAAGGTTTGGCGAATATCATCGCACATTGCCTGTGCATCATGATCGGGGAAGGCCTGTTGAAAAATCTCGGAAAGCTGTTGCAAAGAGGTCGGTTCGTCCAGCAATTGCCAGATCGCTGCTGACGTTTCATTCAACTGGTGAATCGCCATGCCGTTTTGGTCTGATAAAAACTTTTTGCAGCCTACATCCCGAATGGTCACGCCAGTTGATTGCGCCAGCGGATCATTGGGTTGGAAATCTATCACATTACTGTGCCGCGCTGAAAAATCGGCAACTTGAAAATCAGTGGTGTTCGCAGCTGTATCAAACACGGCAATCGGCCTGTCCCAAGGGGCAAATGTTTCCTCGATCAGGTCAAGGGTCTGGCCAGATTCTGCATAATCAAGCTCATGGCACTGCGCGTTGAAAACCAGAAATTCGAGGCTGCGCAAGACGCCAGAGGAATTCATTTCGCGGGCAAAATTTTGGGTAATGAGCGCGCGCAATACCTCAGCGGGTTCGGGGATAGACATTGCCAATTTAGTGCTGTCGTCGCGGTTTAATACCAGGATGCCACCAATTGGCAGCATGTCATCCTTGCTGGCCAAAACAGTATTACAAAGCTGTAAGTATTGGTATTGACGGTTGCTCGGCCCTTGGTGATCCGCCACAAAAGCTGCGTTTTCGGGGCCAAAACCAGCAGGCAATGGCAGGCGCAAACGCGGAGAAATGCCGCTGGCAACACCACAAAGCTGGTCCCTGTCATTCAGCATAAGTGGTAAAAAATCATCTGTAAAAACGCGGTATCCACGTGCGGCCAAAGCAGCGGTCAGGGTGCTTTTTCCGGCGCGACGTTTATTGGGGATCAGCAATAAACGCCCGTTAATTTCAACAGCTGCTGCATGAATACATAACAATGCGGGTGTGGCGCGAATTTGCTCCCATGCCAATTCGGCAACCAGCGCGCATACGGTATTTAGCGCATCTGGAAAAGTTTTGGGTTTTTCAAAATACGGAGATCCAACCACATAGCCGGACTTATGTGGTCGAACCACAAAAAACGCTGCATCACCCGCATTTTTGTTCAGAATTTCAAAAGGCCAAAAGGCTAAAATTTCGGGAAGGATCGCAACTACATCCGGGCAACCTGATAGGTCAACCGGGGCTGACAGTCCTTTCATGAAAACGTAAGTTCTTTTAACCATGATATGCTCAGGGAACTGCGGTTACCACTGCCGATACCGGCAGCGGTGATCAGTTTAATCGAAACGCGGCTTAAACGTCCAGTAGTGTGCCAAAGATTTCAGGGTAATCGCGCTCACAGGTTGCAGCGTCAAAACTGGCGCTGGAGGAATCACAAGCTGATGGTATGCTGGCCGTAGATGGTTCGCTTGCGGCACTTGGCTCTGTCGCTTCACTTGACTCCGACGATTCGGATACGCTGGCTTCTGAGGCTTCTGAGGCTTCTGA
>CAZCDC010000027.1:9157-18402 GCA_964497195.1 uncultured Rhodobacterales bacterium | reverse complement strand
GGCTTCTGAGGCTTCTGAGGCTTCTGACGGGCCACTTGCAGCTTGCGCCATGGAAAGCGTGGTAAAGGCTGGCACGGTGTATGCGGCAGCGGCAACAAGGCCAATGCGGCTAAGCAAATGGCGACGGTCAAGTTTGGTTTCTGGTGTATCGGTCATTGTGCATTCCTATTTTAAAGTCCTGCGCGATTCGCGCCAATAGAACTATTTGTAATATACCCATTCTGACAATTTACTGACAGGGTTTTAACCCCTAGCGCGGCATCGGGGTTGTGGCATTTTTATACGGGGCCCAGTCGGTAATTTCGGGGTAATACATCGCACGCCATTTCTTCACCTCGGGGTTCATCATGCGGCGAAAATGCCGTGGATTACAGGCAATTGCTGCCATAATGGGATAGCCATAGGGCAGTTGCGGCGCCTCGGACGGGTCATAGGTTTGCAACAGGGCAAACCTGCGATCAGGTTTGTAATGATGGTCGGAATGGCGTTGCAGATTAATCAGCAACCAGTTGGTAAATGTGTGATTGGCATTCCAGGAATGGCGCGGTGCGGTGTGTTCGTATTTGCCATCCCCCAGATGTTTGCGCACCAGTCCGTAATGTTCAATATAATCGATTATTTCAAGATAAAAGATTGCCACCAAAGCTTGCAGAATAAACAATGCAATTCCGGCAAAACCCCCAATAGCAGCGGCCAAAAACAGCATAATTGCTGCGCCCGCGCCATAACGCCAAAACGGATTAGACCAGTCTCCCACCGCGTTGCCGCGTTTGATTTGACGCGCGGCCTCAACCTGCCACGCAGATTTAAAACTGCCAATCAAGGCACGCGGCATAAAATGATAAATGCTTTCATTATAACGCGCGGTTACTGCATCGCGCGGGGTGCCGACATAGCGGTGATGTACTAGAATATGTTCGGTCCGGAAATGGCCATACAGCACAGTGGCCAGTAAAATATCACCCATCAGGCGCTCGGATTTGTCTTTTTGGTGGATCAGTTCATGGGCATAAGTAATGCCAATGCCGCCCGTAACCGCGCCCGTGGCCAGCAGCAAAAAGATGCTTTCAAATGTGGAAAGATGGTCAAACCAAAACACTGCTATCAGCGCGCCCAGCACAATACAAACCTGAATGGGCACCCAAACCCACGTGACAGCGCGGTGCCAAAACAGATCAGCATCATTGGTGTTTGGGTCCAGATTTTTGTTGCTGAGGCCAAGGAAACGGTCAATTATTGTTGTGACGCCTGTGGAATAAAGCGGGATCAGAATGATCCACCAGCCACCATTTATAACGGCCAACAGCCAGATAGGCACAAAAAACAAAGATACCCAAAAGGGAATAGCATTTTCAAAGCTTGGTTTTTGCATGTATTTTGCTTTCAGACGGACAGTCGGATTTTGCCGAATTTACGACAGTTTTCAACCCCAATTCATAGGCTTTGCGCATAATTGTTGGCAAGGTTGAGGGGTCAGGCATGGGCTGCAATTCGCCTCGGGTTGGGTTTTTGTTGCCAATATTTGCCTGCATAACAATCAAATTCAGGTTAAAATGGGTGAAAACATGCTGAATTTGCGCGGGTAAATCCTGCCAGTTTGCATCAAAAGGCGGGTTGGGTTTAGGGTCGCCTTCAATCCAGTCACTGCAAGGCAGGGCCAGCATTCCGCCCAGCAAACCTTTGTTTGGGCGGGTCTCCAGCAATATTTGTTTGTCATCGGTATAGGCAAAATACGCGATCCCGTTGCGGGTTGGTTTGGCGGGTTTTGGGCGTTTGTTTGGTAGGGTCTGCGCGGTATTTTCAGCATGTGCTTGGCATAAGTTACGCAATGGGCACGCGGCGCATTTTGGATTACGCGGGGTGCAAACAGTGGCACCCAAATCCATCACCGCTTGAGCATAATCGCCAACGCGCCGCATTGGCGTGGCCTTTGCCGCCAACTCGTAAAGCACGGGTTTGCAGTCTGGCAACGGCTGCAAAACACAAAATACCCGCGCCATGACACGTTCAATATTGCCGTCAAGAACCGTGGCTTTAATGTCAAAGGCAATGCTGCAAATCGCAGCGGCGGTATAGGGGCCAATGCCCGGCAGGCGCAGTAATTCCGCCTCGGAATGGGGGAACACCCCCGCCATTTCACCACTGACAACCCGCGCACATTTCAACAAATTTCGGGCGCGCGCGTAATAGCCAAGCCCGGCCCATGCCGCCATTACATCTGCATCCGGTGCATTTGCCAACGCATGTACATCCGGCCAACGCTGTAGAAAATCATTAAAATACGGGCCAACGGTGATGACGGTGGTTTGTTGCAACATCACCTCGGACAGCCAAACATGATACGGGTTTGGCAGCACGCCAGATTTACGCATAGCCGGCGGCACACGCCACGGCATTTCACGGCAATTCTCATCATACCATTTCAGCAGTTTTTTGCTGATACTTGCTGAATTGTTGCTTTTGGTACGGGTCATGGGGCTGGCAATAGCTGTTTGAAACGCTAAAGTCATGCCAAATTACCCTGTCAGGATTCCCCTTTGCGTAAGCCAGCCAAATTTAAACGACGCGGATTTGTCCATGCGGGTGGCCTGCTGAATGCCCGCATTCGCGACACGTCGGGCAAGCGCGGTTTTGCGGAGGCACGCTTGCTGACGCAATGGCCCGAAATTGTCGGTGCGGCGGTGGCAAAAATCGCCAAGCCGGTTAATATTTCTTATACCCGCCAAGGCATGGGCGCCAAGCTGACCATTCTGGCCTTGGGGGCAAACGGCCCCGAATTACAAATGCAATTGCCCAAAATACTGGAGCGCGTAAACGCCTGTTATGGCTATAGCGCCATCTCCGAAATTCGCATCACCCAAACCACCAGTACCGGTTTTTCCGAAAGCCCAGCCGCGTTTCAATATGACGCACCTATTGCGCAAAAACCCGTAGACGCAGAAAAATCTGCGGCCCAAACGCGCCAGATTTCGCGCGTCTCGGATACACATTTGCGTGACCTCCTTGAAAAGCTGGGTCAAAATGTGCTTTTGAGTAATTGAAACAAAACTTAAGGGAATACCAATGATAAATGCATTAGATCTAAACCGTCGCACCGTAATAACAATGATTGCCGCCAGCGGCCTGATGGCCAGCACTGCCAGCGCCCAAGATAGCGGGGCAACAACCGTTGCTTCAATGGTTGAGGAATTTGAAATCGGTAATCCTGATGCAAGTGTCACGATAATCGAATATGCATCATTCACTTGTCCGCATTGCGCAAATTTTCACCGCGATGTGTTTCCCGAACTAAAAGCCAATTATATCGATACGGGCAAAATCCGGTACATCTATCGTCCGGTTTATTTTGATGGTCCGGGCCTTTGGGCTGATATGGTTGCGCGTTGTGGCGGGCAGGAACGGTTCTTTGGCATTGCAGACATGATTTATGCCCGTCAGGCCGAGTGGTCGCGCGGCGCATCTCAAGCCGAAGTAGGCCTTGGCCTGCAATCCATTGGCCGCCTTGCTGGCTTGGCTGATGATGATATCGTGGCTTGTATGCAAGATAATGACCATGCACAGGCATTGGTTGCGGCGTTTCAGGAAAACATCACTCGCGATAATATCAACGCCACACCGACATTTTTGATCAATGGCGAATTGACCAGCAATATGTCTTATGCGTCATTCTCCAAAATTCTGGATGAGCAGCTAGGCGAATAGCCCGTAGGGTGCGTGGTCTCCACGCACCACTATTCTACAAACCACGCAGAATATCTGCTAGTATCCGGGGATCCTCAAATTCCAGCCGCACAGGCAAAACCAACACCTGCGCGCGGAATTCTGCGGGCAGGCGAGCTGCGTCTTTTTCTGTTGTGACCAATTGCGCATTGTGTTTTTGCGCCTCGGCTTTTAGGCGCTGCAAAACCGTGTTGGAATATTCCGCATGATCCGCGAATTCATGGGTGGCAATAATTTTGGCGCCTTCACCCTGTAGTGTTTTAAAAAACTTGGCAGGATGGCCAATGCCCGCAAAAGCAACCACCCGCACCCCTTGCCAATCCATACCCGTTTGAAGCGGTTTGAGCCGGGCTTTCAGCCGCTGAACCCCCTTAATTTCAGGCCACTCGCCGCCAAATTTTTCCTGTGCTGCATCTGTGCCAATGCTGATAATCAAATCTGCCCGCAGCAGCCCTGTGGCCAGTTTTTCGCGCAACGGGCCGCTTGGCATAACACAGCCATTGCCAAAACCGATATGGGCATCAACCACCACGATTGACAAATCCTGTGCCAGTGCAGGGTTCTGAAAACCATCATCCAGCACAATTATCTCTGCACCCGCGTTAATCGCGGCATGTGCACCTGCGGCGCGATTTTTGGCCACCCAAACCGGCCCAAAGGCAGACATCAGCAGCGGCTCATCACCCACTTGCGCGGCGTTATGTTGGCGTTCATTTACCTGCAAAGGACCAATTTCACTACCACCATAGCCGCGCGAAACGATATGGGCAGTATGACCCATATCAATCAGCACAGCCTGAAGCGCAATCGCGGTGGGGGTTTTTCCGGTGCCACCAACATTGATATTGCCCACGCAAATCACCGGAACCGGCATTTTTTCAAAAGAACCACGCGCCAACCGGCGATGGCTGGCCCAGTGCCATATCGCTGCAAAAGGCGTCAAAATCCGCGGCCACGGGCCGGGCTTATGACGGGGTTTATGCCAAAATTTCGGAGCGCGCATCAGCTGGCCTTTTTGGGGAAAACAGAATCCACAAGATCAACAATTTTTGCCAATGCCTCAACCCCTTCGCTGCCAACTTGCCACGCGGCAGTTGCCAGTTCAGCGCAACGATCCGGCGCAAGCGCGGTGACAAGCCCCGCCGCCAATTCGGCCGGGTCCTCAACCTTCACTACTGCGTTGCCTTTGACCAGTTGGCGATAGCGGCCAGCATGGGGAAAGGAAATCGGCCCGCAGACCACAGCAGATCCTAGGGCGCTGGCCTCAAACGGGTCACAAGATGCGGGGCCATTCAGAGAACCACCCATTACGGAAACCGAGGCCATCCGGTACCAAACAGCCAATTCTGAAGGGCCATCCGTGACCATTATCTCACATTGCCCATCGGGGGGTGTTCCCGCCAGATCAGGCCCAACCCGCCACCCGTCAGCGGTTAAAATCCGTGTGATTTCTTTGATATCCTCTCCCAGTGCCGGCACTAGAATAAGCGCCGCCGTAGGAAAAGATTTTCGGACCAGATGATGGGCTGTTGAAATGGCTGACAGTTCAGCCATTGGCAGATGTGCGGCACACCAAATAGGGCGCGGGCCAAGCGCCGTTGACATGGCGCGGCGACGGCTTTCATGGTCTTTCATCGGCCATGCCATTTCAGAAATTGGCAATACCTGCGTGATTTTTTCAGCAGGATACCCAAGCCCGACCAGACGTTCCATCGCGACAGCGCTAATAACCTGCGCGTGATCAAACTGGTTTAAAACACTACTTGCGGCGCGACGCATACTGCGGCGTGATAAATCAAGCACCGGCAGATTAATTAGAAACATTGGCTTTTCGCTGGCCCCAAACCGTTGCAAAATACGGACATGAAATTCTGGGTCGGCCCATAACAGGCAATCGGGTTGCCAGTGATCTAGAAATTCATCCACCGTACCGGCGTGATCAATTGGCAGCTGAACAATCGTTGCATGTTCAATAATCTGCCATTTTTCAGGGTTCGTCGCCGTGATCAGGCAGGTTTGATTTTCAAACTGCTCGCAAAGGATTTTGCACAATTCGCGTATTGGCCCTGTTGGCATGTCATCCGGTAGATGAAGCCAGATTAGCCGGCCCTTGGGGCGCCTAACAAAGGCGGTGGGCAGCGCAGGGCTGGCGCGCAAAAAGGCTGCAAGCCTCGAGGCCACGCCCTTGCTGGTATTTGCTGCCCCATCCATTGTTTAGCCGAGTTTCTCTGTTGGCCCTGCTTCGGTTTCTTCATCCCGAAGGCGGTGCAGATGCGCAATAAAATACCGCATATGGGCGTTGTCCACCGTGCGTTGGGCCGCACCTTTCCACGCTTCAAACGCCGTTTGATAGCTGGGGAAAATCCCGACGATATCAATGGCGTCCGTGTCACGAAAAACATTGGCTTGCGGGTCGGTTAGCTCTCCGCCAAAAACGAGGTGCAGGCGTTGGGTCATAGTGAGGTTCCTTTCAAGGTCCCCAATCAGGTAGCGGTTTTTTAACGCGGCTTCAAGGCGCGCATGATATCCGAATGTACAGGTTTTGATGCAGCAATCATACCTGCCAGCAACGGGGTAGGGTTGTTATAAATCGCCGCAAGCCCATGGCGATCACTGGCGATTCCTCCGGCTTCGGACACAATCAAATCACCCGCCGCGATATCCCATTCCCACGCATCGCGCAGGGTCAACATGCCGTCAAACCGCCCGTCAGCCGCAAGGCAAAGCCGATAGGCCAAGGAGGGCCTGAAATGCCGCTCCATGTCTGGCACACCGCCGGGCCAATGTTCGGCGCGCAAACTGGGTTTGGTGGTTAGAATTCTGGCACCAGTTATGCTACTGGCATTGCTTGGCTGAATGGGTTTTCCGTTGCAAAATGCACCGCCGCCGATATGGGCTGTATAAGTTTGTGCACGGATCGGCAAATGTACCACTGCTGCAATGATTTTGCCTTTTTCTGCAATGGCGAGCGAATGCGAAAAGCTTTGCTCGCCAGCAATAAACGCCCGTGTTCCGTCAATCGGATCAATGATAAAAACGCGGTCGTGGTTTAGGCGCGCATCGCTATCCTCGGTTTCCTCGGATAGCCAGCCATAATCGGGCCGTGCTGCCAGTAATTCGGCATGGAGCATTTTGTCGATGGCCAGATCAGCCTCGGTTACGGGGCCTTGGTTGTCACCTTTGTCCCAGATTTCCGGGTCTGCCTTGAAATATTTCTTGGCGATTTCACCCGCCGCAAGGGCTGCATCGCGCAAAAGATCAAGATCATGCGCCGGCAATGGTCATCCCCTCAACCAGCAGGCTTGGCACCACCCGTGAAAGATGGTTTTGCCCGTCATTGGCAGCAATCATTGACCCCAACATGTCACGCAGATTTCCTGCGACAGTGCATTCATTGACCGCCCCCGTGATCTCGCCGTTTTCCACCCAAAACCCAGACGCCCCACGTGAATAATCACCGGTATTGCCATTGATAGATGAGCCGATAAGAGAGGTGATAATCAACCCCGTGCCCATATCCGAAATCAGATCAGCCCGTGTTTTACGACCCGCCGTAAGTGTCAGGTTACCCACGCTAGGCGAGGGCGGCGCAGAAGTGCCGCGCGCAGCACTTGCGGTGCTGTCCATCCCCAGTTTACGGGCGGTCGCAAGGTCCAGCGTCCAGCCTTGCAACACGCCGTTTTTGACCAATGAGCGCCGCGCCGCAAGCAGCCCTTCAGCATCAAACGGTTTTGATCCCGCGATACGAATGCGTGACGGGTCCTCAAGCAGGTCCATACCCGCTGGCAAGACCATCTCACCCAACGCATCCTTAAGCCAGCTAGACCCGCGTGCAATCATTGACCCGTTGATGGCCGCAACCAAATGGCCAATCAGCCCCGACGAAATCCGTTCGTCATATAAAACCGGAAACGACCCGGTTGGCGGTTTTTTGGCACCCTTGCGCGCCACGGTGCGTTCACCCGCGATGCGGCCAATTTCTGTGGCGCTTGGTAAATCAGCCGCAAAAATGCGGCCCTCGCCGTTATAATCCCGCTCCATTTCCAGCCCCGTGCCGGTAATGGCCACGCTGGAAATAGAACTGGAAGTCCGCGAATACCCGCCAGAAAAACCGTTGCTGGCCGCAAGGTGAATACTGGTTTTGCTGTATCCCGCGCCAGAACTGTCAACCTTGTCCACGCCCGAAACAGCCAGCGCCGCGGCCTCAGCCTCCAGCGCGGCTTGTTTCAGGAAATCGGGGCTTGGTGCCTCAGCTTTATCCGAAAGCTCCAGCCGCTCAACATCCCAGTGTTGCGCAAGTTGTTCGGGGTCCGCCAAGCCGATATTGGGGTCTTTTGGGGCTTCGCGCGCCATGGCAACGGCTCGTTCAGCCATTGTTGTAATTGTTTCTGCGCGGGTGTCAGAAACCGAAACACAGGCTTGGCGTTGGCCGATCATAACCCGCAATCCAAGGTCGATGCCCTCAGCCCGCTCCGCATGTTCTAGTGTACCATTCGCCACCTCAATTGACAGGCTATCGCCCGCAACCGCGATGGCATCAGCTGCATCAGCGCCGGCAGATTTGGCGGCGTCCAGCAGGGCGTGGGTCAGGGCTTCAAGATTATTCATTTTAAAAACCCGTTCCGGCAATCACCAATATAAATTTTCATGCGGTTTGCTCCTCAAATTATTGTCAAACACCTAAGGAATAATAACCCCACCCACAACCGTTCGGCACAAATATTCCGTAAGCGGCCTAGAATCGTGCCAGCATAGCGACATATTATAAATACATTTTCAACAGGAGGCTGTGCCATGACCCTTAAATACAGCAGCAAAAAGACTCAAAGATTTTATTTTAAGGAGGGCAGTAAAATCACATCACTGGTGTTGATTTACGGCGATGAAGTCGAACCTCTAAGCGGGACATCCATCAAAGGCGCAGGGTATATCAAAGCCAAATATCGTGGCCGTATTGGCGCATTGAAAAAGTTTTCCAATGGCCCGGCGCTTATGGATACCCGTGCCCTTGAAACCTATTTTCTGGATGTCGGGCAAGGCGACGCTGCGTTTATTGTCACGCCAAATGATACCAAAATACTGGTAGATGGCGGCATAACCCATTCCACTGCCGAATTTCTGATCTGGAAATATCGACTGGACAAAGGCAACACCTTGACCATCGATCATGTGTTTCTTTCCCACGCAGACCAAGACCATGTCAAAGGCCTTATCCCGATATTTTTGCACGATAAAATCAAAATAAAACACGTATGGCATAACGGGCTTGGCCAGTTTTCCAGTGGGTTTAACAAAAAGCTGGGGCAGTTGAATAACGGTATTCTGGAAACCCATCACGATACGCTTGATGATCTTGACGGGCTAGACCTGACCCCGACATTTAAAAAATGGACAGACGCGGTGCGCGCACAAAAAGCGAGCTATCACGCGCTTGATAACACCATGAATCTCGATATCGGCGACCCTGCGATTGATATCGAAGTTGTCGGGCCACGGCGCGAACCGGATGGCAATTTCAAATGGCT
>CAZCDC010000027.1:0-9057 GCA_964497195.1 uncultured Rhodobacterales bacterium | reverse complement strand
CATATCATTGCAGCGCATGAAATAATTACGGCCAAACTTACGAAAAAACTACAAAAAGAACTGGGACTAACATGAGCAGCCTAACCGGAAAAATAGCAATAATCACAGGTGCCAGCCGTGGTATTGGGGCCGCCACAGCGCGGGAATTCGCGGCACAGGGTGCCAAGGTTTTTCTAACAGCGCGGTCACGTGATGAAATCGAAGCCATTGTTCTGGAAATCCGCGCGGCGGGCGGCGAGGCTGAATTTTTAGCCTCTGACATGTCGCGCTATTTTGGCGTTGAAATCGTGGTGCGCCGTTGTATTGAGGCCTTTGGTCGGGTGGATATCATGGTTAATAATGCAGGCGTGATTGACCCGATTGCACGCATAACCGACAGTGATCCGGCCTTGTGGGCCAAAACCGTAGAGGTCAATCTGAACGCGGTTTATTACGGTCTTCGTGCGGTTTTGCCCACCATGCTGGAACAAGGTTCCGGCACAATTATCAATATCTCCAGTGGTGCGGCGCATTCCCCGCTGGAGGGGTGGAGCCATTATTGTGCAGCCAAAGCGGGGGCGGCAATGCTGACCCAAATGGCGCATCTGGAAAATGGTGATGTGGTTGATGTTGTTGGGCTTTCACCGGGTACGGTGAGGACGGATATGCAGGTGCGGATAAAGGCCTCGGGCATAAATCCGGTCAGCGAAATGGATCCAGCGGTGCATATTCCGGCTGAATGGCCCGCCCGTGCGATTGCGTGGCTGGCTGCGGGTGCGGCCCATGAATTTGCCGGCCAAGAAATTGCCTTGCGAGACGAGGATATCCGCCGCCGCGTTGGGCTGATTGACTAATATGAAAATCCTGATCCTTGGTGGGTACGGTGTGTTTGGCGGACGGCTGGCGGAACTACTGGCGGATATTCCCGCGTTGGAGCTGCTGATCTGCGGACGCAGCGCCGTCAAGGCCAGCGCATTTTGTGAGGGATTTTTCGGCGCTGCAAGGGTTGAACCCGTGTTGCTTGACAGGATTAATATTGCCGCTGCATTGGCCCGACACAAACCGGATATCGTGGTGGATGCATCCGGTCCGTTTCAGAATTATGGCGATAATCCTTATCTGGTGGTGCAGGCCTGTATCGATGCACGGGTAAATTACCTCGATTTTGCGGATGCCGCCGATTTTGTGTTCGGCATTGCGCAGTTTGATCAAGCCAGCAAAGATGCAGGTATTTATGTGCTGGCGGGCGTTAGCAGTTTTCCGGTTTTGACAGCTGCGGTGCTGCGTGAAGTGGCCAAGGACATGTCGATAATTTCGGTCACAGGTGGCATTGCGCCTTCACCTTATGCGGGAATAGGCCTGAATGTAATGCGCGCGGTTATGGGATATGCTGGCGGCCCAGTGAAATTGCGGCGGAATGGTCAGCGGTTTGAGGCCAAAGGCCTAACTGAATCGAAGCGATACACCATCGCGCCGCCCGGCATGTTGCCGCTGCGAAACCTGTGGTTTTCGTTAGTGGATGTGCCGGATTTGCAGGTTATTCCGCCGGAACACCCTGAAATGCAGGATATCTGGATCGGCGCTGGCCCTGTGCCGGAAACCCTGCACCGCGCCTTAAATGTGCTGGCAAAACTGCGCGCATGGCTGCATTTGCCTGCCCTGACGCCGTTTTCAAAACTGTTTTATACCGTGCTGAACCTAATGAAATTTGGCGAGCATCGCGGCGGTATGTTTGTGCATGTTAAGGGGAAACGTAACGGGCAACTTATTGAAAAATCGTGGCATTTACTGGCTGAGGGGGATGACGGGCCGTATATCCCTTCTATGGCGATCGAGGCGATTTTACGCAAACAGCTGGCAGGAGACATGCCCGAATTTGGTGCCCGCGCCGCTACAAATTCTTTGGAGCTGACGGCTTATGAAAAGCTGTTTGAGAACCGTACGATTTATACCGGATTTCGCGAGGCTGCCACTGGCCCGATCTATCAACAGGTTTTGGGCAAGGCGTTTGATACTTTGCCCGTCTGCGTTAAATCCCTCCATTCCTTAACCGAGAAACAAGTTTGGACAGGCGAGGCAGAGGTGCAACGCGGCAAGGGTAAAATCGCCGGACTGATTGCCAAAATAATCGGCTTTCCGCCTGCTGGCAACAACGTGCCGTTGCGCGTGAGCCTGACGCCATCAAATAACACTGAAATCTGGCAGCGCAATTTTGACGGCAAAATATTCCGTAGTATCCAGCGCCCGGGAAAAGGCAGAAACAAGCATTTGATGTTGGAAAAATTTGGCCCTGTCACAGTTGCATTGGCGCTGGTTATCCGAGACGGATGCTTGCACTTGATCCCGCGACGCTGGTTTTTTCTGGGGTTGCCTTTGCCTAAATTTCTGCTGCCGCGCGGCGAAACATTTGAGACTGAACGGGGTGGAAAATTTAGGTTTCACGTGACGATCAAAGCACCCGTTATCGGCCTGATCGTGGCCTATGACGGGTGGCTGGAGCGAAAATGATGCTCCGAATAGTCATAGTTCCAGTGGCGCCGGATTTAGGGTCAGGACCTATTAATCCTGCGCCATCAGTTCACACTGAAAGCCCTGACACTTGCGCTATGTATTTCGGCGACTCCGCCACCACGCTGGATCACGCAACGCTTGATACCTATGATTACCTCGTTAACCTTCGTGCGCAAATGGGCGATTACATCGATGATGGCAGCGATATCATCGACAGCGTTAATGTTGAGCAATCCGCGTGGGAGTATCTGACGCAGTTTGAACAACTGGCTAAATGCAACGCCCAGCAGGTCTATTCTGAAATGGAATGGAAATAGCGGGGGTTGCAAAACACCCGATTTTCCGATTTTATCAACAAATTACGAGTGCACCAGCTTTTTCAAACCTAGGGAATTACCATGGACCTTTCGGAATATTATGACCGCGCCTATATGCGAAATCGCGGGTTGATCTCAGAAGATCAACAAGAAATCCTGAAAAACACCCGTATCGCCATTATTGGCCTTGGCGGTATGGGCGGGCTGCACGCAGCCACAATGGCGCGCACGGGCATTGGCAAATACACACTTGCCGATTTTGATGATTTTGATGTGCATAACACCAACCGTCAATATGGCGCGTTCCAAAGCACAATGGACCAGCCCAAAGCCCGCGTTATGGAACGGTTTATCAAAGATATTAACCCAAGCGCCGATGTGCGGGTGATGGATGTGGCGATTGACAAAACCAATATTGAAGAATTTCTCGACGATGTTGATATCGTGATTGACGCGCTGGATGTTTTTGCCATGTCAGCGCGGCGGCTCATGTATCAACGTGCCAAAGCCAAAGGTATTCCGGCGCTGTTTGCGGCCCCCATCGGATTCAGCGCAGCGGCGTTTTTGTTTGATCCAAACGGCATGTCAGCCGATGATTTCTTTGGGTTCAAAGACGGGATGCCCAATAATGAATTGGTGCTGTTGTTTTTGGCAGGGATTGCCGGTGTTGGGCCGCATCTGCGCTATATGGATATTAAGAAAATTGACCCAACCACTGGCGGGGCACCTTCGGTTGGTATGGCGTGCAATATTGGCGCGGCCATGGTTGCCACCGATATGATCAATTTGCGGTTGGGGCTAAAGCCGGTTCAACCCGTACCGCGGTTTGTGCATTATGATCCGTTGGTTCGGTATTACAAAAACCGCCACCGGCGTTGGGGGGCAAAAAACCCTATCCACCGGCTGCGGCTTAAAGTATTACGCAAAATGGTGCCAGCTTTGGCCAGTTGATTATTGGCGGTGCCATAAGTTAACCAGTTGGCTTTCGGTATTTGCGTTAAATGTCAACCTGGTGGCATTGCAGGTATAGGTGCCGTTGGCGCCGCTGCCCATTGGCGACATCTCGTCTGAAAACGGGATATCCATATTCATCATCGACCCGCCCATATCAACTTGTGCTTGGGCAAAATAATTGAAATCCCCCATGGTGAACTGAAAACTGCCTGCATCAGCCGAAGTGGCAAAATTACCTGTCCCCGTCAATGTTACAACAACCAAAGGAACGCCGGGGTTTTGCACGGTTACGCTAAGATCATTTAGGGTAAATTGCCCACCAGCCGCGCCAAGCGTCATCAAAATATTGCCGGAAACCTGAACGTCCCCCATATTCGGGTTGGCTGTCATTTGCGCCTGGAATGCCGCTTGATCTGCGCTCCATGTTCCGGTCAGGCAATCGTCGAATGCCAATGCGGGGCTGAAGGACGCCAGTAAAACAACGGTGCTACTAAAAAAAGTTTTCATAATAATATCCTCAAGGTTGATAATATAACCTGTTTGAAGCCATCGTACTTCTATGTCAAACGGCACTTGTTATGGTCAAGGGGCTCTCCCGCGCTGCGCTTGGGCCTGGCCTCACTGCGTTCGGAGACCTGGCTCGCGTGCGCAGCATTGGGCAAATCGTTAATCTTTGGTGTTAAATCCCCCGTCTGCAGATAAGGTCTGGTCGAAATAATGAGCACCAAGTCGTGCGGAAAACTGTGTTTCTTTGTTGCAAAAATACTCTGGGGTGAATTGGGCAAAGCCCAAGAGGGGCAACGCCCCTGACCCCGATGCGGCAACGCGCCACCAAATACCTATGGATTGCAAAATTGGAATGTATTATGACAGGATATTAAAGCATGTTAAACGGCTACAGATTCGGGGATTTTATGACCAAACACCACCAGCCACAGCTGGATCTTTCGCCAACCGTTAGCGATGAAATTCGCCAGACCACCTGTTATATGTGTGCCTGTCGCTGTGGAATCAACGTCCATATGAAAGACGGCAAGGTCAAATATATCGAGGGCAACAAGGACCATCCGGTAAACAAAGGTGTGCTTTGTGCCAAAGGTTCTGCTGGTATTATGCAGCATTATTCACCCGCACGTTTGCGCAATCCGATGAAGCGGGTTGGCGAACGTGGTGAGGGTAAATTTGAAGATATTTCATGGGATGAAGCCTTTGAAATCGCGGCTGGCTGGCTAAAACCCATCCGCGAAACCGCCCCCGAGAAATTGGCGTTTTTTACCGGGCGCGACCAATCCCAATCCATGACAAGCTGGTGGGCGCAGAATTTTGGCACCCCGAATTACGCGGCCCATGGCGGGTTTTGCTCGGTTAATATGGCCGCTGGCGGTATTTATACCATGGGCGGCGCATTCTGGGAATTTGGCACACCCGATTGGGACCGCACCAAGCTGTTTATGATCTTTGGTGTGGCCGAGGATCACGATTCCAACCCCATCAAAATCGGCCTCGGCAAGCTGAAAGCACGCGGCGCCAAGGTGATCGGGGTTAACCCTGTGCGTTCGGGCTATAACGCCATTGCGGATGAATGGATCGGCATTACCCCCGGCACAGATGGTTTGTTTATTCTGGCGCTGGTGCATGAATTGCTGCGCGCCGGCAAGGTCGATCTGGATTATTTGATCCGCTATACCAATCTGCCGTTTCTGGTGAATACAGATAATACCAGCGACGAGAGCGGCCTGATGATCCGCGACAGCGATGGCAAAGAAATGGTTTGGGACCGGGTGAATGGCAAAGCCGTTGCATGGGATACTAAAGGCGTAAAGCCAGCTTTGCACGGCGACCAAATTGTTGAGGGCGTGACTTGTAAACCAGCGTTTCAGATCATGGCCGACAAATACATGACCGACGAATACACGCCGGACGCTGTGGCCGAACGCTGTGGTATCCCGGCGGATCGCATCCGTAAAATCGCCGCAGAACTGGCGCAGGTGGCATTTGAAGAAGAAATCATCCTCGATATTCCATGGACTGATTTTAAGGGCGAAAAACACGAAAAAATGATTGGCCGTCCGGTCAGTTTTCACGCCATGCGCGGTATCTCAGCCCATTCCAACGGTTTTCAAACCGCGCGGGCCTTGCACATGCTGCAAATCCTGCTTGGCTCGGTTGAATGCCCCGGCGGGATGCGGTTTAAGCCGCCTTATCCAAAACCGGTTGAGGGCCACCCAAAGCCCCACCATACCGTCACCCCCGGCAAGCCGCTAAATGGCCCGCATCTGGGCTATCCGCGCGGGCCGGAAGACCTGTGTCTGGACGAAAACGGCAAAGCCAAACGCATTGACAAAGCCTTTACCTGGGAAAATCCGCTAAGCGCGCATGGCATGATGCATATGGTTATTTCCAATGCCCATGCCGGAGATCCCTATAAAATTGATACGTTGTTTATGTATATGGCCAACATGTCGTGGAATTCTTCGATGAATACCAGCGGCGTTATGGATATGCTGCGCGACAAGGATGAAAACGGCGATTATGTGATTCCGCATATCATTTATTCCGATGCGTATTCTTCGGAAATGGTGGCCTTTGCGGACCTTATTTTCCCCGATACCACCTATCTTGAACGCCATGATTGCATCAGCCTGCTGGACCGTCCGATCTGCGAACCCGATGCCGCCGCTGACAGCATCCGCTGGCCGGTGGTGGAGCCTGACCGCGATGTGCGGGGCTTTCAAACCGCGCTTATTCAGCTTGGCGTCAAACTTGGCTTGCCGGGTATGACCAACGAGGACGGCTCTGCGGTTTATAAAGATTACGCTGATTATATCACCAATCACCAACGCCGCCCCGGTGTTGGGCCATTGGCAGGGTTTCGTGGCGTCGATGGCAAAGGCAAGGGCAGGGGTGAGCCAAACCCGAACCAGATCCAAGCCTACATTGATAATGGCGGTTTCTGGATTGACCATATCGCCGAGGAAAATGCCTATTTCAAACCTTGGAACAAAGGCTATCAGGAATGGGCGGTTGAACGCGGCATTTTTGACAAAGAATCGCCCTACGTTTTCACGGTTTATCAGGAAATCCTGCAAAAATTCCGTAATGCTGCTGATGGCAAGGGCGCGCTTCAGCCGCCTGATCATCTGCGCGCACAGCTCTCATCAACCATGGACCCTTTGCCGATCTGGTATGAACCCTTTGAGCAAAGCATTGTTTGTAATAAAGAATATCCGATCCATGCCCTGACCCAACGCCCGATGGCGATGTATCATTCATGGGGATCACAAAACGCTTGGCTGCGGCAAATTCATGGCACCAACCCGATGTTTATCTCTGGCGAGCTGTGGGAGGAACACGGCTTTGCCGAGGATGACTGGGCGGTGATTGCCTCGGTTCACGGTGAAATCGAGGTGCCTGTTGTGCGCATGGATGCCCTGAACGGCAAAACCATCTGGACATGGAATGCGATTGGCAAACGCAAAGGTGCGTGGGCGCTATCCAAGGATGCACCCGAGGGCACCAAGGGCTTTTTGCTCAACCATCTTATTCATGAATTGCTGCCCTCCAAGGGCGACGGTTTGCGCTGGGCCAATTCTGATCCGATCACCGGACAGGCCGCGTGGTTTGACCTGCGGGTTAAAATCAAACGTATTCCGCAGCCCGATCACATCCAGACCCGGCCAGATATTCCGGCACAGGAATCGCCGGTTGGCGTTGGTCCGAAAATTGTTTCTTACGGAAAGGAATGGTCATGACCCAGCTTCCAAAATTCACCAAGAAAAAACTTGGCCTTGTCATTGATCTGGATACTTGTGTTGGCTGTCATGCCTGCGTGATTTCCTGCAAGGAATGGAACACCACCAGCTACGGCGCGCCGCTATCAGATGTGGATGCCTATGGCGCTGATCCGGTTGGCACGTTTCTAAATCGTGTGCATACATTTGAGGCCAAACAGGAGGGTTGCTCGGCCCAAACCGTGCATTTCCCCAAATCCTGCCTGCATTGCGAAGACGCGCCTTGTGTCACCGTTTGCCCCACAGGCGCGAGCTATAAACGCGAGGAAGACGGCATTGTTTTGGTCAACGAGGACCATTGCATCGGCTGTGGTCTTTGCGCATGGGCTTGCCCTTATGGCGCGCGCGAGCTGGACAAGGTTGAGGGGGTAATGAAAAAATGCACCCTTTGCGTAGACCGGATTTATAACGAAAATATCCCCGAGGAAGACCGTGTGCCAAGCTGCGTAAAAACCTGCCCCGCAGGCGCGCGGCATTTTGGTGATTTCGCAGACCCAACCAGCAATGTTTCCATCCTGTCAGCCGCGCGTGGCGGTATGGATCTGATGCCTGCCATCGGCACAAAGCCGGTTAATAAATATCTTCCACCACGGCCCAAAGCCGATGTTGGGCCGGAGCTTGATGTTCTTGGTCCACTGATGGCGCAAAGCGAAAAAACAGGCGGCTTTATTGGCTGGCTTGACCGCACATTGGAGAAAATCTAATGCATCCAGCACCTTCGGTTATCATTTTTACAGCCCTGTCGGGGCTTGGCTTTGGCCTGATTTTCTGGATGGGCCTTGGCCTGCCGGATGTTAGCGGCGTGGTTGTTACTTCGGTTTTTGCCCTGCTTGGCCTTGGCTTGGCCACCATCGGCCTGTTGGCCTCAACATTTCACCTTGGCAATCCCCAACGGGCATGGCGGGCCTTTAGCCAATGGCGCACAAGCTGGCTATCGCGCGAGGGTATTTTGGCGGTGCTGACCTTGACCGTATTTTTCATATACGCTTGTCTTTGGGCCTTTTTGGATATGCGCATCGCGGCGCTTGGCTGGCTGTCATCCGCCTTGGCAATGGGAACGATATTTACCACCTCGATGATCTATGCACAGATGAAAACCGTGCCGCGCTGGAACGCCTCAAGCACGCCGTTATTGTTTCTGGTTTATTCCGCAGCCGGTGGCGCATTGCTGGCCGCCCAAATGACCGAGGCGGGATTACTGCTGGCATTATTGGCCATGATTCAGGCTTTTGCGTGGATGCAGGGCGATAAAGCATTTACAAATGCTGGCCACACAATTGAAACCGCTACGGGCCTGACATCCATAGGCAAGGTGCGCCTGTTGGAAAAACCCCATTCGGGCACCAATTATCTGATGAAAGAAATGATCCATGTGGTGGGGCGTAAACACGCCGCCAAATTGCGGGTTATTTCAATTGCCTTGATGGCGATTATCCCCGCGACATTGATTTTACTAACCGATGCCGGACATATGATTGCTGCAGTTGTGATTATTTTGCATGTCG
>CAZCDC010000026.1:0-25668 GCA_964497195.1 uncultured Rhodobacterales bacterium | reverse complement strand
AATGCGCGCATAAACCCCGCCAAATCAGCCATATGCGCAGGCTGAAAAAGCACCTCGGCGGGGCCACCGGTGCGCAGCCAGCTAAGGCTGTCCATCGGGCGGTTCGGGGTTAATTTTCCGGCTACGTCGGGAAGATTCATTTACATGCCTTTATGCGGTTCAATGCCAAACCACCCATATGGCCAAGCGGAATGCGAAATAGCGATATAATCACCGCGATAAAAACAAACATTGCCAAAACCCCGAAATCCCGCCCGATAAGCCAAACCAGAAATGGCGCGCTTAACACCAGCAAACGGCCCAAATTCCAATGCACCATATTATGCGGCAGCATCGCCACCAAATTTGCAGCCAATGCCCAAATTGCCGCTGCAATAAGCGCTGTCACCGGAATTGCCGTAATTTTGAAATCAACTGTTTTCCCATGTGATTAAGCATAAGCCGCAATTGGAATATTGCAACGCCAAGCGCCGCTAACTGCCAGTTCAAACCATAATCCATGCCGACCCGCCAAATCACAAAAGGCAGACACAAAATCAGAATGCGCGCCAAAACCCAATGGATCCGGTATTTAGGAGCGTCATGCACCATGGCAATTACATTGGCAGATATCGCCCACAGACAGGCGTAAATGATGCCGTTCATTTAAGTGCTTCGGGCATGTCATGCGCCCAATTGGTAATGGTCCCTGCCCCAAGGAAAACCACCAAATCGCCTGAATTTGTGGTTTTTTTGATAAACTCCGCAAGGTCAGGTTCATCAACAATATGTGCTGATTTATGACCATGACCAACCAAACCGGCAACCAGAGAAATATGATCCGCGCCCTCAACATGGTCCTCGCCAGCCGTAAAAACGGGGGCAATTGCAACAATGTCTGCATCGTTAAAACAGCTACAAAAATCCTCAAACAAATCCGCCAACCGCGTATATCTGTGCGGTTGATGAATGGCGATAACTTTGCCCGAAGTGGATTGCCGCGCCGCACGCAGCACGGCCGATATCTCAACAGGATGGTGTGCATAATCGTCGATGATGGTAATGCCATTTATTTCACCAACCCGCGTAAACCGACGATTCACACCAGAGAACTGCGCCAAACTCGTATGGATTTCGCTATCCTTAACACCCAGATGTAACGCCGTAGCAATCGCCGCCAATGCATTGGAAACATTGTGATCGCCGGGCATCGGCAGGGTCAAACCGTCAATCCGTCGATCCATCAAAACCACGTCAAAATACGCCGAGCCATTTTTATAACTCAGGTTTTCGCAACGCACATCTGCCTGTGGGCTCATGCCATAAGTAATGACGCGCCGGTCGGTAATACGCCCCACCAGCGCCTGCACCTCGGGGTGATCAATGCAGCAAATCGCAGCCCCGTAAAACGGAATATTGGACACAAATGTGTAAAACGCCTCGCGCAGATTATCAAAACTGCCATAGTGATCCATGTGTTCGGGGTCGATATTGGTGATGATGGCAATGGTTGCGGGTAGTTTGTTAAAGGTGCCGTCGCTCTCGTCGGCCTCAACCACCATCCAGTCACCGGTGCCCATACGCGCGTTGGAATCGTAGGCATGGATAATGCCGCCATTAATCACGGTCGGATCCATGCCGCCGCCATCCAGCAGGGCCGCCACAATGGATGTGGTGGTGGTTTTACCATGGGTTCCGGCCACCGCCACATTCGATTTCAGCCGCATCAATTCCGCCAGCATTTCCGCACGCCGTACCACCGGCAGGCCAGCGGCCCGCGCCGCGTCCAGCTCTGCATTGCCAGGCTTAATGGCGCTGGAGATCACAATCACCTCGGCGCCTTCCAAATTCCCAGCCTTTTGACCGACAAAAATCTTGGCACCCTTGGCCGCCAGCCGATCGGTAATCTTGCCTGTTTTCAAATCAGAACCCTGCACCGTATAACCGTGGTTCAGCAGCACTTCGGCAATGCCCGACATGCCAATGCCGCCAATGCCAACAAAATGGATCGGGCCGATATCATGGGGCAGACGGGTTTGTGCGTTCATGTTTTGCCTCGTTTATTCAATGTCTCAACCATCGCGGCCAGTTTTTGCGTAGCACCCGGCCGACCCAGCGACAATGCCGCCGCCGCCATTTCCGTGGCTTTGTCCGGGTCCGACAGAATTTCGCCAACACGTGCCGCCAGATTTTCGGCGCTAAAATCCTGTTCCTGAATAACAATCGCACCGCCAACATCCAGCAACCCGCGCGCGTTTGCTGTTTGCTCATCGCGCACCGCAATCGCCAGCGGCACCAGAATAGAGGGCCGGCCAATAACGGTGATATCGGCAATCGAGGACGCCCCCGCACGACTAATAACCAATTGCGCGTTTTCCATGCGCGTTGGCACGTCGTCAAAAAACCCCTTTACGGTGGCCTCGATGCCAAGCGCAGCATATTCTTTGACCGCCAAATCATGATCAGCATCGCGCGCCTGATGTGCTACATTCAGGCGTTTTTGCAAGGCGGCTGGCAGCAATTTCAGCGCAGCCGGAACAGTTTTTGACAAAATACTGGCCCCTTGTGAGCCGCCAATCACCAGTAATTGCATCTTGAAATCCCCGGGCGGTTTATAGGCAGCACCAGCCTTGGCCAGCACGACATTACGCACAGGGTTGCCCGTATGGATGGCCTCCACGCCGTCAGGTAATTCGGTTGGCCAAACCGAACAGGCAATCAAATCTACCCGTTTAACAAACACATTATTGACCCGCCCCAACACGCCGTTTTGCTCATGGATCATACGAGGCAAACGCAGCAACCACGCGGCTGACATTGCTGGAATGGCCGGATAGCCGCCAAAACCAACCACAACCGATGGACGGTCTTTGCGCATCATCCGCCACGCGCCAAACACGCCCGAGGCGATTTTGGGAATGACTAAAAATTTGGCCAGAACACCCCCGCGAGACGTGGTGGCAGACCGCACAACTTCGCGCGCGACCGCCTCGGGAAACCCACCGGAATACCGCGCGCCGCGATCATCGGTGGACAGTTTAACCCGCCAACCCTTGGCCAGCATTTCCTCGGCCAAGGCTTGGGCTGGAAACATATGCCCGCCCGTACCCCCTGCTGCAATAATCAGCAAAGGCACATTCATTGCCCGCGCCCGAACACATCCGCCAACTCATTTTGCGCGCGGCGCCGCGTGAGCGCCAATAACATGCCAAACAGCACGCCAATCGCCAAAAGCGACGAGCCGCCATAGCTGATAAAGGGCAAAGTCATGCCTTTGGTGGGCAGTAACCGCACCGCAACGCCAAGATTAATCAACGCCTGCATGCCCAAAAGAACAGCCAAGCCAACCCCCGCAAGACGGTTAAACGGATCACGCTCGCGGCGCAGCAATAGCAAGGAGCGCATGGTGATAAACATAAATAGAGCCACAATGATCAGGCATAACACCAGCCCGAATTCCTCAGCCGCGACTGCGATAATAAAATCGGTATGGGCATCAGGAAGCGACCATTTGATTGACCCCTGACCAATACCAACCCCGAAAAACCCGCCTTCTTGAATGGCCTCGGTCGCGAAACCGATCTGGCTGGTCGGATCAAAACCTCCCGACAAAAACCCGTTAATGCGACTGGCAAAATGTTCAGAATAATTATAGGCCGCCATGCCTGCCAGCGCGGTCATCGCTCCGACAACTATCATCAGTTTTTTTGGTGCGCCGGCAATAAAAAACATCAAAACCCAGCTAAACAAAATCAACACTGCTTGGCCAAAATCTGGCTGCATGGCCAGAATAAACACGATCAAAACCGTAAACCCAAATGACAGCGTTTTGCCCGGAGGTCCGGCAATATCATTGCTGGCCGACATCAACCACGCCGCAAAAACCACAAAAACCGGTTTGATAAATTCTGACGGTTGCACCGACATAAACCCCAAGGAGTACCACCGCATCGCGCCTTTGCCAAAATTTGTGCCAAAAACCGGCAGTAAAATCAGCGCCACAAATGACAGCAAAAAACAAATAACCGCCCAGCGTTTAATGCGCTGGGGTTCCTGCATCGACACAAGCACCATCACCAGCAATGCCAAAGCCCCGAAAAACCCCTGACGCCCGACAAAATGAAACGTGCCCAGCCCATGGCGCGCTGCAAGCGGGGGGGACGCCGCCATGCCCAGCAAAATCCCGATCATAAATAAAATAACAATCGCGGCCAAAACCCAACGATCAACTGTCCGCCACCAGCGTGAAAACACTGGTTCGCCGGATTTGACCGCATTCGTGCCAAATACCATTTCTGTCATGGAGCCTGCTTATCCTCATATTTACTGCCATATCCGACGCCGATTTTCCGGTCTTTCGGTTATTGTAGTCACTGTAACGGTTCAAAATCAATAAAGCTAGCTTTTCGATATTCAGGTAGTGGGTCACTTTGAAATATGTTTTTTGTAAGTGAAGTGGTCCTGCTTTTCTGCACAGGTTTTTATTGAAAGAATACTGATGGTTATCAGCCAGCATAAACCGACTTATTCAGAAAACGGATCAACCGGCTCCCAATCCTCATCCATTTCATCCGGGTCAATAGGCACAATGCCCTCGTTTATGTCCTCGAATTGCTCCGGCTTTTTAACCTGCCTGAACTCCGCTTCTGGAAAAGCATCAAACGCGGCAATGACCAAAGGATGAGCGCGGGCGACCGATTCTTGGCTGTCTTTCTGTTCGGTTTTGCGTTCTGTAATGGTCTGGCCGCCGCCCGATTGCACTACGGACACCACCCACCGCGCGCCGGTCCAGTTTTCCAGCCGAGACTTAAGCCGCCCCGCCAACGGTGCCGGCGCATCATCGCTAGGCTGAAATTCAATCACCCCGGGGGCATAACGCACTAATCTAACGTATTGCTCGACCTCGACCAGTAACTGCATATCGCGGCGCGTTTTAACTAAGGTTAATACGTCTTCAAACGTCGCATAAAGCTGCAAAGCATCAGGGCTGGCCGCCAAGACCACCATAGCGCCACCTTGCTGAACAGCATGGCTGCGCGGCGCATTATCCGCCCCGCCGGGCGCTGTCTTTACTGGCTCGGCGCTTGGCGGCGGAGTGTTTTGCAATTTGCGCACCAGTTCTTCGGGGCTGGGCAGATCGGCAATATGTGTCATGCGGATAACGGCCATTTCTGCCGCCATCATTGCATTTGGCGCAACAGAAACCTCCTCCAATGCTTTTAGCAACATTTGCCACATGCGCGTAAGCGCCCGCATCGGCAGCCCCGCCATAACCTTGCCACGCGCACGCTCATCCGGCGAAACAGTCGGGTCATCCGCTGCCTCCGGCGAGATTTTCACAACACTGATCCAGTGGGTTACCTCAGCCAAATCGCGCAATACCGCCAACGGGTCCGCGCCCTCGGAATATTGCTCAGCAAGCTCCGCAAGTGCCGCCGCCGCGTCGCCTTTCATTATCAGGTCAAACAAATCTAACACGCGGCCTCTGTCAGCAAGGCCCAGCATGGCGCGCACCTGTTCTGCCGAAGTTTCGCCGCCACTATGCGCCAAGGCCTGATCAAGCAGCGAAAGCGCATCCCGCGCTGACCCTTCTGACGCGCGAATAATCAAAGCCAAAGCATCCGTGGATATCGCCGCATCTTCTTTTTTGATGATCGAGTTAAGAAACTCAGCCATTGTTTCTGGCTCAAACCGTCGCAGATCAAACCGTTGGCACCGCGACAGAACCGTCACCGGAACCTTGCGAATTTCGGTTGTCGCAAAGATAAATTTTACATGCTCGGGCGGTTCTTCCAGCGTTTTCAACAGCGCGTTAAATGCACTGGTTGACAACATGTGAACCTCATCGATGATATATACTTTGTAACGGGCCGAGGCCGCACGGTACTGCACCGAATCAATTATTTCACGGATATCCGCAACGCCGGTACGCGATGCAGCATCCATTTCCAGCACATCCACATGCCGCCCCTCGGCGATGGAAATACAAGCATCACAAACCCCGCAAGGTTCAATGGTTGGCCCGCCTTTTCCATCAGGCCCGATACAATTCAGCCCTTTGGCAATAATCCGTGCCGTAGTGGTTTTGCCTGTGCCCCTGATCCCGGTCATGATAAATGCGTGCGCGATGCGCTCAGCCTCAAAAGCATTCTTCAAGGTCCGCACCATGGCATCTTGGCCATACAAATCCTTAAAGGTTTCAGGGCGGTATTTGCGCGCCAAGACCTGATAGGCGGCGGGTTTATTATTTTTGCTTACAGTATCATTCATTTTTCCGCCCCTAAAGATGGCCGGAGTCTAAGCGAGCGTGCAAAGCAACTCAAGCCGCTTTGCACGTCGTTCCCGCCTAATAAAAATCACCCTTTTTCATTTTTATACGCACCTTGCCACCGGCATGAGCCACATGGGATTTTTTGTTGCGCGCACGGGTTTCCGCAGTAGATTCCGTATTGCGTTGATCTTCACGTTGTAATTTTTGCCAACGATTCAAACGGTTTGCGTCCAAGCGCCCCGCCTGAATTTCAGTCTGTACAACACAACCCGGTTCGCTGTCATGGGCGCAATCATTAAATTTGCAGCCCGCCGCCAGCGCGATAATATCGTCAAAAACCATATCGACGCCTTCAGCCACATCATAAAGCCTGAGCGCGCGCATTCCGGGTGTGTCAATCAGCCAGCCGCCGGAAATCATCCGGTACATGGAGCGCGCGGTGGTTGTGTGTTTGCCTTTTGCGTCTTCCTCTCGGATGTCTTGCGTCAAGATATCCAACCCCGTCAGCGCAATTGCCAGCGTGGATTTCCCCACACCTGACGATCCGACAAGCGCCACAGTCTGCCCCGCGCCACACCACTCAGCCAGATCAGTTTGGGCATCGGTGGATCTTGCATTGAGGGTCACAACCGCATGACCCGGCATTTCACGCGCAGAATCGTCCAGATATTTTTGTGGGTCTTCGCACATATCTGCTTTGGTCAACACCAAAACCGGTGTCACGTCTGCCTGATGGGCCAAGGCCAGATAGCGTTCCAGCCGCGCAGGATTAAAATCAGCGTTGCACGATGACACGATGAACAGCGTATCAATATTGGCTGCGATCAACTGCGTGACATAATCTTTGCCGGCGGCGCGGCGTTTGATTTCGGATTTCCGATCCAGCACCCGCATCGGTGATTTTGTTTCTGCATCCAGCAGCAGCCAGTCACCGACAGTAATACCTTGCTCAGCCAAAAGCCCCGTTACCGGAACCTTTTGCGGGCCGTTAGCGCCCAGCGCGTCCAATGTGTTGCGCTGCACTTCGGTTACACGCAATGGCGTGGTTTCGCTGCATTCTTCAACAGATAGCTGCGATTGGTAAAATGGCCCCCAGCCAAGTTCGGCCAAGGAGAAGGTTTGATTAGTCATTTAAATAAGCCTCGATAAATTCGAACGCCCCTTTGGCGGGTTGCAAAAAGGGGTGGATTTCATCGGCACCGCACAGGTATTATCCGCGCGCCCGGAGGGTTTTTTGAACAATCATAATTTCCTCCTTCTTAAAGTTCAAATCGTTTCGGCATGAATGCAAAAACGCTATGGGTGAGAGGCTGGACAACGACCCAAACGGGACTCGTTATGGCTGCTTCCTTCCGGATCTGACCAGGTTGGCGAGGCGTCCGCCCGCGCCAACCTCTCAGGGCTTATATATGGCGGCATCCGTGCAGCGTCAATGGCTGCATTTTGCCATTGAAACCCGCGTTAAACTGCGGCATTTTCCGCCAAACGGAGGGCTTATGCACGATTCAACCATAACATTTGCAGGTGGCGCATTGGACCGCGCGGCCCACCTGCGCGGTGATTTGGCAGAAATGGCAAAACTTGCCGCGCATAGCGATGCAAAAGCCATGGTTTTATGGCGGGGCAAGTTCCTTACGGATACATCTGACGATAGGGCGCTGGCATGGCTGGATATGCAAAATACCGTATTAAATGCGGCCACAGACGCGCCAATTTTTCTTGGCCTGATAAATGAAACACCCCGCTTTGCTTACGATATTTCACCGTGGGCACCCAAAGGTCTGGCCGCACCCGACGGTAGCTTTTTTGACGACAGTCAGCTAAGCCACCCTGACCTGCCAGAAACCCTGATATTCATAGAATTACGTGCAATGCTGGCAGACCTCAATCCAAATGATGCAGGGGATGCCGCCACCGCAAAGGGCATTTCTGAATGGCATAAAACCCATAAGTTTTGTGCCAATTGCGGCGCGGCTACACGGGTTTCCAAATCCGGCTGGCAACGCTCCTGCCCTGCGTGCAACTACCAGCATTTCCCCCGCACCGATCCGGTGGTAATTATGCTGGTCACCCATGGCAATGATGTTCTTATCGGGCGATCCCCGCAATGGCCCAAAAATATGTATTCCCTGCTGGCAGGTTTTATGGAACCCGGTGAAACCATTTTTGAGGCCGTCCGGCGCGAGGTTTTTGAGGAAACCTCGGTGCAAATTGGTGCGGTGGAATATTTGCTGGATCAACCGTGGCCGTTTCCCTCGTCGCTGATGATTGGCTGCAAGGCAACTGCGCTAACGCGTGATATAAAGCGCGACGAGGTGGAGCTGGAAGACGCGCTCTGGATTAGCCGCGAGAAAGCGATGGCCAGCATGGCGGGGCAAAATCCGGATATTATTCCGGCGCGAAAAGGATCTATCGCGCACCACTTGCTGGATAGCTGGTTACGCGATACATAACATTAACCATTTTACGATAGAGACAGTTTATGAAATTTGATTACAACTCGACAATCAACGTCCCCGTTGAATTTGCCTATGCCCGCGCCACAGATTTTGATAAATTTGAGAGCGAGGGTTTTGGCGTTATGTCCAAATTCGAGCCCATTGGTGATATTTCCGCGCCCGAAATCGGGGCGCGCTGGAAAGTGCAGTCCGAATTTCAGGGCCGTCAGCGTAAATTCTCGCTGCAACTGCGCGAATTGCTGGAAAATGAAGCAGTGGTTTTGGGCAATGGTTCAGATAAATTTGACATCGAAGCACGGTTTTCCTTTGGTAAAATTGACGATGAAAATACTGACTTTACCTTTGAGATCAATTCAAGTGCCAGTACCATTACCGGCCGCTTAATCATGCAAACCATGCAATTGGCCCGCAGCCGGATCGAGAAAAAGCTTGCAGTAGATTTTGACGCCATGCGTGACCGTATGGAAGCCGAATATCACGGCGAATAGCCGCGAAGCGGGACTGCCGAGCGCCGCGAGGCCAAGCCCAAAGGGAAGGGTCGAATTGCGCAAGCAATTCCGGCGCTGGACTGCGGGAGCACTCCTTTAATTCAAACGATGCTCTTGCAGTAAAGAAGTACTCCCGCCCTTCGGTTTGGCTTGGCCTCGCTCCTCGGCAGGGCTTAGCTGACGCTCTCGCGGAACGGGTTTGATGGGTACACCCCCAATATCCGCATGGACGAGGTGAAATATTCCAGCTCCTCCAGCGCGCGTTTCAATGCGGGTTCATCTGGGTGGCCCTCAACATCCGCGTAAAACTGTGTGGCTGTGAAACTACCATTCACCATATAGCTTTCCAATTTTACCATATTCACGCCATTCGTCGCAAACCCACCCATGGCTTTATACAGAGCCGCCGGAATATTGCGCACCTGAAACACAATCGTTGTCATTATTTTACCGCTGCCAATCTTTGCACGGGTTGCCTCAGGGCTACACACCAGAAACCGCGTGGTATTATGGCTGTTATCCTCAACATGGCGGGCCAAAATTTCCAGCCCATAGATATCTGCCGCCAATTCAGACGCAAGCGCACCAACCGATATCTCATTTTGCTCTGACACCAGCCGTGCCGACCCCGCCGTGTCGGCCACGGCATGGCTTTCAATGCTATGTTTTTTCAAAAATTTCCGGCACTGCCCTAACAGCACCGGATGGCTTTGGGCAATTTTGATACCCGCAAGGTTACTGCCTTTCAGCCCCAGCAAATTGGCATGAACCCGCACAAAATGCTCACCCACGATATGCAGGCCCGATTCGGGCAGCAGTGAATGAATGTCCGCCACCCGCCCATAAGTCGAGTTTTCGACAGGTAGCATGGCATAATCCGCGCGGCCCTCGGTAACGGCTGCAATTGCGGCTTCGAAACCATAACATGGCAACACATCTGCGTTTGGAAACACTTCCAGACAGGCCTGATGAGAATAAGCGCCCGGCTCTCCTTGAAAGGAAATAGTCTGTATCATGGTCAATTTTCCTAAATACGTCGTTTCGTCGCGCTTTCTACACCTTGATTTCAACAATGAATAGCGGCTAGAACCCAATTGACGAAATTGATTGGGCTTGGCCCGTTTTGTAAACAAGGTGACTGCATCTATGAATACTATGTTTTATACCAAAATCCTCGGCGGCGTCAGCGGTTCTCTTTTGATCCTTTTACTGTTGAAATGGGGGGCCGACGTTTATTATCAGCCGGCACCTGCCCACGGCGAACATGCTGAGGCCGCGTATGCGATAGCGGTTGAAGATGACGGTCCGGTTGAAGAAGTTGTCGAAGTATCGTTATCGGAATTATTGGCAGTAGCTGATATTAACGCTGGTGCGCGCCAATTCGGGAAATGTAAAGCCTGCCACAAGATTGGCGAAGGCGAGCATGGCATCGGCCCAAGCTTATTCCAAATCGTTGGCCGCACAGAAGGCGGTACGGATTATTCCAACTATTCCGGAAGCTTGGTAATGGGATCCTGGACCCCAGAAGAACTAGATTCATTTTTGGAAAACCCCAAAGCATATGCACCCAATACAACAATGAATTTTGGCGGTTTTTCCAAAGCAACCGATCGTGCAAATATTATTGCGTATCTTGGAACCCTGTAATCAGCGGATAAATTCCTAAAACTGGCCGTGCTTGGTATTCAGGCGCGGCCTTTTTGCGTTTCACGGGCTGTTCACGCAATCGCGCCTTGCACTGCTGGCGAATCCGGCTACCATCCATGTTAACAACATGAGGAGCAAGAAATGACACAGCGTAACCGAAGCAAAGCCACCGCAATCGCACGATCCAACGCACCAAACTGGATGCTGGTCAGCGTATTCGTGCTGGCAACAATCCTAACGGTTATTGCGGGCGTCAGCCGCGCGCAGGATGTTACCATCAGCCACGGCATTTCAAAATTCGGCACGTTGAAATATGACGATGATTACACTCATCTGAATTACGTGAACGTAGACGCGCCGTTTGGCGGCGAATATTCGACATGGGCGTTTGGCACGTTTGATTCGATGAACCCCTATATCACCAAGGGGACCGTTGCGGGCAGCAGCAGCATTTTTGTTGAATCGCTGATGTCTGGCACGGCGGATGAAACCGGTTCTGTTTACGGATTAATTGCAGAAACCATCGAATACCCAGCCGATCGCTCATGGGCGATTTTTCATCTGCGCGAAGATGTACGTTTTTCTGATGGCACGGGTGTTACCGCATCAGACGTGGTGTTTACCCATAATGTTTTCCTTGAAAAAGGTATCCCGTCCTATCGCGCTATCGTTGGTGCAGAAATCGCAACGGTTGAGGCACTGGATGACTATACCGTGAAGTTCACTTTTACCGCGCCGTCTGAAAACAACGACAATCTCATACTTGCCGCCGGAACCCCGGTTTTATCAGAGGCCCAATTCGCCACCCGCGACTTTGCCGAAAGCACCCTTGACCCAATTTTGGGCACTGGCCCATATATTTTGGATGATCTCGATGTCGGGAAACGCCTGGTTTATCGTTATAATCCAAATTATTGGGGCGCTGACCATCCGCTGAATGTCGGTACCAATAATTTCGAAACCATCCGGTTTGAATATTACGCAGACCCCACGGCGGCGTTTGAAGGCTTCAAAGCCGGGCAATACCTGTTCCGCACCGAGAATTCTTCGCAAAAATGGGCGCAGGATTATTCATTCCCTGCCGTAGAAAACGGCTGGGTAGTCACGGATGAGCTGGCAAACGGCAATATCGGCCAAGCACAGGGTTTCTATTTTAACCTGCGCCGTGATCGTTTTTCTGACCCGCGCGTCCGCGAAGCTATTGGTATGGCGTTCAATTTTGAATGGTCAAACCGCACGCTGTTTTTCGGGCTTTATACCCGCGTTGATAGTTTTTGGCAGAACTCCCCGCTTGAGGCTGTGGGTGATATTCCCGCCGATGAGCTAGCTATTCTTGAGCCATTCCGCGACCAATTGCCAGAATCCGTGTTCAACGCACCCGCCTATTCCCCCCCCGTTTCCGGCGAGAACCAGATTGATCGCAGCGTTATCCGCGCCGCTGGTAAATTGCTGGACGATGCGGGTTGGACCATCCAGGACGGCGTGCGCAAAAACGCTGACGGCGTGCAGCTAACGATTGAATTCCTTAATCGTTCTCCGTTGTTTGATCGTATCATCAACCCCTATATCGAGAATTTGGAACGCTTGGGCATTGAGGCCACAAATGACCGTATTGATACGGCTCAGTGGGTCGAACGGGTGCGCTCATTCGATTTTGATGTGATGATCACCAGCTATGCCAATTCGCTTTCGCCGGGCCTTGGCCTGCGGCAATATTACAATTCTGAAAATGCCAATGTGCCATCGCGCAATCGGGTTGGGTTGGAAAACCCCGCCATTGATGCGCTGGTTGAACACGTGCTTGAAGCCACCAACCGCGAAGACCTGAACCTGCGCACCCGCGCATTGGACCGTGCCTTGCGCGCGCTTCATATCTGGGTGCCGCAATGGTATAAGGATGTTCACACCGTGGCCTATTGGGATGTTTATGAACATGGCGATGTGACCTTGGCGCCATACGCTTTGGGTGCCTCCAGCTGGTGGTGGTATTCTGAGGAAAAAGCCGCAAGGCTAGAAGCCGAAGGCGCGCTTTGATCTGATGGGAGCCTATATTTTTCGTCGGCTCCTGCTGATTATCCCGACACTGCTTGGCATCATGGCGATCAATTTCGCCCTGATTCAGCTGGTGCCGGGCGGCCCGATCGACCAGATTATTTCCAATCTTGAAAACAGCACCGACACGTTTGACCGCCTCGGCGGCTCCAGTGCTGATGCGGGCATTCAGGAAATTAACGAGTTTGACAAATCCGGCTATAAGGGCCGCCAAGGCCTGCCTGCCGATTTTATCGAAGACCTTGAGAAACAGTTCGGCTTTGACAAACCCTTGCTAACGCGGTTTGGGCTGATGCTGAAAAACTATGCCACATTTAACTTTGGCGACAGTTATTTCCGATCTATTTCAGTGCTTGACCTGGTGTTGGAAAAAATGCCGGTTTCCATCTCGCTGGGGCTTTGGTCCACCCTGATTGCCTATATGGTTGCCCTACCGCTTGGCATCAAAAAAGCCGTGTCCGAGGGCAGCCGGTTTGATACATGGACAACCGCCATTCTGGTCGCGGCATTCGCAATCCCGACATTTTTGTTTGCGGTGATGCTGGTGATTTTATTTGCTGGCGGCTCATACTGGCAAATATTCCCATTGCGCGGCTTGGTGTCCGATAATTTTGAAGATCTATCCACCTTGGCCAAAATCGGTGATTATTTTTGGCATTTGGCCCTACCAATGCTGGCCATGGCGATTGGCAGCTTTACGGTGCTTAGCCTGCTAACCAAAAATTCGTTCCTTGATGAGATCCGCAAACAATACGTAATTACAGCCCGCGCCAAAGGCTTGCCGGAACGGCGCATTCTGTATGGCCATGTTTTTCGCAACGCTATGCTGATTATTATCGCGGGTTTTCCTGGCGTGTTTATCAGCGTGTTTTTTGGCAGCTCGCTGTTGATTGAAACAATATTTTCGCTTGATGGTCTTGGCAGACTCGGGTTTGAGGCCGTGGTCACACGGGATTATCCGGTTTATTTTGGCACGTTATATTTCTTTACGCTGCTTGGTTTGTTGGTGAAAATCCTGTCCGACATCACCTATGTCTGGATCGATCCGCGCATAGATTTTGGTAACCGGCAATCATGAAACTCAGCACCTTACAGCGTCGACGTTTCAGTAATTTCAAAGCCAATCGGCGGGCATACTGGAGCCTATGGATTTTTTCAATCCTGTTCATTCTGTCGCTTTTTGCCGAATTCATTGCCAATGACAAACCGCTTTTGGTGTCCTATCGCGGCCAATTACACATGCCTATTTTTAACGTTTACACCGATAAACAATTCGGTGGTGATTTTCTGACCGAGGCCCAATATCGTGATAAAGACCTGCAATGCCTGATCCGGACGGGCGGGTTGGAAAGCTGTTTTGACAACCCGCAGGCGGTTTATGACGATGCGGCGGATGGCATCATTGATGGCCAGGAAATTGATAAAGGCTGGATGGTCTGGCCTCTTTTACCCTATAAATTCAACACAGTAGACACCCAAAATGTAGAAACTGCGCCCGGCCCGCCCGATGCGTATCACTGGCTTGGCACCGATGATCAGGCCCGTGATGTTATCGCCCGAATCATCTATGGGTTTCGGATTTCCATTCTGTTTGCTTTTGCCGTGACCATCCCGTCCGTTACTCTTGGCATACTCGCGGGGGCCGCACAGGGGTATTTTGGTGGTATGTTTGACCTGTTTTTCCAACGGTTTACCGAAATCTGGGGATCCATCCCCATGCTTTATGTGGTGATTTTCCTATCGGCCCTATTCACCATGAATTTCTGGCTGCTGACCGGATTAATCATCCTGTTTGGCTGGAACGCGCTGGACGGCGTGGTGCGCGCCGAATTCCTGCGGGCCCGTAATTTTGAATATGTGCGGGCGGCGCGGGCATTGGGCGTGCGCGACCGCACCATTATGTTCCGCCATGTTTTGCCCAATGCCATGGTTGCCACCGTTACGATGTTGCCATTTCTGCTGACCGGCGCGATTGGCACGCTTACCAGTCTTGATTTTCTGGGCTTTGGCCTGCCGGCATCCTATCCATCACTGGGCGAGCTGTCCCTTCAGGCCAAGGCGCATCTTACCTCGCCATGGCTTGGTTTTGCGGCGTTTTTCAGCATTGTAACCATGCTTTCACTGCTGGTTTTCATATTTGAAGGCGTGCGCGATGCATTTGACCCGCGAAAGACCTTTAAATGACCGCCCTGCTTAATATCAAAAACCTGACCATCCAGTTTGGGCATGATGACGCAGTAGTGCGCAATGTATCATTGGACATAAAGGCCGGTGAAACCGTGGCGATTGTGGGCGAAAGCGGATCGGGAAAATCCGTAACTGCGCTCTCAACCGTGTCATTATTGCCCGAAAGCGCCACCATGTCAGGTTCCATCATCTTTGAAGGGCAAGAGCTGCTGGGCGCAAACCCAAAAGACCTGCACGCCATTCGTGGCAATGATATCAGTTTTATTTTTCAAGAACCGATGACATCGCTTAACCCACTGCACAATATCGAAAAACAGGTCTCCGAGAGCTTGTCATTGCATCAAAACATGCGTGGCCCCCAAGCCCGTGACCGGGTGTTGGAACTGTTGGCCAAGGTCGGCATTGATGACGCTGAAAGCCGCCTTTCTGCCTATCCGCACCAGTTATCGGGCGGGCAAAGACAGCGCGTGATGATCGCCATGGCGCTGGCTAACCGTCCAAAATTATTGATCGCCGACGAGCCCACAACCGCGCTGGATGTTACTATTCAAGCCCAGATTCTGGACCTGCTGGCACAGCTTCAACGCGATGAGAATCTGGCGATTTTGTTTATCACCCATGATCTAGGCATCGTACGCCATATTGCTAAACGGGTTTTTGTTATGCAAGACGGTAAAATGGTTGAGCAAGGTTTCACAGCGGATATATTTGAAAACCCACAACAATCTTATACCAAAAAACTGTTGGACGCCGCACCCAGTGGCCAACCATCACCAGTTCAAAATAACGCGAAAACAGTTCTGACAACAAAAAACCTACGGGTTTGGTTTCCAATTCAACGCGGGATTCTGAAACGGACTATTGGCCACATAAAAGCAGTAAATGACGCAAATATCAGTATTCGCGCTGGTGAGACCCTGGGAATCGTTGGCGAGAGTGGCTCCGGGAAAACCACTATTGCCCTAGCGATCCTACGGCTTTTACGCTCTACTGGTGAAATTGATTTTAATGGCCAAAACATCCAAGGCTGGCGCAATCAAGCCATGCGACCCTTGCGTAAAGACATGCAAATTGTATTTCAAGATCCGTTTGGATCATTGTCGCCACGCATGACCGTCGAGGAGATCGTTTCTGAAGGGTTAGCCGTTCATGGTAAGATCGAAAACACCGAAAAAACTGTGTCCGACGCGTTGATAGAGGTAGGCCTTGATCCGGAATTCAAAACCCGCTATCCGCACGAATTTTCAGGCGGCCAACGACAGCGCATTGCCATAGCCCGCGCGATAATTCTTAAGCCGAAATTGTTGGTTCTAGATGAACCAACCTCTGCGCTGGACATGACAGTTCAGGTGCAAATCGTTGATTTACTGCGAGAATTGCAACAAAAATACCAATTGGCATATCTATTTATCAGCCATGACCTTCAAGTTATACGCGCCCTTAGCCACAAAGTTTTGGTGATGAAAGCCGGCGATATAATTGAATCCGGTAATGTTGAACAGATTTTTAATGATCCACAGGAAATTTATACCAAAAACCTGCTTAAGGCTGCGCTGAATTAAGCGCATCAAGCCAAGGCTGACGTTCTTTTGCCACTTTGGCCAAAAACACAGCTTCGTCCAGCCGAAATTGCGTCGCAAATTCCAGATTCCTGGATGTCGCCATTTTTTGATGCCTCAAGGAAAATTCGATCTCCGGCAGTGCAGGCAAATTCAGTTTTTGTGCAAAATACCCGACGATTTCTGTTGCCGTTTTTAGCACAAGATCTTCATAACTCATGCGAAACGGCGTAATATTAAACTGTTTGAACCACTCCTCACAATTACGCTCAGCAACCAGAATGTGATTCAGCCACCGCTTAATTACCGCAGGGTCATATACAAACAAGTTTTCAGCCGCGGCGCGCTGTTGTATGTCTGATTGGGCAGTGTGCGCGATATTTAACGTCACCATTTTCGCTAAGGATACTGCCTGGGCGACAATATCTTTGCGGATAAGCCAAAAGCTTGGCTTTTTGGCATAAATATCAAAAAAATCAGTTACTTGCGGGAATACTTTGCGCAGTTGATGTCCGGTGATTTCAAAACTGAACACCCCGTTTCGGTTTAACCAGCGTGACAAGTTCTGCTGATAGGATTGTAGGTCACTGGCCTGCACGGCTTGCGCAATACTCGGCATGAAATTTGGGTTAAATGCTTCATTTGCCTCGCCTAGTTTTCGTGTTTGCCCCAATATTTCAGTAACACGCGAACTGCCTGAGCGCGGCGTGAAATATATCACATAGGTTAAATTAGGCGCAGGAAGGTTATTAATTTGCGCAAGACGAGCCGGATTTGACTCAACATTATCAAAATACGGCATTAATTTGGATCATTCATCATTGGGTCAAGGTTTTCATTCGTTTTTACGAAAATTTGGTTAATATATTCTTATCATCGAGCCAAATTTAATTCTTGTTCATCATGCCGTTGCGTAGGCCATAAAGGCAAATCGAAAATTTTATATCCGGGCCACAAGATCAATTGCAATTGCGTGCAGCATCGGATTAAAACCACAATATGGCTCCGTGGCTCAACTGGATAGAGCAGCCCCCTCCTAAGGGGCAGGTTGCAGGTTCGAATCCCGCCGGGGTCACCATTTTTGATTATATTTATAAGACTTTTACGAAGGGCTAAATTGTGAAAGCTACGCTGATAATACTTGTTGTATTGCTCGCCTATATTGGCTTTGTTATTGTGTATAACCGCAATATTGCAATACGTAGCGGCGCTGTAGAGCTGGTTACCAATCCTCAGCCCGCGCAAGCCCTGCCCGAAATTTTGTCAGTAAGCACATGGAATTTGGGGGATGGCGGATTGGGAAAGGAATCCGATTTCAAAGTTGATGGTGGTACACATTTATTCCCGCCCTCAGGCGAAATCGTTGACCGGAATATCGACAGCATTTTAGAAACGGCCGGCCAGTTACAAACTGATGTCATGTTCTTTCAAGAAGTCGCCCGAACAAGCCCGCTTTCGTATTGGCGAAAACTGGCGGACAGGCTCCAATCCACTCTGTCAGCACGTATATTCTGGTTTAAGCCAGATATTGCAACAGCCATGCTCCCTTGGCCTCTCAGGCTCCGGCACGGCACCGCAATTGCCACCAATTTAGCTGTCACTGAGGCACGGATTATTCCGATAATTGGCGAAGCTGAACCGATGTTTGGCCTCATAAACCGCCAATATGCGTTACAGGTTATTCGCATAGCCGCAAATGATGATCGCGGCGACTGGGTACTTATTAACATCCACCTTTCTGCTTTTGATGATGGTGGTAATCTGCGCCGCGCACAAATTGATGCGGTGTTTGACTATGCGCAAACGCAATTCAGCAAAGGCGCGCGCGTCATCATTGGTGGCGATTGGAATATGGAGCTAACGCCAAATATTTTCCCTCATCAAACCGACGATGAATTTCTGTTTTGGATTCATCTTTTTCCTTTTGATCATCTCCCTGAAAATTGGAAAATCGCAATTGATCCCAGCCTGCCGACAGTACGCACGATGCACAAACCCTATGTGCCGGGTGAAAATTACGTGACAATAATTGATGGTTTTATTGTTTCTCCGAATGTTGAAATTATCTCGGTCAAGACCACGGATACCCAATTTATGATGTCAGACCATATGCCTGTGGTGGGCAATTTCCGCGCAACGGACTAATTAACCGACATTTTTCCTATGGCTTGACAGATGGCTATCATTCGGTCCATAAGGCCGCCGATGGTGGGGAAACCTCGCCATGCGGCCACTCAAGCCCAAGTGCTGGAGCCTGTCGCAACCGACCGCTCCAACGTGCATATGCACCAAAACAGAAAGAATTTACGTGACTTTTCAATCGCTCGGCTTAATCAAGCCGTTGCTCGATACTTTGGAAACCCAAGGTTACGAGACCCCGACCCCCATTCAAGCCAAAGCCATCCCCGCCATTCTGGAGGGCCGCGATGTTGTCGGCCTAGCGCAAACCGGCACCGGCAAAACCGCCGCATTTACCCTGCCCTTGCTACAGCGCATTCACGGCACATCAGAGCGCGGCAAAGACCGTGTTATTCAGGTGCTTATCCTGTCGCCAACCCGCGAACTTGCGGCGCAGATCGAAAAATCTGTACGTGATTACGGGCAAAACCTGTCCTTGCGCTCCACTTGCGTTGTCGGCGGTGTGCCGATCAAACGTCAACAGCAGGCGCTGCGTAATGGCATTGATATTCTGGTGGCAACGCCCGGGCGGCTGGAAGATCTGGTCAGCCAGCGCTCCGTGCGCCTGAACAATATCAAAACCATTGTGTTGGACGAAGCTGACCAAATGCTCGATATCGGGTTTATGCCCGCCATCCGCCGCATTTTGAAATTGCTGCCAGCCAAACGCCAAACCTTGCTGTTCTCGGCAACAATGCCGCGTGAAATCCGCAAATTGTCGGCTGATCATCTGGATGACCCGATTGAGGTTGCTGTAACCCCGATCGCCAAAACCGCTGATAAAATCAGCCAGAGCGTGATGCACATGCCGGGCGATGGCAAAGTAAATGCCATGACCAAACTGGTGCGCACCCATCCGGGAAAACGCATTATTGTGTTTTGTCGCACCAAACGCGGCGCTGATAAAATTGCCCGTAAACTGAACGCTGAGAACCTCGGCGCGGCGGCAATCCACGGCAATAAATCCCAAGGGCAACGGACCCGCGCGCTGGATGCCTTCAAAAAAGGCACCATGCCAGTGCTGATCGCAACCGATATCGCAGCGCGTGGCATTGATGTTCCCGGCGTTGAACTGGTGGTGAATTATGATTTGCCGCATGTTGCGGAATCTTATGTGCATCGTATTGGCCGCACGGCGCGGGCTGGCGCATCTGGTTTGGCGGTGTCGTTCTGCGCACCTGATGACATCAAACTTTTGCGCGCGATTGAGCGTCTGATCAAAATCAAAATCCCTGCTCTTGCAGCGGATGGCAGTAAACTGGCGGATAGCGACGTGCCACAGCAACCGCGTAAAGCAAAAGCAACGGACGCAAAGCCAAACAGCCGCCGTCGGCACCGGCCTCGTCGTCGGGCACAGGCCTAGATGTCTGTTGCCACCATCATTCTGGCGGCGGGTCAAGGCAGCAGAATGCAGTCTGACCTGCCCAAGGTTTTGCACAAAATTGCCAGCGTTCCGATGCTGGGCCATGTGATGAATACCGTGGCGCAGATTGAGGCCGACAAAACCGTTATTGTTGTTGGCCACGGCGCAGCGCAGGTTGAAAAACTGGCACTGGAAATTAACCCGGATGTTGATTTTGCTATACAAACGGAGCAAAAAGGCACGGGCCACGCTGTGCAACAAGCCACGGATTTGGCAGATTTTGACGGCGATATCATTGTGCTTTATGGCGACACGCCATTGGTGCAGCCGCAGACTTTGACCAAAATGCTGGCCAGTCGGGCTGCTGGAAATGACGTAGTTATATTGGGTTTTAATACAGAAAATCCAGCAGGGTATGGGCGTTTGGTTGTTAATAACAATAAATTAACCGCAATCGTTGAAGCCAAAGATTGCACGGATGCGCAGCTCGATATTCAATATTGCAATTCCGGCGTGGTTTGTGCGCCGGCAAAATTACTGTTTTCACTGCTAAATGACGTCACGCCAAATAACATCAACGCGGAAATTTACCTGACGGACATAGTGGAAATTGCCACTGCGCGCGGGCTGGTATGTGCGGCGATCGAATGCGCTGCATCCGAAACCCTAGGGGTGAACAGCCGCAAGGATTTGGCCAAGGCCGAAGCCGTTTTCCAATCGGGCGCACGCCAACAAGCCATGCAAAACGGCGTGACATTAACCGCGCCAGAAACTGTTTTCTTTGCGCTAGATACCGTGTTAGGCCGAGACATAACCATTGAACCAAACGTATTTTTCGGCCCAGACGTGAGCGTTGAAAACAACGTGGTAGTCAAGGCAAACTGCCATCTTGAGGGCTGTCATATTTCCGAAAATGCCCAAATCGGCCCGTTTGCGCGTCTGCGCCCCGGTGCGGAAATTGGCGGCAATGCCCGCATTGGCAATTTTGTTGAAATCAAAGCCGCGCAGATCGATCAAGGCGCCAAAATCGGCCATCTGGCCTATGTTGGTGATGCCCATATTGGCGAAGGAACCAACATTGGTGCAGGCGTAATTTTTTGCAATTATGACGGGGTATTCAAGCATAAATCCACCATCGGCAAAAACGCTTTTATCGGGTCAAACACCGCGCTGGTATCGCCGGTTCAGGTCGGCGATCATGCGTTAATTGGCTCTGGCTCGGTCATCACAAAAGATATTCCTGAGGGCGATTTGGCAATTTCGCGCGCCCGCCAAGAAAACAAAACGGGCATGGGCAAACGCCTGATGGACCGCCTGCGCAGCCTGAAAGCCAAAACATGACGCCGCTGGAACAATTGATCGCCGCCGGAAATCTACAGAAAGCCACTGACATGTCGACCTATCATAAAGGGTTGCGCGAATTTTCAGGCGTGTCAAACCCGAAAATCGATGAATTGGTCAAACAATGGCGGACTGAACGGGATGTGGCGCAGCGGGTTGAATTAGCGGCGCAGCTTTGGCAATCAGATATCCATGAAGCACGCGTAGCCGCCGCAAAATTGCTGACCCAAGCACGCCTAAAACCAAATGACGAAGCCGCGTGGCAGCTTATTGCCAGCTGGGTGCCGGAATTTGATGCATGGGCCATTGCAGACCTCGCCGCAAGCGCGGGTTCGCGCCGGTTGGTTGCAGATTCAAGCCGACTTGATACAGTCGCTAAATGGGCGGTTTCAGAGCATATGTGGTCTCGACGTGCGGCACTCGTAATGACATTGCCATGGGCCAAATTGAATTATTTATCTGACCAACAATCATCGGAACGCGAACGGATTCTGGGATGGGCGGCTTCTTATGTATCTGATCCTGAATTGTTTATTCAAAAAGCCATCGGCTGGTGGATTCGCGACCTGTCAAAACACGATAAACCCCGCGCGATGCAGTTTTTGGCCGAACATGGCGAAAACATGAAACCCTTTTCCCGCAAGATTGCTGGTAATTACCTGAACTAGTTTTGATAAAATCGCGGTAATATTATACCACTTTTGGGATCTTTATACCGCATCAATTCCTCAGCACTGCTGAAAACCAACAGCCGCTCAGTTGTTGTCCACCGATTGATCGTTTGCGTTAGGCGAAAACCAAAGCCCATTTCATGGCGATAAATTGCGGTCAATGTCCCGCCTGCGAAACCCTGTTCAAACGCATTTTGACGTGAAAACGTCCGTTCGGAGCGTGGAATATGAAACGCAACTGTACCGTCAATTACAATCGTAACCCCGCCCAAAACTGCCTCAGCGCAGGCCGAAAGGCAGGTTGCGCCTGCGGGCACCACGGTACGCAAACCACGCGCACGAATAATGCGGCCGATCTCCATACCTTCGACCAAATACCCGCCCGAAACGCTCAGAAATACTGTGTCAACGGTATCTGTCAGCGCCATTTCAAATGCCTCGGCGGCACCATGGTCAAAGCTTTTTGACAATACTATGGTTTCCGGTTTTGCAGGCAGTACCATTGCCAACACAGCCACCAGAATTAGATGAACCAGCAAAAACCGCCGCTTGGGCGCAGAAATTTGTTTCCAATGTCGCATTTTTCTGGTTTTACAGGATAATAATAAACCCCGCGTTGCCCCAACGCACGCCCTGCCCTAAAAAGACCATTTTCTACCTTCAAAATTAGATAAATTTTAACTTTATGCGGAGCAGTATTATATAATGTCAAAAGGAATACGAATTTGCGCAGTTTAGATTGCTTTAAGGCATATGATATCCGTGGTAAGCTCGGCACGCAGCTTACGCCAGAAATTGCCTATGATATCGGCGCAGCTTTTGCCGAGTTTAGCCAGTTGAAAACCGCAGTAATTGGCGGAGATTGCCGCGAAACCAGTGCAGAATTAAAGACAGCTACCAGCAATGGTTTGCGCGATATGGGTGTTGATGTCATTGATTTGGGGCTTTGCGGTACCGAAGAAATTTACCACGCTACCAGTTATTTTGACGTTGATGGCGGTATTGAAATCACCGCGTCACATAATCCAATTGATTATAACGGTATGAAAATGGTGTCCAAAGGGTCAAAACCGCTGGATCCTGCGACTGAACTGCCCAAAATTCGACTATTGGCTGAGCGGGCAGAATTCACCAAAGCAAAAACCCGAGGCAGCCTCACGCAGGAAAATATCCGCAGTGATTATGCTACAAAGATACTTTCATTTATTGAGCCTGCAAAGCTTTCACCGCTAAAAATACTGGTTAATGCAGGTAATGGCACTGCCGGCCCTGCATTTGATGAAATCGCGCGGCAACTTGAAAATGCCGGTGCAAATATCGAATTTATTCGCATGGATCATGCGCCTGACGGGCAGTTTCCCAACGGTATTCCGAACCCTTTGCTGGCAAAAAACCAACCGCGCACAGCCGAGGCCGTGCGCCACCACGGCGCTGATTTTGGCGTGGCATGGGATGGGGATTTTGATCGCTGTTTCTTTTTTGATCATACGGGTGCGTTTGTTGACGGCTATTATGTGGTGGGCTTGCTGGCCCAACAGGCTCTATCAAAGCATCAAGGCGCCACAATTATTCATGATCCCCGGATGATCTGGAATACGCAGGATATTGTCAAATCCCAAGGCGGCACTGCGGTTCAGGCTCAAACAGGCCACGCTTTTCTAAAGGCCGCGATGCGTAAACATAATGCAATTTACGGCGGAGAGATGAGCGCACACCACTATTTTCGGGATTTCATGTATTGCGATAGCGGCATGATCCCGTGGCTTTTAATCGCTGAACTTGTGTCAACAACCGGACAGCCATTAGCAGATCTAATAAAGGGCCGGGTGCAAAAATTCCCAAGCTCGGGTGAAATCAATTTCACGCTGGACGATCCCTTAAATGCAATTCAAAACGTTGAAAATTCACTTGAAAGCGACGCTCTGGAAATAAGCCATGCAGACGGTTTAAGCATGGATTTCGGGACTTGGCGGTTAAGCCTTCGCTCCTCTAGCACCGAACCGCTTGTGCGGCTGAATATAGAAAGCAAAGCTGACAAAACGCTGGTAGCGGAAAAAACTGCTCTGGTTCAGTCAATGCTGAAAAATATAGTTTAAATTGGTGCGAGCGGGGGGACTTGAACCCACACGGCCTAGGGCCCAGAGATTTTAAGTTTTAGCATAAGGCATCTTATGCGCTCTAATACGGCTTATAGTGGTTCGCAAGCCCATATAAACACGACATAATTCTCTTATATGCCTTGGCATGACCTAAGGCAACCTAATCAGAACCGGGCCTGTGGCAGGGTTTTTTTGGCTCTGAAACCCGATCACATAGGAGAACGCCAAATGGCCACAAAACTCACTCAGGCAAAGGTTGATAAAACCCGCCATGACCACGAACCAGGATCGCAGATTTATGACGCAGACGTAAGCGGCCTGCGCATTGTGGTTGGCAAGAAAAGCGCCAGCTATAAACTGATGGGCCGGATCAATGACGGAACTGACCGTTATGTTTCCATCGTGATTGGCCGCATTGACGAACTCTCGCTTAAATCAGCCCGAGAACGCGCGAAAGAGCTGCGCATGATACTTCGTCGTGGCGATGATCCGAGAGCACCCAAGGGCGCGATACCGAACCTGAACGAGGTTTTTGAGCGCTATATGAACACCCGTGGCAAAGAGCTTAGCCCAAGGACCAGAGACTGGTATCGCCAGAAAGTCGAAGGCTCGCTTTCCTCGTTGAAAAAACTGCCCGTGGACAGGATTGACCGCGCCACAGTGCGGGCCTTGCATGAAAAGATCACCCGCAAATCTGGGGCATACGGAGCCAATGGGGCCATGCGGGTTTTGAAGCTGTTGATCAATGATGCTGCCAGAACCTATGACCTGCCGCCCAACCCTGTTACCCGTGGCGTTCGCATGAACCAAGAAAAGGCAAGGGATTGGGCGGTTGGGCCAGATGATATGCCCCTGCTATGGCAAAGGCTGGATCAAATGGAGGATCGCGTTCGGCGGGCTTGTTGGTTGGTGATGCTGCTGACGGGACTTCGATCAAGTGATGCACGATCTTTGAAATGGGAACATCTGGACGATGATGGCGTTCTGACCGTGCCTTCGCCAAAGGGTGGCGAGGCCAAGGCGTTCAAGCTGCCTTTGTCGAGGTTTCTCATACAAGAACTGGCCGAAATTCGTGACCTGACAAGGCCGCTGGAAAGCCCGTTTGCCTTTCCCTCTGCCACCTCGAAAAGCGGTCATATCGAACAAATGAGCCGGATCAAAAGTTTCCCCTACGCCCCACACCAAATGCGCCACACTTACCGCACCCACGTAATGGAGGCCGGGGTGGATTTTCAGACGGTGACGCTGCTGCTAAACCACGCCAAGGCTGCTGCAAGACACGCTGGTTCCCCAGTATTAGAAAACATGACAATCTGACCTCAAACCAGATCAATCAATCAGTTGCCTGATTTACAAATGACATCAAGGGATCAA
>CAZCDC010000025.1:0-25703 GCA_964497195.1 uncultured Rhodobacterales bacterium | reverse complement strand
CTTACCCCGGTGGCAAAAAGCTGTTTGAAAACATCCGGCTCTCGTTCCTCCCCGGCGTGAAAATCGGTGTTGTTGGCGCAAATGGCTCTGGTAAATCCACCCTGATGAAAATCATGGCTGGTATGGATACGGATTTTCAGGGCGAGGCATGGGCCGCCGAGGGGGCCAAAGTTGGCTATCTCCCCCAAGAACCCAAACTTGATGAAACCTTGAATGTGCGCGAAAACGTCATGCTGGCCGTGGCCGACAAAAAGGCAGTCCTTGATCGTTATAACGAACTCGCCATGAATTATTCCGAAGAAACCGCTGATGAAATGGCCACCCTGCAAGACGAGATTGATGCGGCTGATTTGTGGAATCTTGATGCCAGTATTGATATCGCGATGGAGGCCCTGCGCTGCCCGCCCGATGATGCTGATGTGACCACTCTTTCGGGTGGTGAGGCCCGCCGTGTGGCGCTGTGCAAATTGCTGCTTGAGGCCCCCGATATGCTGCTGCTCGATGAGCCAACCAACCATCTGGATGCAGAAACAATCGCTTGGCTGCAACAGCATCTGATGGATTACAAAGGCACAATTCTGTGTGTCACGCACGATCGTTATTTTCTGGATGACATTACCAGTTGGATTCTGGAGCTGGATCGCGGCCGTGGTATGCCGTATGAGGGAAATTATTCTGCATGGCTGGAACAAAAAGCCAAACGTATGCAGCACGAGGCCAAATCCGACAAAGCCAAAATGCGCACCTTAGAGCGCGAACTGGAATGGATGCGCCAATCACCAAAGGCGCGCCAAGCCAAATCCAAAGCGCGGATCGCGGCCTATAATGACCTTGCCAATGCTTCCGAGCGTGACAAGGTTGGCAAGGCCCAGATCATCATTCCCAACGGGCCTCGCCTTGGCAATAAAGTGATCGAGGTTGAAAACCTGTCCAAAAGCTATGGCGATAAAACCCTGATTGATAACCTGTCATTCAGCCTGCCCGCTGGTGGGATTGTCGGTGTGATTGGCCCGAATGGCGCGGGTAAATCTACCCTGTTTCGGATGCTGACAGGGCAGGAACAACCTGACGCCGGCACCGTAGAATACGGCGACACCGTGCAGCTTTCATATGTTGACCAGTCTCGCGATTCGCTGGACGCCAAGAAAACCGTGTTTGAGGAAATATCCGATGGGCTGGATGTGGTGAAATTAGGCGATGCAGAGGTCAATGGCCGCGCTTATTGCTCCAGTTTCAATTTCAAAGGCGGCGATCAGCAAAAAACCATGGCAATGCTGTCGGGCGGCGAGCGTAACCGCGTGCATATGGCCAAATTGCTGAAATCTGGCGGTAATGTTTTGCTGCTCGATGAGCCGACAAATGATCTGGATGTTGAAACCCTGCGCGCGCTCGAAGACGCGATTGAGGATTTCGCGGGCTGCGCGGTGATTATCTCGCATGACCGGTTTTTTCTGGATCGGCTATGCACGCATATGCTGGCCTTTGAGGGTAATTCCCATGTGGAATGGTTTGAGGGTAATTTTGAGGATTACGAGCAAGATAAAATCAGACGTTTAGGTCCAGAAAGTATTAAGCCAACCCGGGTAAAGTATAAGAAATTTACACGATAATGCGGGTGCAAATACTGTGACGATACTTTTTATTTTCATCGTAATATTATTTTTATTGGCGGCGGGGGTGGCTTTGCTTATTCCCCGCTCCAGAATTTGGGCGTGGGTTGATGTTATCTATTATCCGCTGGGTATTATCGGTGTGGTATTGCTTACTTTTGCCCAAACCGAATTTAATGTATCACGGGAAATTGGCGCCATAAATCTACAATCCGAAATCCTGCTGGAGGAACTGACTTCTTTTCCCGCGGCACAGGATATTGTCGATAGCCCGCCGTCTTTTAACCGGTATTTTGAATTGCTGAACAGTGTGTCAGAAACCGAAAAATCCTGTCGCCAGCGTTTTGGGATCTCGGATGATTGCCTTGCCTATTTATCCTTCCGCCCCTTTATCCAGTCTCAAATTTCATTACTGATCAGCGAATATCAAAGCGATTCTGAAAAGGTTGCCCAGGTTTGTAATGGTTTTTTTGACTCGCTCATTCAAATCAAAAACAATTCCAACCTGATTGTCGCCAACGAAATGACAGTATTTGCCGCCAGTTTATTAAGCCAAGACCTGCCCTGGGACAATTTTATTGCAACCCTTTATATTTCAAATAACTTTTCAACCCTGATGAACAGAAACTGGGTGCAGTTATTGGCAGAATTAAAAATAAGTAGCCCCAATGTTTACGAGCTGGTAAAGCGCGAAATCAATCTGGCATCCACTTACTTATTTGCCCATCATTACTGTTTTAGATTGCCACCCTCCGTAAGCAAAACCGCCTTTCAGGACTGGGTCAAAACCGGCGAAAAAGAATCCGATAATATTGAGCAAAACCGAAAAGAAGCCATCGAAAACGTGAATACAATCCTGCAACGAAAACATCTGGCCGAATTTGTCCGTTTCAGAAGCTGGCCGTTTATTCTGGCATTTGCTTTTGCAATGAAATTTGGCAAAGGCGTCGCATTTATTCGCAACACGCCAGCATAAAACCCTAGCGCAAATAGTAGCGCAAATAGCTGGCACAAGGACATTTAATGAAACCTTTCCTCATCTTGCAACTTCGCCCTGAAATTGAGGCAGCCAACAGCGAATACAGCGCCATTCTGGAAAAATCCGGCCTGCGTGAAAACCAAACCCACCGTATCCGGCTAGATTCCAGCCCCCTGCCCAACAGCCTCACCCTCGCGGATTATTCAGGCATTATCGTTGGTGGCGGGCCGGGCTGTGTGAGCGATGCGCCGTCAGACAAAACCCCGGTCGAGGCCAAAATCGAAGCAGCGGTGCTATCATTGATGCCCGAAATCACCGATAACGATATTCCGTTTATGGGGTGTTGTTATGGCATCGGCATTCTGGGCCATCATCTGGCACGGGCCGTAAACAAAGACAATTACGCCGAGCCCGTGGGCACCAGCCATTGCGCCCTTACCCCTGCGGGAAAACAAGACCCGCTCACCCGTGATCTGCCTGATAATTTTGACGCGTTTGTTGGCCATAAAGAAGCCCTGCAAACCCTGCCCGATGGCTGCGAACATTTGGTCAGCTCCCCGACCTGCCCGTTTCAGGTGATCCGTTATAAACAGAATGTCTATGCCACACAATTTCACCCCGAGGCCGACGCGGCGGGCTTTGAAATCCGTATTAACATCTATAAAAACAAAGGTTATTTTGCGCCGCAGGACGCTGAAAAATTGATCAAAATGTGCCGCGATGCAGATGTGCACGCACCCGAAAAGATCCTGCGGAATTTTGTGAAAAGATACCAAAACCCGTAGGGTGCGTGGTCTCCACGCACCGTTAATCGGTAAATTTATTATCCCTTGGAAACCCGCGCGGCGCCATGCGTCCGGCACTGGCACGCTTGCCTATCCAATCATGCAGATCGGTTTCGGTGCGGGTGCGCCCACCGCCATCCAGCCATTTTAAACCCTCAGCCAAATCAAATGTTTTGGCGTCTGACAATTCGCCTTCTTTGTCAGCATATTTTTGCAATCGCACACCTTTGCCACGGCCAAGACGCGGCAGATCAACCGTAGGAAACACCAGCAATTTTCGGTTCAGGCCAACACAGGCAATATGATCGCCAGCTAAAAACAGGCAAATCCGCGCCTTGATATCGCCTTTGACATTCAACACTTGGCGGCCATTGCGCGTATGCGCGACAACCTCGTTTTCGCCAACAACAAACCCGTCACCGGCTGAACTGGCAACCACCAATTCGCGGCCCGGTTTGTGGATGAAAAACGAGACAATCGCAGCATCATTTGGCAAATCAACCATCAACCGCACCGGTTCACCCATGCCGCGCCCACCCGGCAAATCATTGGCGGTCAACGTATAAAACCGGCCATTGCTGCCAAAAACCAACAGCTTGTCGGTGGTTTCGGCGTGGAACACAAACCGAGGCCCGTCGCCGTCTTTGAATTTCAATTCCTGATCCAGCGCGATATGGCCTTTCATCGCCCGCACCCAGCCCATTTCCGAGCAAACAACCGTTACCGGTTCGCGTTCAATCATCGCCTCAAGCGGCACTTCTTCAACATCGGGCGCATCGGTCAGCACGGTGCGGCGTTTGCCGCCATCCACAGACTTGCCAAACTCTTTGCGGGTGGTGCGCAGTTGTTCAATGATTTTGGCCCATTGCATCTCATCGCTGCCAATCAGGTCTTCGAGGTCACTGCGTTCAATCAGCAATGCATCGCGCTCCTTCTTCAGCTCCATTTCTTCCAGCTTGCGCAGGCTGCGCAAACGCATGTTTAAAATGGCTTCGGCCTGGGTATCGCTCAGGTCAAATTCAATCATCAGCATGGCCTTTGGCTCATCCTCAAACCGGATAATTTCAATGACCCGATCAAGGTTGAGAAAGGCAATAATATAGCCTTCCAACACCTCAAGCCGCGCATCAATTTTACCCAGCCGAAATTTGGAACGGCGTTGCAGCACATTCCGGCGATGATCAATAAAAGCGCGCAACACTTCTTTGAGGGTTGAGACCTGCGGCATCAAACCATCAATCAGCACATTCATATTCATCGAAAAACGGGTCTCAAGGTCCGATTGCCTAAACAGCGCCTCCATCATCACCGCAGGATCAACGGTTTTGCTGCGCGGTTCCAGCACCAGCCGGATGTCTTCAGCGCTTTCATCCCGCACATCTGCCAGAATCGGAATTTTCTTGGCATTGATAATGTCGGCTATTTTTTCGATCAGTTTCGATTTTTGCACCTGATACGGAATTTCGGTGACAATGATTTGCCACATGCCGCGCTCCAGCTCCTCGATCTGCCACTTGGCCCGCAGGCGGAATGAACCCCTGCCCGTTTTGTATGCATTCAAAATGTTTTCGCGTGGTTCCACCATGATACCGCCGGTGGGAAAATCAGGGCCGGGCACCAGATCAACCAGCTTATCAACCCCGGCATTGGGGAATTTTACCAGATGAATGGCGGCGTCAATCAGCTCGTTGATATTGTGGGGCGGAATATTGGTGGCCATGCCCACGGCAATACCGCTAGAGCCATTGGCCAGCAGATTAGGAAATGCCGCCGGCAGCACCACAGGTTCGGTTAATGACCCGTCATAATTATCGCGAAAATCAACGGCGTCCTCATTTATGCCTTCCATCAAGGCCTCGGCGGCGGCTGTCATGCGCGCCTCGGTATAGCGCGCGGCGGCGGGGTTATCGCCGTCAATATTGCCAAAATTGCCTTGGCCATCCACCAGCGGATAGCGCACCGAAAAATCCTGTGCCAAGCGTGCCATGGCATCATAAATCGCGGCGTCTCCGTGGGGGTGATAATTACCCATCACATCACCGGAAATTTTCGATGATTTGCGAAAGCGGCCTTTTGGGTCTAATTTTAATTCGCGCATCGCAAACAGAATACGGCGATGCACAGGTTTCAGCCCATCACGCGCATCGGGCAATGCACGATTCATAATCGTGGAGAGCGCATAAGTCAGATACCGATCGCCAAGCGCACGGCGCAAGGGTTCGGACACGATATGTCCTGGATCGGGTATCTCGGGGGTAGCTTTCTTTTTCACCATAGATATGGTGTATATGCGCAGATTATTCGGGTCCAGAGGCAAAAGCAAAATGACGCAAAAAACCATTCTGATTACCGGCTGTTCCAGCGGCATCGGCTATGACGCGGCGCATGGGCTAAAAACACGGGGCTGGCGGGTGTTTGCAACCTGTCGTCAGGATAAAGATGTCACACGCCTTATTGACGAAGGGCTGGAGAGCTTTCGGCTGGATTATAGCGATCAGAGCAGCATCAACGCTGCGGTAAAAACCATTTATTCAACCACCGGCGGAACACTGGACGCGCTGTTTAACAACGGCGCTTTTGCCCAGCCCGGCGCCATCGAGGATATGCCGATTGAGGCCGTGCGCGCTATTTTCGAGGTTAATGTTTTTGGCCAGTTTGAGCTGATCCGGCAGGTATTGCCAGCCATGAAAGCAGCGGGTGCGGGGCGGATTATCAATTGCAGTTCAGTTTTGGGTATTATTGCCCTGCCAATGCGCGGGCCGTATTGCGCCACCAAATTTGCGATGGAAGCCATGACCGATGCGTTACGTTATGAAAACCGGGGCAGTGGTGTTAAATTTATTTCCATCCAGCCCGGCCCAATCACCAGCAAAATCCGTGAAAACGCCATTACGCATTTTGAAAAATGGGTCGATTGGAAAAGCTCCAGCCACCGTGCGACATATGAAGAAAAACTGATACCGCGCCTATACGAACCCAAAACGGCGGTCGATAAATTTGAGCTGCCCCCCAGCGCTGTCACCAAAAAGCTGGTCCATGCGCTGGAAAGCCGCAACCCCAAACCCCGTTACAAAGTCACCACGCCCACCTATATAGCAGAGGCAGCCCGTCGGCTGTTACCCAAACGCATGTTGGACCGGATGTTTTCCGGCTAAGGAGTTTTTATGTTTTCTGATCCACTGTTTATTCTGGTTATTCTGGCAATGCTGGCCACTGTCGCGGTGCTGGTCACCGGTTTGTTTGCCTTTGCCAAGGGTGGCGATTTTCACAAAAAGAATTCCAACAAATTAATGCGCTGGCGGGTTGGCTTACAATTGCTGGCGGTGGTGTTTTTTCTGATATTTCTGTATTTTCGGCAAGGGTAACACATGGTCACGCTCAACAAAATTTATACCCGCACCGGCGACAAAGGCACCACCGCGCTTGGCAATGGCACCCGTGTTGCCAAATATGATTTGCGGGTCTCGGCCTATGGCACGGTGGACGAAACCAATGCATTTGTTGGCGTGGCGCGGTTGTCGGCATCGGGTGACATGGACGCGATGCTGGCTCGCATTCAAAATGATCTGTTTGATCTGGGTGCGGATTTATGCCGCCCTGATATCGCGGGTGATGCAGATGCAGAACACCCGCCATTGCGGATGGTGGCTGCGCAGGTTGACCGCCTTGAAGCAGATATTGATTTGATGAATCGCGATATTGCACCGTTAAAAAGCTTTGTGCTGCCGGGGGGCGGCGCGTTGGCGGCGGCTTTGCATGTCTGTCGGACGGTCTCGCGCCGCGCTGAAAGATTGGTGGTTGAGGTGAGCGCGTCGGGCGATGTAACGCCAGCGGCAGTGAAATACCTCAACCGATTGTCTGATTGGTTCTTTGTGGCGGCGCGCTGTGCCAATCATAATGGCTTGGACGATGTATTATGGGTGCCGGGCGCCAATCGTTGATTGACGCAAAGAAATTCTTGCAGTGCAGCATAAATGCTGATTATCTGCGCGCGAACCCCATTTTGGGCCTAATTGGAGAATAACGCAATGAAGGTGCTTGTGCCTGTGAAACGCGTCATTGACTATAATGTCAAAGTGCGTGTGAAAGCTGATGGCGGCGGGGTTGATCTTGCCAATGTCAAAATGTCGATGAACCCGTTTGACGAAATCGCGGTCGAAGAGGCCATTCGCCTGAAAGAAGCAGGAACTGTTTCGGAAATTATCGCGGTGTCGATCGGCGTTAAGCAAAACCAAGAAACCCTGCGCACCGCGCTGGCGATGGGCGCAGATCGTGCTATTCTGGTGATTGCAGCCGACGATGTTCATACCGATATTGAGCCTCTGGCAGTTGCAAAAATCATCAAAGCCATTGCCGATGAAGAACAGCCCGGCCTTGTTTTGCTGGGCAAACAGGCGATTGACAATGATATGAATGCCACGGGTCAGATGCTGTCAGCATTGCTTGGCTGGTCTCAGGCGACCTTTGCGTCGGAGCTTTTGATTGACGGAGATTTTGCGACTGTTACCCGCGAAGTTGACGGCGGATTGCAAACCATCAAAGCGTTAATGCCCGCAATTGTGACGGTTGATTTACGCTTGAATGAGCCGCGTTATGCTTCGTTGCCCAACATCATGAAGGCAAAACGCAAGCAAATGGACGAGAAAACGCCCGAAGATTACGGTGTTGATGTAACGCCGCGCCTGACGATCACCACAACAACCGAGCCATCTGAGCGCGCCGCAGGCGTTATTGTTGCGGATGTGGCCGAACTGATTGCCAAACTCAAAGACGAAGCGGGGGTGCTGTAATGGCTGTATTATTATTGGCCGAGGTAAACGGCACAGAATTATCAATGGACCAAACCGCCAAGGCCGTAACGGCTGCGACGGCTTTGGGGGATGTCACGGTGCTTTGTGCCTCATCTGGCTGTGGCGGTGCGGCGGATGCTGCGGCAACAATTACCGGCGTTACATCGGTGCTATGCGCTGATGATGCCGCCTATGGCAACGGATTGGCAGAACCGATTGCAGATTTGATTGTATCGCTGGCGGGTGATTATGACCATATCGTTGCAGCGGCGACCACAAGCGGTAAAAATATCCTGCCACGGGTCGCGGCCTTGCTGGACGTGATGGTGATTTCCGATGTTACCGCCATTATATCGGCTGACACATTTGAGCGGCCGATTTATGCGGGTAACGCCATTCAGACGGTTCAATCAACAGATGGTAAAAAGGTTATTTCTATTCGCACCACCGGATTTGAAGCGGCTGCTTTAGATGGCTCATCTTTGGTTGAAAAAATAGCCGCAGCGGGTGATCCGGGGCTATCATCATGGGTTGAGGACAAGGTTCAATCGTCTGATCGGCCCGAACTGACCAGCGCAAAAATTGTCGTTTCTGGTGGTAGAGGCGTTGGTTCAGCCGAGAATTTTGCACTAATCGAACAATTGGCAGATAAACTTGGCGCAGCCGTTGGCGCGTCTCGTGCGGCGGTTGATTCCGGTTATGCGCCCAACGATTGGCAGGTTGGTCAGACCGGAAAAGTAGTTGCGCCGGATCTTTATATTGCTATCGGCATTTCAGGTGCGATCCAGCATTTGGCGGGCATGAAAGACAGCAAAGTCATCGTGGCAATCAACAAAGACGAAGATGCACCTATCTTTCAAGTGGCTGATTACGGACTTGTGGCTGACCTGTTTGAGGCGGTTCCGGCGCTTAACGACGCGTTAGACTAATTGCTAAAAATGTTGCATTAGGCCTGCCAATTGGTGGGCCTTTTTGCGTTATAGGCTTGCACGAGGTGGTGCGCGGGGACTAACCTGCGACAAATCAAAAAGGAATGCGTTATGGGTATCAATACCGTTGGAATTATTGGTGCGGGGCAAATGGGCAACGGCATTGCTTTTGTTTTTGCAATGGCAGAATATGACGTATTTCTTTATGATATTTCTGCTGAAGCTGTTGATAATGCAGTAGAAAAAATCTCTGCGAACATGGATCGTCAAATCGGAAAAGGTGCGATGGATGAGGCAACCAAGATTGCTGCATTGGCGCGAATAACCAAATCTGATGATATTGCGCAGATCGGCGGTTTGGATCTGATTATTGAGGCCGCAACCGAAGTTGAGGCGGTTAAGCAAAAGATTTTTGCTGACCTTGCACCGCATCTTGCTGATCATACCATTCTGACATCAAACACATCGTCAATTTCGATCACACGGTTGGCAGCGGCCACTGATCGGCCTGAACGGTTCATGGGGTTTCACTTCATGAACCCTGTGCCAGTGATGCAACTGGTTGAACTCATTCGCGGAATCGCAACAGACGAGCCTACGTTCAAAGCGTTAGAAGCCGTTGTGGCGCGGCTGGGAAAAACATCTACCAGCGCAGAGGATTTTCCGGCTTTCATCGTTAACCGCATTTTGATGCCAATGATTAACGAGGCGGTTTATACGCTGTATGAAGGTGTCGGAACCGTGCAAAGCATTGATACTTCGTTGAAATTAGGCGCCAACCACCCGATGGGACCATTGGAGCTGGCAGATTTTATCGGGCTGGATACCTGTTTGTCGATCATGAATGTGCTGCACGAAGGGCTGGCCGATACCAAATACCGCCCCTGCCCATTGCTGACCAAATATGTCGAAGCCGGCTGGCTGGGCCGAAAAACCAAACGCGGGTTTTATGATTATCGCGGTGAAACACCGGTGCCAACCCGCTGATTTACAAGCGTATTTAGCCTATTTATCTTCGCCAAATTTGTTATCCACCAGTTTTTTCAACGCTGCAAACAAAGCATCGGCCTGTGGTCCGGTTGTGATCACATCAATTTCACTGCCCAGCGAAGCGGATAGGGTCATCAGGCCCAGAATCGAATCTCCGGCAACGGTTTGGCCATCTTTGGATACGGTTGCTTTTGCATCAAAAGATTCGCAAACCTCGACAAACCGGCCCGAAGCACGGGCATGAAGCCCCTTAACATTGATAATATTCAAGATCATTGATTGGCTTTCCCTGCGCTTGGCTGCATTGAATCAAGATATTTGCGCCCCGCATCTCTTGCACATCGCACCGATTCATCCAAGCGCATATTTCGGGATTTCGCAAGCTTTACCAACATCGGCAAATTGGCGCCATAAAGCAGCTTACGGTTACCATTTTCACATGCCAAAATTGCCAGATTGGACGGCGTACCACCAAACATATCAACGACAACGACAACACCGTCACCAGTATCTACTTCGTTAACAGATTGACATATTTCGATTCTTTTAGTCTCCCGGTCATCGGTTTCCTGAATTGAAATCGCCCGCGTGCCATCATGTTTTCCCACCACATGTTCCATCGCCGACAGGTATTCACCCGCCAATCCACCATGTGCAACAATTACTATTCCGATCAATATCGTAACTTTCTTAGTCAGCCGAACCCAAACGGCGCTCCATTTCCCGATGACGAATAGACACCTGCCAGTCCTTTTCCGCAAGGGTCTTTGCAAGACATTCCGCCACAGTAACGGACCTGTGTTGCCCGCCAGTACACCCCAAGGCCACACTAAAATAAGATTTCCCCTCAGCGTGGTAAGCAGGCAATAACAATGTTAACATATCAACAAGTTTAGAAAAAAACCCGTTAAAATTATCATCATCCTTAACGTAATCCGAAACGGATTGGTCCATGCCAGTCAGTTTTCTAAGGTTTTTTTCCCAATGGGGGTTTCGTAAAAACCGGCAATCCAGCACCATGTCAACGTTGCGAGGCGTACCCCGCTTATAGCTAAATGATTGTACCGAAACAGACAGACCTTTCGATAGCTTAACGCTAAACCATTTTTTGATTTCGTCGCGTAAATCATGCGGCGACATTGTTGTGGTATCAACCAATATATCGGCACTGGCACGCAATCCACCTAATATAGTCTGCTCCTGTTCGATACCCATCGCGGCCGTCCCGTCACGCGACAATGGATGGCGGCGACGGGTTTCGCTGAACCGTTTATCCAAGGTTGAGGCCGCACAATCAAGAAACAAAAGTCGCACTGATAAATCATCATTATTTTGTGCTTTTTCAATGGCTTCCATAAGACCACTGGCCGAAAAATCGCGCGTGCGCGTATCAATTCCAATGGCAAGCGGTGAGGCCATTGGCGGGCCCGAAAACAGACGGTCAAGCAGGGTTATTGGTAAATTATCTATGGTTTCAAAACCCATATCTTCCAAGGCGTTAAGCGCGGTTGAACGCCCTGCCCCGGCCGGGCCAGTAACAAAAACGATATCTTGTTGCGCCTCCATATTTACCCCTAGGCTTGCTTCAAAACACAAAAAGCCGCGTCAGCCAGATGTAGGTTATTTCCGCCAAAAACCAACGGAATATCAAGGCCCAGCAAGCTTTTTGTCTTATCCTCCGGCAAACGGCGCACTTCGGATTTGTTCATATCTATAACAAATCTTAGCTGGGCAGTTTGGCAAAACTCCAGTTCCAATATTCCAAATCCGCGCGCTTCAATTTTACCTAAAATGGTATCTGGTGCGGTAGTTATAATTTGGCCATCATCGCGATGCAAATCAACGGCATCATCCGCCAGCAAAATTGCACCGCGTGCAATTAAACCCAATGCAAGGCTGGATTTTCCCGAGCCAGAATCACCAATGATCAACACCGACTGCCCGTTTAGGGCCACGCATGTTGCGTGTACGCGTTGTTTTTCCATCAAACCGGCAACCGAACAACAAATTGTGCGCCGCCGTTTTCAGAGACATTTTGCGCAAATATCGTACCATTATGGACTTCAACGATTTGTTTCGATATCGCAAGTCCAAGGCCAGAATGTTCGCCAAATTGCGCTTCGGGGCGTTCCGAATAAAACCGGTTAAAAACGTCCTCCAGATTATCTGGAGGAATTCCAGGTCCATTATCTGTGACCAAAATTTCAACCATATCTGCACCGTCATAATTTACCGATATTTTTATCCACCCATTTTCCGGCACAAAACCCATAGCATTGGTAATCAAATTTACAAAAACCTGTGCAAGTCGGCCGTCTAGCGCACTGATTAATACCTGATCGACATTTGTCTCAAAGCTTAATGAAATGTCGGTGTTCTGGGTACCAAAATACTCAACATGGTTCTTTAAAAACTCCACAATATCAATGGTTTTCCAAACATCCCGAACCAGTTCCCCCTCTAGCCTTGAGGCATTGGAAATATCGGTAACCAAGCGGTCAAGCCGGCCAACATCCGCTTGAATTACCGCTAAAAGCGCGTCGCGATCCTCTTTTTCCAACGGATAGGCAAGGGTTTCGACAGCTGAACGCAGAGATGTCAGCGGGTTTTTGATCTCATGTGCCACATCAGCTGCAAAGTTTTTGTTTTCGTCAATCCGTTCAAACAACGCCTCAATCATTTGACGCATGGCACGCGAAAGTTCGCCAATTTCATCAGGGCGCGCAGTAAGATCCGGGATCTGGATTTGTGCGGGGTTAAGACGCCCGCCTGCGCTATCATGCGCGATATCAGCGGCGTCAGCCAGCCGGCGCAACGGTCGCGCGATGGAATTTGCCAACACAATCGACAGCGCAATAGAGGATAGAATGGCCAGAATAAAAATTTGCAGAATCTGTTCTCTTTCGGCGCGAATTACCGCGTCAATTTCTCCACCCAAGGTCGAAATCAAAACGATATGTGTAACGTCGTCATCCATTCGCACGGCGGCTGTAACGGTCACATAAAGATCACCTGAACTGGTAAAAGTTAGGTGCTGAGTTTGATCCGGGTTAAGAATTGCATCGGAAACAAGATTGTCAAACCGCCCTAATAAATCATCTGTCGATGTGCCAGAGCGCGCCAGCGGGTCGGTTAAATTCTGCCACATGCCTTGCAATAAACTGGTAAGAAGGCTGGTGTTTTCTGGGCTGGCTAAAAGGGTGCCACCCTCATTCATATTGGCTGGAAAATGCTGAAACGCCAATGAACCATCAAGATTATACAGCCGCACGATGCTGCCAACTGGGCCAGAAAGTGCCTCAAAATATTCATTTGAAATGCTGGGTTGCGCCGCCAGTGCTGCTGCCAGAATCTCAGCCTGCTGTACCATATCATCGCGACGCTGGCTTACGCGGCCTTCATTTGTTTGGTTCAAATAAAGCACGCCGGCGACCAGAATACCCAATGCGATCAGGTTAAAAACAATGATCTTGCGCGCCAACGGTGAACGGTTAAAACGTAAAAACTTGCGGCGGCGCGGTTGAATCGCTGCTTCAGGCACCGCCAGCATAGAGGGGATGTTTTCGTCACCCTTGGCCATTTTAAGCCTCGTTATAGCGGTAGCCGACGCCATAAAGTGTTTCTATTGACTCAAATTCAGCATCCACTTTTTTGAACTTCTTACGCAACCGTTTGATGTGGCTATCGATCGTGCGATCATCGACATACACCTCATCCGCGTAAGCCACATCCATCAACTGATTGCGGGATTTTACCACACCGGCACGAATAGCAAGCGCATGCAGAATGATAAATTCGGTCACGGTTAAAACGATATCCTGTTCTTTCCATGTCACCCTGTGACGCTGGTCATCCATGGTTAACGACCCGCAGGTTATGATATTTTCCTCGGAATCCTCATCCAAAGGTTTCAACGCCATTTCACGACGCCGCAACACCGCCTTAATCCGCGCCAACAATAACCGTTGCGAAAACGGCTTGCTGATATAGTCATCGGCGCCAAGGCCAAGCCCGACAAGTTCGTCGGTTTCGTCATCTTTGGAGGTTAGAAAAATTACTGGCAGATCTGATTGCTGGCGCAAACGGCGCAACAATTCTGTGCCATCCATGCGCGGCATTTTGATATCAAAAATCGCGATGTCCGGCGGCTCATCTACCAGTGAAAACAGGGCAGAGGCCCCATCGGTAAAGGTCGTCACATCAAAGCCTTCGGCCTTGAGAGCGATTGACACAGAGGTCAGGATATTGCGGTCGTCATCAACCAGGGCAATGCTAGGCATCACGTCTCCTCATATTCCACCCATGCACATATTCATGCATCTAAACTATTATTGCAACAGTGAAAATAGAATTGGGTGCCATGCGTTTGGCCCGTGTCAGAATGCCCTATATTTACTGTGGATTTTGCAATGTGGCACGGCTACAAGAAATTATTGGTGATACATTGGAACTAGCCCTCCGATGCATCAATTTCTTGGGGACAGAGGCGCGATTAGGTTCGTGACCTCATTATTTGGAGTACCATCAAAATGGAAACTGGCACAGTCAATCCAGCGCAAACGCTGGAGAATTCTGGCATTTCTGGACTATCGACCATTTATTACAACTTGCCCGAAGCCGCGATTATGCAGCACGCAGTGCGTCGTAATGAAGGCGAGATTGGTATTGGCGGCACGTTTCTGGTGTCTACCGGACATCATACCGGACGTTCGCCAAAAGACAAATTTGTGGTGCGCGAGCCCTCCGTGATTGACACTATTTGGTGGGAAAATAATCCACCGATGGAGATGGATGCGTTCGCAACGCTGCACGCTGACATGTTGGAGCACATGAAGGGTGGCACCTATTTTGTCCAAGATCTGTTTGGCGGCGCTGACCCTGAATTTCGCCTGAATGTGCGTGTGATCACAGAATTGGCGTGGCATTCATTGTTCATTCGCCACATGCTGCGCCGGCCTGATATTGCCGAATTGCTAGAGTTCAACCCTGAATTTACCATCATTAATTGCCCCGAATTCAAGGCCGACCCGGCGCGCCATGGCTGCCGCTCCGAAACCGTGATTGCGGTGTCGTTTGAGCAAAAACTGGTGCTGATCGGCGGCACGTCTTATGCAGGCGAAAACAAAAAATCTGTGTTTTCCATTCTGAATTATTTGCTGCCTGACAAAGGTGTGATGCCGATGCATTGCTCGGCCAATCATGGCATTGATGACGTTGACGACACCGCGATTTTCTTTGGCCTTTCGGGCACAGGCAAAACCACGCTTTCGGCGGACCCTGACCGGATTTTGATTGGCGATGATGAACATGGCTGGTCGGACCAAGGCACGTTTAATTTTGAGGGCGGCTGTTACGCCAAAACCATTAATCTAAGCGCCGAAGCCGAGCCGGAGATTTTCGCAACCACATCGATGTTTGGCACCGTCATTGAGAACATGGTCTATGACCCGCTTACGCGCGAGCTGGATTTTAGCGATGACAGCCTGACGCCCAACATGCGTTGCGCTTATCCGCTGGAATATATCTCCAATGCCTCAGAAACATCTATGGGTGGATTACCTCGTAATATCATCATGTTAACCTGCGATGCCTTCGGGGTATTACCACCAATTGCCAAGCTTTCTCCGGCACAGGCAATGTATCATTTTCTGTCAGGTTTCACGGCAAAAATCCCGGGAACCGAAAAAGGTGTTGTTGAGCCGATTCCGACTTTTTCCACCTGTTTTGGCGCGCCTTTTATGCCGCGCAGGCCCGAAGTTTATGGCGCATTACTGCGGGACAAAATTAATAAACACGGGGTGAATTGTTGGCTGGTAAACACCGGCTGGACAGGCGGCGCCAAAGGTCATGGCGGCTCGCGCATGCCCATTCGTGCCACGCGGGCCTTGCTAACAGCGGCGCTTAGCGGTGGGTTGAATGACCGTGCATTTCGCACCGATCCGAATTTTGGATTTGCGGTTCCAGAAGCAGTTAAAGGTGTTGCAAAGGTGTTGCTCGACCCGCGCCGAACATGGGAAAATTCCGATGATTACGATAAAAAAGCCCGCGAATTAGTGGGCATGTTTGCCGATAATTTTGCACAATACGAACCCCATGTCGGGGCTGATGTTCTGGCCGCCGCGATCAAACCCAAGTGAGTTTTCGGGGCGGTTCTGGCCGCCCTGATTACCCAAAAAACCCGCGGCGCAACAGGTTAAGCCCTGCCAAAACCAACACAATCAATGTGGCTTTGCGAAAGACCTGCTGGTCGATACGGTCTTGAACCATAAATCCGACATACATGCCGATAATTGCGGGAATAATCAGTGCCGCAGAAAACGGGATGCTGATTGCATTCAGCACGCCAGAGCTTTTATGGGCAAATGTCAGCACAATCGACCCCAGTAAAAACGAGATCCCCTGCGCGCGAATTTGTTCTTTTTTCGGGGTATCCAATGCCATCAAATACATCAGAATCGGCGGCCCCCACACCCCTGCCAGCCCGCCAAAAAAACCCGCGACAAGGGCGGTTGCCCCTTCAACCATATAGCGTAAACGATGGGGAAAATGCGGTTTCCAGCCGATAATTTGCAACATCCCAAAAAAGGTAATACCACCACCAAGCGTTAGAAATAGAAACGCATCCGGTACAATTATGACCAGTTTTGCGCAAAAATAGATCATCACAAGCATGACAGTATTTAACCGCCAAAATTTCAGAAGGCTCATCGCTGCTTCAGCCAGACCGTGCCGCAAAGATTGCCAAAAATTGGTAACTAATCCGGGTAAAATCATCGCCGCAATCGCAATTTCGGCAGACATAACCGTGCCAATACCGCTGACCACAATCATCGGCAATGCAAAGCCGATAGCACCTTTGATGAATCCAGCCAGCGCCATGACCGCAAAAGCCACAATAATTGCAAACAGCCCGAATTCCTGAGATAAAAATATGTATGAGTCCATTTCTGACTAATCGCATTGCTCAAAACTTTCTTCAACGCTAATTTAATTCTCAAAAATTGCCAATTTTTGTATTATTGTTGCGCGAACAATTGACGTTGATCGCCGCACAACCTATACCTTCGCAGATGCAGCATTGCTCATTGCAATGCACAAAAAGGGCCAAAAATGACCGATACACCAATCTTGCCTAACCTTGTAAACCTGTGCACTGAATCGCTGCGCAGCGTGGAAATCTTGTTTGCCACTGTAAAAAATCAGGTGAAAGATAAGGTAAGTTCGAATGGATCCCTTAGTCCGGAAAAGTTGGAATCAGAGCAGTTTTCCACCCACGGTTTGGCATGGTTTTCAACCTATGTTGAAAGTTTACAACAGATGGTTAAATGGGCGCAGGCCCTTGAAAAAGAGAGTAAATTTAGTGAAGCTGATCAGTTAATCTTGCAAATTTCTTTTGGAGAATACTTAAATCAAATCGCTGGTGGAATCCCTATGTCTCAGGGTGAAATTGTCCGTATTTCCGATATGGCTGACATTGAATATACCATCAACCCGATACTGGCAAAAAGCGCAAATACGGATGCTGCGCGCAAACGTCTGGTTGATCTGATGATCGAACAAAGTGGTGCTCCGTGCTTTGGCAACCCGGGGCTGGATGCCGAATATGACATGATCCGAGATCAGTTTAGACGTTTTGCTGAAGATAAAATTATACCCTTTGCCCATGAATGGCATCTCACGGACACGCTAATCCCGATGACTGTAATAGAAGAAATGGCCGAGCTTGGCGTTTTTGGCCTGACCATCCCCGAAGAATTTGGCGGGTTTGGCATGAGCAAAACCGCGATGTGCGTGGTGACCGAGGAACTGGCGCGCGGATATATCGGGGTTGGATCATTAGGAACACGATCAGAAATTGCAGCTGAACTTATTTTATGTGGCGGCACCGAGGCACAAAAACAGCAATGGCTGCCCGGTATTGCCAGTGCTGAGATATTGCCAACCGCAGTATTTACCGAACCGAACACGGGTTCGGATTTGGGCAGTTTGACCACGCGTGCCGTTTTAACGGGTGACAGATTTTTGGTCACGGGCAATAAAACCTGGATCACACATGCAGCGCGCACGGATATGATGATCATTTTGGCTCGCACAAATCCGGAAATTAAAAATTACAAAGGGCTTTCGATGCTGTTGGCTGAAAAGCCTCGTGGCACCGTTGAAAACCCTTTTCCAGCAGAAAATATGACCGGCAGCGAAATTGAAGTTTTAGGCTATCGCGGCATGAAGGAATATGAACTGGCGTTTGACGGGTTTGAGGTCGATCAAAAAAACCTGCTGGGCGAGGTTGAGGGCGAAGGATTCAAACAACTGATGCAAACCTTTGAATCTGCACGCATTCAAACTGCCGCCCGGGCCATAGGCGTGGCGCAATCAGCCATGGAAATGGGGTTAAAATACGCGCTTGACCGCAAACAATTTGGCAAAGCATTGATTAAATTTCCACGCGTATATGGGAAACTTGCGATGATGGCTGTTGAAATTACAATTGCACGACAATTAACATATTTTGCAGCGCGACAAAAAGACTGCGGCGCGCGCTGTGATTTGGAGGCTGGCATGGCTAAATTATTGGGTGCGCGGGTCGCGTGGGCTTGTGCAGATAATGCTGTACAAATTCATGGGGGTAACGGTTTTGCGATGGAATATCCAATTTCTCGGGTGCTGTGCGACGCGCGGATATTGAATATTTTTGAAGGCGCGGCAGAAATTCAGGCAAACGTGATTGCGCGCAGGATATTAAGCTAGGGTCGGCTTATTGTTTTGACAAACCGCGCACGGGCTTGCGGCGTTTCTTTGCAGCCAAGGGCTGGCATAACGCGAGTGGTTAGGAAATATTCCGTTAACTTTAACCCATCCATAATATCAGGAAAGGATGGCGTGCTTGCATTAATACCTTTTAGAAAGTCCGGTAATTTAAGCAACTTATCCTCCCAGCCCGTGGCACCAGAAAGGCTGACAGCTTGTGCAGATTTGGGTGAGACATACCGCAGGTCTTTTTCCGAACCATTTGCAGCGCAACAAGACAAATCCAGCCCGAATCCGATCTCTGACAACAATGACAGTTCCCAACGAACATAGCTGGCGAGCCAAACAGGGTCGGCTGAAATTCTTTGCACCAGCTCCATTGTTTGCTCATAAAACCGATTTTGGTTTTCCCGCTCAGGAAGGCAGGTTGAGACAAGCGCTGCTATAGCTGCAAAAGCCGAGATTTCCGTGCGGCCAGACATGATGTTTGCGACTCGTGAGTAAATTGGTTCAACGGTGAACGAACCAAGATGCTCTTCTAGCCTTGCCCGCCATTTAACTGCCAATTGCGCGCCAGGTTGCAAAAGCGCAGCTGATTTTCGTGAGCCTCCGCCGCGCACCACGCCTGCATGGCGACCATGATTTTGGGTAAAAACCTCAATTATTGCGGAACCCTCACCGTGCTTTCGCATCGAGAGAAGCATCCCTTCGTCTGTCCATTCCATCATGGCAGTTTAACCGCTTAAACCGGTTTCGTCGAGCAGGGTTCGACCCTGCTTGTCCTCAACCTCTAAAACCCAAATATCGGGGTCAAAACCGCGTTGTCGGGATATGGCAGCGTCAACAATGGTTTCTTTACCCTCCGACAAAATTTGCCAGTTTCTCGCACCGTCGATATCAATGCTGCGTTGAAAAAGCCGGGCGTTTCCATCCAAGGAATTGGATTTCACCAAAACCGTTCCCGCGTCTTTGTCCCCGCGTTTGAGAACAAAAACCGGTATGTTGTTTAGGTGCAATCGACGCAGATATGCCTCAACCCAGAAGCTAGAATTTAGCTTTGGTTGCAATATGTTACACCGCGCCGTCGCGGAAATTCAGGCCCATTTCCGAGTATCTTTCGGGTTCTTCAAGCCAGTTTGGCCGAACTTTGATTTGCAAAAACAAATGCACAGTTTGGCCAAGAAATTCTGACATCTCTTGCCGTGCGGCCATCGAAACTGCTTTGATTGTTTCGCCTTTGGGGCCCAAAACAATGCCCTTGTGGCCGTCGCGCATCACGTAAATATATTGATCTACGCGCACAGAACCGTCCTTGCGCTCCTCCCAACTTTCGGTTTCCACGGTCAGTTGGTATGGCAATTCCTGATGCAGACGCAGGGTCAATTTCTCCCGGGTCATCTCAGCCGCGATCATACGGAGCGGCACATCGGCGATCTGGTCTTCGGGATAATGCCACGGCCCTTTGGGCAGTTGCCCGGCCAGCCATTTACGCATATCGGCAACGCCGTGGCCTTTTTCTGCGGAAATCATAAATGTTGCTGCAAAATCATAGCGCTCATTCAACACAGCCGTTAGTTTTAACAACGAGTCCGCTTTGACGCGATCAATCTTGTTTATCGCTAAAGCAATTTTTTTGCCTTTGCTGACATGTTCATCAAAACCATTTATGATCGCCTCAACCCCTTCGGTCAGACCTCGATTTGCCTCTACCAGCAGCACCACAACATCGGCGTCAGCTGCGCCACTCCAGGCGGCCGAAACCATGGCACGGTCAAGCCGGCGTTTGGGCCGAAACAGGCCGGGCGTGTCAACAAAAACCAACTGCGAATCGCCTTCAATTGCGATGCCGCGAATACGGGCGCGGGTGGTTTGCACCTTATGCGTGACAATCGACACCTTGGCCCCGACAATTTTATTCAAAAGCGTTGATTTCCCAGCATTGGGTTCACCAATTAGGGCTACAAAGCCACAAGATTTTTCGGACATTTATGCCTCCAGAATTTTCAAAAGCGCTTGTGCAGCCAGCACTTGCGCGGATTTTTTCGAGGTTGATTCTGCGTTTGCAGTTTCGCCGGTTGTCAGGCTCGCCTCTATCACAAAAACCGGGTTGTGGTCGGGGCCTTTTCGCGAAAGCTCCGCGTATTTGGGCGGCTGCAAACCACGGGCTTGCGCCCATTCTTGTAATGCGGATTTTGGATCAAACGCAGCGTTTTCTGCAGTTGCAATACGAGCGCCCCAATATCTCAAAACCGATTTTTTTGCATTTTCAAAACCGGAATCTAGGTAGATCGCTGCGATTAGCGCCTCCATCGTATCACCCAAAAGCGCCAATTTTCGCCGCCCGCCAGATTGCATTTCTGAACGGCCCATTCGCAAGGCGGGGCCAACATCCAGCTCAACAGCAATTTCGGCACAGGTTTCTTTTCGCACCAGCGCATTCAGGCGCGGCGCCAGCTTTCCCTCGGTGGCGGAAATGTCATCTAGAAAAAGGGCTTCGGCAATTACCAACCCCAATATGCGGTCACCTAAAAATTCCAACCGCTGGTTATCGCTATTCTCAAGCGCGGTTAAAGACGCGTGTGTCAGCGCTTGATCCAGCAATGCGGGATTGGCAAATCGATGCCCCAAACGCAGCTCAAGTTTCTGCGCTTCTTGGGGCAGGGTCAATTTACTGCCGTGAAATAACGGTCGCTGCGCCATGTCCAGAATGCCAAAATGGATGAGCCAGCGGCGGAAAAAATGATGCGGTCAGCGCGGCCGATAATGTTTTCGCGTGGCACCATGCCAACACCGGGCTGGCCCAGACTACCTTGAGAAAAGCGGCTATCGACGGAATTATCACGATTGTCACCCATAAAGAAAAAATTGCCCTCTGGAACCATAAATTCACGGGTATCATCAGCGTTGTTCGGGCCGCTATTCAAGACCGAATAGCTGACTCCGTTGGGCAAGATTTCGGTTGCTGTGTCTTTAAGGCATTCTGCATCGCGGGCCGGGGCGTTTGTGCAGCGTGGCAATCCGCCCTGCGGGCCTTGCGGGGCAAATGTTTCAATAAAATCCCCGTTTGGCACGGTTTCAGCGGCGGTGCCATTAATGTGCAAAACACTGTTGATCATTTGAATACGATCACCGGGCAGGCCAACAACGCGCTTGATGAAATCTGCGCCATGCACAGGGTGTTTGAATACCACCACGTCGCCGCGCTCCGGGTCAGAGCCAAACAGACGTTCATCGCTCCCCTTTGCAAAGCCGCAAAAATCAACACCAAACATTGTCGGACAGGAAGCATACGAATAGCCATAGGCAAATTTATTAACAAAAAGAAAATCGCCGATAAGAAGGGTTGGTTTCATAGAACCAGACGGAATCCAGAACGGTTGAAATAGCAAAGTGCGGATAAACCCAGCGATCAAAAGCGCGTAGACTACGGTTTTAATAGTTTCAACGATTGGACCGTCTTTTTTCTTGGTATTTTTAGCCATGAATTCAGGTTTTTCCGATAATTACAAAGATAGAATGCTATGTGGCGTGGTGGCGGGGCCGAGTCAAGGCTGCGGCTCGTTTGGCAAAGCCTCAATCACCACAAATGCCTGTGCCCACGGGTGATCATCGGTCAGGGTGACGTGAATATGGGCTGTGTGACCCTCCGGTGTCATATTTTCCAGCCTTTTGGCCGCTCCGCCGGTGACGTGCATGGTTGGCTGGCCGGTGGGCAGGTTGCGCACGGTCATTTCTTTCCATGCAACACCCATGCGCAGGCCGGTTCCGAGCGCTTTTGAGCAGGCTTCTTTTGCTGCCCATCTTTTAGCGTAAGTATCTGCGGTTTGTTTGCGATTATTGGCAGTTTCTTGCTCAGTTTCAGAAAACACTCTTTGCACAAATCGATCACCGAAACGCTCTAACGTAGCAGTAATGCGGTCAATATTTGCAAGATCCGAACCTATGCCGATTATCACGCGACTATGATCCCTGACACATCGCGGCGGGCCTCATCCATCAGGTCACGCATGCGGCGGATGGCAGAATCAAGGCCGGAAAAGATTGCTTCGCCAATTAGAAAATGGCCGATGTTCAATTCCATTATTTCGGGTAATCCAGCAATGGGTTTGACGGTATCAAAGGTGATACCATGGCCCGCATGGACCTCTAGCCCTAATTCATGGGCCAGTTGCGCCATTTCTTTCAGCTTGATAAATTCATTGTCACGTCTGGTAAAATCGCCCTCATGATGGGCATCACAATAAGGGCCGACATGCAATTCAACCACTGGCGCACCAATGCGCGCCGCAGATTCGATTTGGCGCTGGTCACTGGCGAGAAAGATCGAAACACGGCATCCCGCATCCCGCAATGGTGCTATAAAATCAGCGATGCGGTTTTCGTCGCGCGCCAGATCAAGCCCACCTTCGGTTGTTAGTTCTTCGCGTTTTTCGGGCACAATACACACCGCATGGGGCGTGTGGCGCAGAGCGATTTTTTGCATTTCTGCTGTCGCAGCCATTTCAAAATTTAGCGGCAAACCGATTTTGGACATTAACGCATCGATATCACTGTCTCGGATATGGCGGCGGTCTTCGCGCAGATGTGCGGTGATGCCATCGGCGCCCGCAGCCTCTGCCAGCAAAGCCGCGCGCACCGGATCAGGATAAGCGCTGCCGCGCGCGTTACGTACTGTCGCAACATGATCAATATTTAACCCCAAACGCAAATAGCCAAGGGGTTCGGATGCAAGAAGGGCCATGTCAATTCTCCTGTAAGGTATAATTCCGCATTAACGCAATTTCGCAGGCTTGTCAGCCCTCAGCACGATCAACAGCGGCTTGTTTGCGCATTTTGGCCATTAATTTATTGCGGCGATGCTTTTGATAGGCTTCAACAAGGGGGCGGGACAAGAAGTATCCGATTATTGCAAACAAAATTCCGGGAATTATTCCCCCAACCAAATAGGGCAAAAAGAATTCATGCCAAAACCCCGAAAGCCGGTGCCATTCTGGCTGTCCAAAACCAAATAAACTGCGGATGCTTTGCCATAACCCACTGGATGCATTGGAAAAAGCAAGCAATACACCTTCGGGCGCGAGACCTGCGCCTGAAACACCTGTCAACCAGCGACCCAGCGCAAATGAAATACCGGCAATAAAGGGAAATGTCAGCGGATTGCCGAAAAATGTGCCGACAAATGCTGCAAAAACATTCCCGCCAATATACCGCGCAAGCACCATAGCAAAAATGATGTGAAAACCAAAAAATGGTGAAAACGAGAGGAAAATACCGATTGCCAAACCAAAAGCAATGCGGTGGGATGTGTCTGGCAGCCGTTGAATACGATGGCCAATATAACGAAACGCACGCGACCAGCCGGTGCGGGGCAGCACCGTTTCTCGTATGCGCTGCATAAAGGGCAGCTTGTCTCGTCTTTTAAAAACCATTTTTTACCTAATTTACGCTTTAAATACCGCCGCCACGGTGATTGTTGATGGTTTCATCCCTGAACCGTTTGACCTCTGCAATGTCGGAATCTGCTTCGATCGCGGTTTGGATGTTGGTTAGATGTTGGATATCACGCACCTTTATTTCAAGCAGCATCCGGTAAAAATCCGGTTTACGGTCGGTAAAATCAATATTAACAATATTGGCGTGATGCTCCCCTATCAGGGTGCAAATTCGGCCCAATACCCCAGCATCGTTGGCCATTGTGATTATTACACGTGCATTATTAGAAGCACGGCCAGAATCCGCCGACCAGCGCAGATCAATCCATTTATCGGGGTCATTTTCAAATTCGGCCAGCGTACCGCATTCAATTGCATGAATCATAACCCCGCGCCCGCGCACCGCAATGCCAACAATACGTTCCCCGGGAACCGGGCTGCAACACGCAGCCGGGCTGGCGCTTTGGTCTGGTTTCAAACCGATCACGCGCTCATCATCATCACCGGAAAGGGGCGGTACGGTTTCGCGAACTAATTCGGGATAAAGCGCGCGCAGTACTTCTTGGCCGGTAATTTCTGCCGCGCCCAAACGCGCCAATAATTCATCAGCTGAGACGTATTGCATATGTTTTGCCGCCGTTAACAATGCTTTGTCGGTGGCTTTTTTGCCGATGCGTTCCAGCGAAACACGGGCAATTTCGCGGCCAAGCCGGATATGCGCCTCGCGATTTTCTTCGCGCAAATATTTACGAATCGCCGATTTTGCGCGGCCTGTGACAACCATTTCTTCCCATGATGCCTGCGGCCGCTGGGCATCGGCGCGCATCACATCCACCGATTGGCCATTACGCAGGCGCGTCCAGAGCGGCACACGGTTGCCATCAACTTTGGCGCCAACACAGCTGTCGCCAAGGCGCGTATGGATGGCATAGGCAAAATCAATCGGGGTCGCGCCGCGCGGTAATTTGATGACTTCGCCCTTTGGGGTAAAGCAAAAAACCTGATCGGTGAACATATCGAGTTTGACATGTTCCAGAAATTCATCAGGGTTTTCGGAGGCCTCAAACCGTTCGGCCAGCCCCCGCAGCCAGCTAAATGGATCGACGGTAAAACGGTTTTCAACCCGCTGGCCATCACGATATGACCAATGCGCCGCAATGCCGGATTCCGCCACCTCGTTCATTTCCTCGGTGCGTATCTGAATTTCAACCCGTTTGGCATTGCGCCCCGAAACAGTGGTCTGGATCGAACGATAGCCGTTGGATTTTGGCTGCGAGATATAATCTTTGAACCGACCGGGAACCGCCGACCAGCGTTGATGCACCGCGCCCAAAGCCACATACGCATCGCCGACGTTTTTGGTAATAATACGAAAGCCGTAAATATCGGATAGCCGGTTAAACCCTTCTTTATTTTCCTCCATTTTGCGCCAGATCGAAT
>CAZCDC010000024.1:11305-26281 GCA_964497195.1 uncultured Rhodobacterales bacterium | reverse complement strand
AAAAATATTAATGAGGGCGTGCAAGCGGTTGAGCTGCTGGAAACCATTGACCAGCTGCCGGTTGAAGGGCCATTTCTGAGCGACAGATTTAGTCGCGCGGCAAAGGCCTTGTTGGTACCAGTTTTTGGGGATGAAAATTTCACGGATATCGCGACGTCCGCCTATTACCGGATAACATTCCAAACCGTTACAGGCCAAAAAGTGCCTGATGTTGGCAGTGATGAATGTTTGGTAATGTCTACTTTTCACGATCTTCCGTCGTCAATTTTGGGAGTTAACATTGGCTATACCCGCCGAGATTGGGCATTTGCTGTCATACAGATGCAAGACTGTAGCTAAGCCAGCGCGTGGCTTATGAGATGTCAGCCAAGCGTAATTTGGCAATTTGGTGGACCTGATCCAGTGCTTCGCGAAATTCCTGATCAATCGAATTGTTGATTCTACTTCGAAAATTTTCCAAAATTTCAATCCGGTGTCGGCCTTTGACTGCTAAAATATAGGGAAACCCAAATTTTGATTTATAAGTATCGTTCAGGCTGGTAAATTCCGCGAACTCGGCGTTGCTGCATTGGTCCAGCCCTGCGCTGGCTTGCTCGGATGTGCTTTCATCTGTTAACGCACCGGATTTTGCCAATTTCCCTGCAAGATCCGGATGGGCGCGCAATAATACCATTTGCGCCTCATGGCCTGCGGCCTCAACTACATTGCGCATTTCGATGCTGAGATCCGCAATTCCAGTTTTGAACGCGGCCTTTGCAACCCAAGGGGAGTGTTCATATATCCCGCCATATTTAGCCACAAAAACGTCTTCGATGTCTTTTAGTTTGCGCATGAATTTGGGCTTTCCGTAGGGGGGTTGTCGCGATAGGCTTATCCTAAAACGAAAGGCCGCAAAATGGAATCAATATTACATGAATGGATCAGCTTGTTTGTCCGTTGGGCGCATATAATAGCGGCAATCGGCTGGATCGGGTCTTCGTTTTATTTTATGTGGCTGGATGCGTCCCTGAAAAAGCGCAAAGGCCTGCCCAAAGGTGCCAAAGGCGATAGCTGGTCGGTGCATGGCGGCGGATTTTACCATGTGGTGAAATACCAGATCGCACCCGAGGAAATGCCCGAGGCACTAAAATGGTTCAAATGGGAAAGCTATACCACATGGCTGACCGGATTTCTTTTGATGGCTGTCACTTATTATTGGGGGGCAAAAGGGCTTTTGATTGACCGCGAAGTCATGGATATGCCGGTTTGGGAAGCTATTTTCATTTCGGTCATGTCATTGGCATTGGCATGGATATTTTACGATGCTTTGTGTAAATCGCCGCTTCGGAAATTTCCGGTGCTGGTGTTTATTGTGCTGTTTATTGCAATTGTGGCAGCATCATACGGGTTTCAGCAGGTGTTCTCCGCGCGTGCAGCATGGCTGCATACGGGGGCAATAATTGCCACAATGATGACCGGAAATGTGTTTTTGGTGATTATTCCAAATACCAAAATTGTCGTTAATGATTTAAAGGCGGGGCGCACACCGGATGCGCGTTTTGGCGAAATCGCCAAGCTGCGCTCCACCCATAATAATTACCTGACTTTGCCGGTTGTTTTGATGATGATCTCCAACCATTATCCTGTTGCGTTCAGCCATCCTTATGCGTGGGTCATGGTGGGTATGGTGTTGGTTATCGGTGCGGTTGTGCGAATATTTTACAACATGCACGAGGCCGGCATTCATGGCAAAGCGCTTTATTGGCAATGGCCGGTTGTGGTGGTAATGGCGGCTGCAATGATTGCGTTTTCCACATGGCGGCCTGATCAGGTCGAAGTGGATTTTTACCCAACCGAGGCGATGGAAATTATCGCGATCCATTGCGCTGCTTGTCATTCAGCAACGCCGAGTCACGAGTTTTTTGACTATGCGCCGGGTGATTACAAGTTTGATAACCTTGACCAGATCCGCTCCCATAGCGCAAAAATACTGGCGCAAACGGTTTTGTCAAACATCATGCCTTTGGGCAATGAAACAGGGATGACGGCCGAAGAACGTGCTTTGCTTGGGTCGTGGCTGCGGGCTGGCGCGCCGAGCGAGTGATGGCTACGCTGCTGGTCAAAAATGCTGATGTGCTTGTTACCATGGATGCTACGCGCCGCGAAATTCAGGGCGATATATTTGTGCGCGATGGCGTGATTGAGGCCCTTGGCGAGACACCACAAATTGCTGATGAAATCATCGTGGCAACAGGGTGCGTGATTACGCCCGGCCTCGTGAATACCCACCATCATCTATATCAAACGCTCACCAAAGCGGTTCCTGGTGGGCAAGACGCGCTTTTGTTTGGCTGGCTGCAAACGCTTTATCCGATTTGGGCAAAAATGACACCGGAACATATGTTTGTGTCGGCCCAAATTGGCTTGGCGGAATTGGCGCTTTCGGGCTGTTCGATGTCCTCGGATCATTTGTATTTATATCCTAACGGCGTGCGGTTGGAAGACACAATCGAGGCGGCGCAAACCCTTGGCATGCGGTTTCACCCCACGCGTGGCTCCATGAGCATTGGCGAGAGCGATGGCGGATTGCCACCTGACAGTCTGGTGGAGCGGGAGAGGGATATACTGGAGGACAGCATTCGTTTGATTGATGCCCATCACGATGCCAGTGACGGGTCAATGCTGCGCATTGGTCTGGCACCTTGTTCACCGTTTTCCGTCAGCCGTGAATTGATGCGCGATACCGCGATTTTGGCGCGCGACAAGGGTGTTATGTTGCATACCCATCTGGCTGAAAATGAGGAAGACATTGCCTATAGTCTGGAAAAATTCGGCTGCCGTCCGGGCCAATATGCCGAAGATCTGGGCTGGGTGGGCGAGGATGTGTGGCATGCGCATTGTGTGAAGCTGGACGCTGCCGAGATTGATCTGTTTGCCCGCACCGGCACGGGGGTTGCCCATTGTCCTTGTTCCAATTGTCGGCTTGGCTCTGGCATTGCGCCGGTGCGGGCCATGCGCGATGCGGGGGTAAATGTGGCGCTGGGGGTGGATGGTTCGGCCAGCAATGATAGCGGCAGCCTGATTGGCGAGGCTCGCCAAGCCATGCTTTTGCAGCGGGTGCAAAACGGGGCCGATAGCATCGGCGCGCGCGAGGTATTGGAAATAGCCACCCTTGGCGGCGCCAAAGTTCTGGGGCGGCATGATTGTGGGTCATTGGAAATTGGTAAACGGGCTGATTTTGCCATTTGGGATATGTCGGGTTTGCAAAATGCCGGAGCATGGGATCCGGTGGCCGCATTGGTGTTTTGTGGGCCTCAATCGGTGCGGGATCTTTATGTTGAGGGGCGTGCTGTGGTGCGGTCGGGTAATCTGACCGGCATTGATTTGCCTGTTATTGTGGAGAAAGCCAACAGGCTGGCCCAAGGTTTGGCCGGATAGATCGGGGCAGCGTTAAATACTGCCCCGCGCTGTTTTAGTCTTTTTCTGGCAGAACCAGATTAAGCACGATTGCGATAATCGCGGTGGGCAACAGGCCCGAGGTCAGCAATGTTTTGCCAACGCCCGGCACATATTGCACCGCTGTTGGCACCAGATTAATGCCAATACCAACCGAGAGCGAAACCGCAATGATCACCATATTACGACGGGTCATTTTAACCTCGGTCAACATATTCAGCCCTGCTGAAATCACCATGCCAAACATCACAATCACGCCGCCGCCAAGCACTGGCAAAGGCATGGAAGCAATGATGCCGCCGATTTTTGGCAATAATCCGCACACAATCAGGATAATTGCCGAAATGGTCACCACATGGCGGCTCATGATGCCGGTCATGGCAACAATACCCGCGTTTTGTGAAAACGAAGTATTTGGCAAGCCACCAAACAAACCGCCGATTAATGAGCCTAGCCCGTCAGCATAGGTGGCACCGGTGATTTCTTTATCGGTGGCCATGCGCCCTGCGCCGCCTTGGGTGGTGGCGTTGGTATCGCCAACGGTTTCGATGGCGGAAACTACCACAACCAGAACAATGGCAATGGTGGCGCCCCATTCAAACTTAAACCCAAACGGCATGAATTCTGGCAAAGCAAACACCGCAGCGTTGGAAACCGCGGCAAAATTTACCAGACCGGTGAAATAAGCCACAACATAACCAGCCAGCAAACCGATTAAAATGGCCGCAGCCGACAGGGTGCCTTTGGTGTAAAATTTAACCCCCAGCGCCACAATAATCACGGTTAGGGCAGGGAACCAATGCGCCCAGGAACCAAAGCTTTCGGCCTCCATTTGAAATGGCGCAGCGCCACCGGCTGCATATTTTATACCCACCGGAATTAGATATAAGCCGATCGACATGATCACCAGACCTGTCACCAAAGGCGGAAACAAAAACCGCAATTTGGAAATAACCGAGCCAAGCGCAAAATGCACCACGCCGCCGATGATAACCGCGCCCATCACTGTGGCCATGCCGCTGGTGGCGGCAATGCCGAACATGATCGAAACAAAAGCAAAACTGGTGCCTTGCATAATCGGCAATCTGGCCCCGATCGGGCCGATGCCTACGGTTTGAAATAAGGTGGCAACGCCGGCAAACAGCATAGCCATTTGCACAAGATAAACCTTTTCATCGCTGACAAAAGCAAAACCGGCGGCACCGGCAATGATGATTGCCGGAGTGACATTTGACGCAAACATCGCCAAAACATGTTGTAAGCCAAGCGGTAGCGCTTGGGCTAATGGTGGTGTTTTATCCGGGTCCGAATAGACCCCTGCTTTATCTGACATTTTATCCCTCTTCCTGTTTTCGCGTTCTTTGACGCAGGTTAGATTCCGGCACTTGGCCAGAAGTCGGCAAATTCTTGCCGAAAATACAGGATATAGCAAGTTTTTTAATTACATACGCCAGATATGGGGTGTCCGTTGATATACACCGTATCAATCGCACGGTCATCGCCCAGCATGATGGTTGGAAAAACCGTTTCCCAGAGGGTTTCGCTGCGCGCCACCCGCTGTTTAATCACAGGGGTCGAGGCAAGGTTGATAACAACAATATCCGCTTCTCGCCCAGCAACAAGATTACCGATTTTGCTCCCCAGTCGCAACGCATCCGCGCTGCCTTGGGTGGCCATCCATAATAATTGCGCAGGGTGCAAGGCGTCGCCGCGCAACTGGCCGATTTCATAGGCGCTGGCCATGGTGCGCAGCATCGAAAAAGATGAGCCGCCGCCAATATCGGTGGCCAGACCGGTAGGGATTTGCATTTCGTGGCTGCGGCGCGCGTTAAACAGGCCCGAGCCGATAAAAGCATTGGAGGTCGGGCAATGGGCAAAGCTGCTGCCGCTATCGCGTACTGCGTCCCATTCCCTATCTGACAAATAGATTGAATGGCCAAGCACCGCGCCGGGGCCAGTTAAGCCGAAATGTTCATAAACCGCCAGATAATCTTGTTGGTCGGGGAATAATTCCCGCACCCACGCGATTTCCTCCAACTGTTCGGACAGATGGGTTTGCATCAGACAATCGGGGAATTCAGCCCAAAGCGCACCGGCGGCTTCTAGCTGTATCTCGGTGGATGTTGGCGCAAAACGTGGCGTAATAACATAAGAAAGCCGGTCAACATTGTGCCATTTTCGCAACAATGCCTTGCTGTCATCATACCCTGATTGCGCTGTGTCACGCAGGCCATCGGGCGCGTTCCTGTCCATCATCACCTTGCCACCCAGCATTCGCATACCGCGTTTTTGCGCAGCCTCAAAATAGGCATCAACGCTGGCAGGGTGGATGGTGCAATAGGCGCAAGCCGTTGTAATGCCGTTGGAAAGATTCAAATCCAGATAGGTTTCAGCCACCTTATCCGCGTATTCACGATCCTGAAATCGGATTTCTTCGGGAAATGTATAAGCGTTGAGCCAATCAATCAGCCGTTTGCCCCAGCTGGCGATCATCGCGGTTTGGCTATAATGTGCGTGGGCATCAATGAACCCTGCCATCATCAGATTATCGCCGTGATCAATCACATCAGCATCAGGATTAGCCGCGCGCAGATCATCGGCTGTGCCAACCGCCCGGATTATGCCAGCCTCAATCAACACAGCCCCGTGGTGGTGATGGATTGCAGCTTCATCAATTGGGCTATGCCATGGGTTTTTGGCAAAGCTAAGCGTTTGGCCTAACAAAAGTGTTTTCATCGAATGTTCCCGCAGTATTTTTGCCAGATTACAATTACCCGATGTAATTGCAATCACCAGCTTGTATGGTTTCGCAACAATTTCAAGGGAGCGCAACATGATTGACCGCCAAATATCGGAATTTGACCAAGATGCTGAATATGCCCTGAATGCCGAGTTGATAGATGCCATTCTGGACGCGGTGCGCGCGGGCCATCAAGGCCGGCTGATCTCGTTGCTTGAGCCGCTGCACGAAGCGGATATCGCCGATATGTTGGAGCAAATCAGCCCGTCCGAGCGCGAAAACCTGTTGCTGCTTTGGGGCCATGAAATTGACGCTGAGGTGTTGTCAGAACTTGAACAAGGTATTCGCGACGAAGTAATGCGTGACTTGCCGGACACATTGCTGGCCGATGCGGTGCGTGATCTGGACTCGGATGATGTGGTCTATCTTATTGAGGGTCTGGACCCGCCGCAACAAAAAAACCTGCTGGAAAAGCTGGATGACGCAGACCGGGTGGCGGTTGAGCAGGCGCTGACCTATCCCGATCATAGTGCGGGCCGCCTTATGCAGCGCGAAACCGTGGTCGCGCCAAGTCATTGGAATGTTGGCCAAATTATTGACTATATGCGCGCGGCTGAGGATCTACCGGAGGTGTTTTACGATATTATTATTGTTGATCCGATGATGCACCCTGTGGGCGATGTGCGCCTTGGCCTGATTATGGGCACCGCACCTGAGGTGCTGCTGACTGAGCTGATGACCGATAATTTTCGCACCATTCCTGCTGATCAGGATATCGAACATGTGGCTTATGCGTTTAACCAGTATCATATGGTTTCAGCGCCGGTGGTGGATGAAAACGGACGTTTGGTCGGGGTGATTACCATAGATGACGCCATGGAAGTGCTGGAGGACGAGGTTGAGGAAGACATGTGCCGGCTTGCGGGGCTGGGCAATGAGGAATTGTCAAACAAGGTCTGGCTGACCACAAAAAAGCGGTTTCCGTGGTTGGCGGTTAATTTATTTACGGCCATTCTGGCATCTTTGGTCATTGCCCAGTTTGCCGACACAATAGAGGCGATTATTGCCTTGGCGGTATTGATGCCCATTGTGGCCTCGATGGGGGGGAATGCCGCAACCCAAACCCTGACCGTTGCGGTGCGTGCCATTGCCACGCGAGATCTGACTTCTGCGAATGCGTTTCGGGTGATTACCCGTGAAGTATTGGTTGGTTTGGCAAACGGAGTGGTTTTTGCGGTGATTATCGGCATTGTCGGCGTGGTTTGGTTTGGCGATATGATGCTGGGTGTGGTGCTGGGGATGGCGATGATTGCCAATCTTTTGGTGGCTGGGCTGGCGGGTATTATGGTGCCAATCACATTGGATAAACTGGGCATTGATCCGGCGCTGGCCTCGGGGGCTTTTGTAACAACCGTGACCGATATTGTTGGGTTTTTTGCATTTCTGGGGCTGGCGGCGCTGTTGTTGCTTTAGGCGGGAAGGTTGGCGGTGCGTGGGGACCACGCACCCTACGGGTAATTTCTGCGGCATGATCTGGTGAGGGTCAACGGCTTTTAATTCGGCATCCGCAAAATTTCGGTGCGGTTGCCTTTTTGAATGCGGACTGAATCCTCGCCAATGGCCACAACGCGCCAGCCCGAAAAACTGTCGCCAAGGCCCACCTGGAGAATGCGGCCAGAGGCCATTCTGATCAAAACATCGCGGTTATCTGAGGTGCCAAAAATTCCGATAAGACTGGTTTTTCTAAGGTTAATGCCGTTTTCGATGGTTGCAGCCCGCGCCACGGAGGCGGTCGTTGGCAGGGTAACCGTTTGTGGATCAACCGGGACAATTGGCGCCACGGCGCGCGGCCGGTTCGTTGAGATTTCAATAATGCGCGCGGCATTTGCCGCAAACCCGGCATCGCGATGGGGTGGCTGTTCTGCCAGCGCAGGCGCCGCGTCGGAAAGCATAACATCCACGGGGACCGCCATTTCAATGATGTCTTGCGGACGCCGACGTGCCCTAAGTGAGTTTGCCAGCGCAATAGATTCGGCAAGTGCCGGATCAATCTCTGAAACAACTGCTTCTGCTGTCACTGCCGAATTGGCTTGCTCGGGGACAGGTATTTCCGCAATTTCTACTGGCAATTCTGCGGGTGGAGCAACGGGTTCCGGTTCAGAACCTGGCGCGGGGATGGCATTGCCGGAACGAAGGAGTGGCAGTAAATCTGGTTGACCAAGGACCACCGGAACCTCGCCGGTAAATTCAACTGGCGCGTTGATTACTGTAACAATTGCTTCAGGTATAATTTCAGGTGTTATTTCTGGTTCGGGTACAATTTCGGCCACCACAGGCTCGATGATTTCAGGCGGGACAACGCGGCGTACCGGTAAAATGTCGGGCCGACCGTCAATGAGCGCAAAGCCACGCGCGGCATTGGCGATGGTTTCTGCATCTGCTGGCACGGTTTCGATAATTGTTACAGTCGGCTGGACCTGCAGTACCGCAACTTGTGGCGGGATATCACGACCGCTGCGCAATCTGGGCAGAATTTCAGGCAGGCCACGGATAACATTAACGATCTGCGTGTCAGCCAAAACCTGTGGCTGAGAGGCGCTGATTGCACTAACGTCAATACCGAAACTATTGGCAAGCTCGCGTTGTTGCGCCACAGACATGGTGACCGCAATCGATGGCAAAGGTTCAAGCACAAAGCGAATGCTGGCCACGCTTGTCGGGGCTTGGCTGGATTTTGGGTGGGCCAAATCAACAGGCAGGTTCACAAGATGGCCAAGCGGTGGTTCTGGGTGTAATGGGATATCTGCGATAAAATCCAGCACAGAATAAAGCCCAAGCGACGGCGGGCGATCTGCGGCATTGGCTGCGATAAGTAACGCAATGCTTGTTGGGAGAGAAAACCGGCTTTCTTCTGCCATGATGGAATAATCAATGTCAAAATCGCGGGGCTGCAACAGCGGTGGTGCTATGATTGTATCCAGCGCGGTTGCATCAAGTTGGCGCGCGGGCACATATGGCAAGGCTTCTTGCAGGCTTTGGCTGGATATGCTGGCAATTGGGGGGGGAGCAGGCATTATTGTGCCGCTGGGCAGGATATTAGCGTTGGATTTATCAACGGCCAAGTCCGGGTTTTGGAAGGGTGCAAAATCTGCCACTTGGGGTGGGGTTTCCCACCATAAATATGGGTCCGAGATCTTGAAAAAGGCAGCGCTGCCAACAAGTGCGGCAACAAGAACCGCAGCAGTTCCCCAAATTGCCGCTGTGCGCACATGATTTGGGGGCAACCTGAAATAAGGCTTGTCAACGAACCCTTCAATTGGTTGTCTGGTGGAATAAACAATGGCATTAAACCCGTGGCTTTTTGCAAAGGCAAAGGCTTCGTGCATTGTTTTGATACGCGCCGCTGCCACCATCGATTTAGAATCATCCCTTGGCGTATTTACGGCTACTGCAAATTCCGCACCGGAATGAGGCGTGATATTTCCAAGAACGCTACGGGCTTCGGATTGACGGGATTTTTGATCCAGAGCCTTAATATCAGCTGACTTTCGGACAATCTGATCCCTGGGCAACCAAACCCGTACCTTGAAGCGCTTGCCCTCCAATCGTTGCGCAATCTCGCGCATATTGGCCATCTTCTCACGCAAAGCAGCATCAGAAAGGCCCACGCGCGCCAATTCATGCCAGTGCCCATCAAAAGCAAGCTGGTGCAGCGCAATGCCATCCATAGACATTTCAAGCGCGAGAGATGGAAGGGGATCTGCCATAATCCTCGGGAAGGTCAAAGTTTCTTTAAAAGCCTAGTATCATCTTAATTCCCGAGAGTCTGCGCTTTCTACCAAAATGCGCGGATTCAAGCTTAAAAAGTGTCAAAGCTGATTTCTTGCCTGAAATGTTGGGAATTTGATGGACAAATCATCAAAAATTTACCATTTTTAGATTTAATTATTGTATTTTGAAAAAGTGCAGATTGACGACATAACACTGAAAAGACTACACAAAAACCTGTGTCTGTTAAAAGTCGGGTTTTTGCAAATCTATAAAAGCCAAAAAATGGCAACAGGAGCGACAGATGAAATCATTTATTTCACTGGCTATTACTATTTCGACGGCTTTGACTTTCGTGAGTGGCAACGCATTTTCGCAAGAAGTAATACTAAAATCTGATGATGGCACTATTCAGATGTCCGGTGTATTAGATGGCTTTGACGGTGAAACATACGAACTTAGCACAGCGATCGGGGTCGTTAGGCTAAGCGCATCAAATGTCACTTGCATTGGTGAGGCATGTCCCGATCTGGTTTCGGCGGTTGACGCATTCACCATTACAGGTTCCAGCACAATCAGTAATGAGCTGTTGCCAATATTGATAGAGGCATATGCGTTTGATCGTGGTGGTGATTTTGCTATGGATATTGTCGGGGGCGGGATTTCACGGTTTTCAATTCTAGAAGCGGATGGTAGCGTTTATTCAACAATTACAGTGATTTCCGGTTCTTCAAATGACGCATTTGTAGCACTCGCAGCGGGAACCGCACTAATTGGATTATCGTCGCGTCCGGTGTCATCTGTCGAACAAGAACGCTTTTTTGCGGCAGGGGCCGGTGATCTCACTAGCCCGGAACAAGAAAGAATAATTGCGTTGGATGGTATCATCGCAGTAGTGCACCGAGACAATCCGGTCAGGGTATTAAGTCTTGATCAAATTAGTCAGGTTTTTGCGGGTGACATCAATAACTGGTTCCAACTGGGCGGGAAAAATGCGCCGATTGTGCTGTATCGACGCGATGAAAACCTGGGCGTTAGCTCGGATTTTCAAAATGCCGTGATGCGACCTTTACGCCGTGCATTTTCACAAAATGCAAATGTTCTGCAATCAAACGCAGCCGTTTCTGATGCGGTTGGCCGTGATGTGAATGGCATTGGTATCAGCAGTATTGTTGACGAACGTAATGCACGCGCAATCTCCTTACGCACGGTTTGCGGACAAGTTTTGGCACCTTCGGATTTCACGATTAAGACCGAAGAATACCCTCTGTCGCGGCGGATGTATCTTTATACAAAATCCGGGGCATTACCGGACCGCGCAAGCGAATTGATTGATTTCATTGCATCATCTCTGGCGCAAGAAATCGTTGAAAACGCAGGTTTTGTTGGGCAAAACGTAGCGCGCGTGTCCCTTAATCAACAGGGGCGGCGCATTGCTAATGCAATCGTGGCGGAAACGGATGCGAACGCTTTGGGGAAATTACAAACGCTTTTGTCAACGGTTCTTGATGCGGAGCGTTTGTCCTTAACTTTCCGTTTTATTAGCGGCACTTCTGATCTTGATAATCGTGCGATGGGGGATGTCGACCGGCTTGCAGCAATGATACGCGCGGGCGATTTCTCAAATCAGCAAATTCTGGTTCTTGGGTTCACCGACAATATTGGCTCAGCAGATGAAAATGCACAGCTCTCACAATCCCGCGCTGAACAGGTTCGTGAGGCAATTATCGCGGCGGTGGGGTCCAGAAACCTTGGAAACGTAAAGATCACGCCGGTTGGTTTTGGCAATATTTCACCGCTGGGATGTAATGAAACTGAGTTTGGCCGTCAAACCAACCGCCGCGTGGAATTGTGGGTTCGTTAAGTTAGCCCGAAGGCGGAGCCTTCAAATTCCCTGAAATCAGTGAAAAACACATCTTTAAGGAAATCGTACCCCCCCCCTGGCGCTGAACCAAAGCCGAGCGTAGCGAGGCCTGGCCCAAGCGCAGCGCGGGAGGGTTATTTGTTCAACGGGTTGCGGCCGCTAATGCTTGATCTAGGTCATTGATCAAATCTGCACTATCCTCAATCCCGATGCTTAGGCGAACCAAATTGGCGCTGGCCCCGGCGGCATCCTGTTGTTCAGCAGTTAATTGGCGGTGCGTGGTGGAGGCAGAATGGATAATCAAACTACGCGTATCCCCCAAATTGGCGACATGGCTAAAAATTTCAACTGCGTCAACCAGCTTTATGCACGCCTCGTACCCGCCTTTAACCGCAAAAGTAAACAGCGCACCGGCCCCTTTGGGATAGATTGCGGCTGCCCGATCTGCATAAGGTGAGGAGGGAAGCCCTGCGTAAGTTACAGCGTCAACCCGCGGGTCCTTTTCCAGCCAGCTCGCGACAGTGACCGCATTTTCAACATGGCGCTGCATCCGCAGGCTAAGGGTTTCAATACCCATCAACGTATAATGCGCTGCCTGAGGATTAAGGGTCATGCCCAAATCGCGCAGGCCAATGGCAATACCGTGGAATGTAAACGCTAAATTGCCAAAGGTCTCATGAAATTTCAGGCCGTGATAGGCCGGTTCTGGCTGGGATAACGACGGGAATTTATCACTGGCGGACCAGTCGAAATTACCACTATCAACAACAACACCTCCGGTTACAGTGCCGTTCCCCGTCAGGTATTTTGTCATCGAATGCACCACCAATGTGGCCCCCATTTCAATAGGTTTGCACAAATACGGACTGGCCAAAGTGTTATCGACAATCAACGGCACGCCAATTTCATTGGCCACCGCAGCTATCGCTGGAATGTCTGTCAGATACCCACCCGGATTAGAAATGCTTTCGCAAAATATCGCTTTGGTATTGGTATCGCTGGCAGCTTTTACCGCGTCTATGTCGTCAAAATCAACGAATGTAGCTGACCAGCCAAAACGTTTTATTGTATGGCTAAACTGGGTAATTGACCCGCCATATAATCGCGTAGAAGCGATCACATTATCGCCGGGTTGCATCAAGGGAAACAGCGCCATAATTTGGGCGGCATGACCGCTGGAGCAACAAACAGCGCCTGCGCCGCCTTCCAATGTGGCGACGCGCTCTTGCAATGCAGCTACGGTCGGGTTGGTCAGGCGCGAATAAATATATCCGACTTCTTGCAAATTAAACAATGCCGCTGCGTGATCAGCATCGCGAAAAACATACGCGGTGGTCTGGTAAATCGGCACTTGTCGCGCGCCGGTGGCAGGGTCAGGGCGCGCGCCCGCATGGATTTGCAATGTGTCAAAGCCTAATTCAGTCATTTTATTTCTCCGTTTAATAGCAAGTTTGATCAAAAAATTCAGGGTCTTTATCGTGTGATAGGCACCAATAAAATTGGCGGAGATACAGTATATTTACCTGCATAACATGGTCGAGCTCCAGACAGGAACCGGCGCATCGCATATTTCTATCCATTCTTTACGGAGCAGTTCTAACATGCCGCGAAATTCTGGTAGCCTTGTATTTATGGTTTCCTCATATGGAATATTGCTAGGAATTGATCCGAAAATATAAACGTAATGCCGCTCAATGGAATCTCCCCTCATGTGCCGTGGTGGCCAAACAAAGGCAGGTGGTTAAACCGATAATTTTCAACATCTTGTCCCCCGTGCGTAACCCTAAGGCAAATCCGGTTATTTACTAAGTGGTTTTTGAGTTTTGATTGAAAATAGGTATGCAGTTATTATCAGGCTTGCGTATTTAGGAAATATTTCCGGTATCATAACTGGCCAAGCGAAATTGGCCTAAAACCTGTTATGTTCGATTAAATTACAGGTCCAGCGAGCCTTGAGAGACATCCTCTTTTGCTGCCTTTTTGCCACGCTTCCACAGTTGCGCATTGGGGATAAGCGGCAGCGCCCATTTTTCAAATTCGTATTTGTCAGCATTCGCAAGGGCTTGGGCGTCGCTCAGGTCTTTGGGTGTCCACAGCGTTTTTTTACAGCTTCGACGATATAATGCCAGTGTTAAATCCACCCATGCGCAATTCACCAAATAGCCGTTGATACTCAATCTTGGGGCAGCGGTTCATCACCACGTTCAGGCCGGCATTTCTGGCCAGATCAGCGGCATCTTCATTAAGGACACCGATTTGCATCCAGACGGTTTTTAATCCGCGCGGCAGCAGGGTTTTCAGGGCTTCCTCCACAATGGGCAAAACCAGCTCGGAACGGCGAAAAATATCCAGCATCTCAATTGGGCCATCCTGTGGAATATCAGTCAGGCTGGCATGGATCGGTTCATCAAAAAGCGTTTGGTCTGGATACATCGGATTAACCGGAATCACCCGATATTTTCGCAGGTGCATGAATCGACCAACAAAATAGCTGGGCCGGATCGGGTTGGTTGAAATGCCAACTATCGCAATGGTTTTGGTGCTGCTTAGAATGTCGCGCAAAAATTTGTCGGAATAGCTCATGAGACCAATCTAATGATGCGCTGCAATACCCGCCACAAAAAAACGCCCGAGGCGGACCCCGGGCGAAGTTGGAACGAGGGACAGTAGATGAAGCAGGGAGTTCCGTTTCCTGCCTCCCAATTAACCTATGCCGATAATTAAAAATTAAAAGGTCTGGTCGCGGGGATGTGAGCGGATGTTAGCCAAGCGGCCCCGGCCAAAACCCATTAGCGAGGGCGATATTGCTATCTTTATCACGGCTCCAAATATCGCGCGCCCGCAGGTTGGCATTCAGGTAAAGCCTACCTTGGTAAACAGTCCATGCCTCGGGGATGGTTGGCGCAAGGGCGTTTTTGGACGCAGCAAATGCGCAATACCCACCAAATTGCGGCGCATATTGTTCGGGGTTTGCGGCAAACATATCGCGGTTGGTTGCGTTGACGAAATGCCATTTTGCGCCCATCCAGTCAAAACTGTAGCTGGCAGAACCCTCAACCGGCTGGCTTTGCGTGAAATAAGCCACCGGATCGTATCCGTTTATGGCAACGCCATTGGTCTGGAATATTGCTGGCGAGGCGGCAAAGGCGGGCAAAGCAACGGCGCTGAC
>CAZCDC010000024.1:2669-11205 GCA_964497195.1 uncultured Rhodobacterales bacterium | reverse complement strand
TGGTCTGGAATATTGCTGGCGAGGCGGCAAAGGCGGGCAAAGCAACGGCGCTGACCAGTAAGGCAAGGGTGATGCGACGGGTGAACATAGGCGGGAACATGGGGTAACCTCCGATATGGTTTGCCGGAGTATAACCGTTTTCAAGGCATTTTGAATGGGGTCAACAAAAAATTGAACACCCTGTTAGCTGGTGAAAGAAGATTTCCACAAATTGGTTGCATACAAAGATACCGCAGCAGCGTTGGACACGTTTAGCGATCCGAACCCACCAACAAAAGGTATTTTAGCCATTCTGTGGCAGGTTTTTTTGGTCAGGTCGCGCAGCCCCGGCCCTTCGGCCCCCAATACCAAGGCAATCGGCACATTGGGCAGGTCAGCGGTGGCTTTTTCAAGGGTCATCTCGGCCTCGCCGTCCAGACCGATAATAAAATATCCCATTTCGCGCAGGGATGCCATGGCTTTGGCCAGATTTGGCACCCGCATATATGGTTGACGTTCCAGCGCGCCAGACGCGGTTTTGGCCAAAGCGCCGGTTTCGGGCGCGGAATGGCGATGCGGGCCAATGACGGCACGCGCACCGAATACTTCTGCACTGCGCAAAATGGCGCCGATATTATGCGGATCAGTAACGCGGTCCAATAGCAAAACAACAGGCGCGTCATCTTTGGGCGCGCACAGCTCGGAAACCGATCCCCAATCCAGCGGTCGCACTTCAAGCACAGCGCCTTGATGCACTGATTGCGCGTCTATCGGCGCGGAAAAGTTCCGCGGATCGACGATCTCGGGCTCGATGCCCGAGGCGTCGATAGCCCCTTGCAGCCGGTTTTTGGCGTTGAGTGTCACCATCAACCGCAATTTTTCGCGTTTTGGATTATACAGCGCATCACGCACCGCATGAATACCAAACAGCCAGAAAGTTTCAGCCGCGTCACCACGTTTGCTACGTTCTTTTTCAACAATCCATTCAGGTTTTTTATTCTTACGCGGGGCCATGATGGGTCTTTTCTTTTGTCGCATTTACGCGGGTTGATATGTTTTTGAATGACTGAATTTGACAGAAAAATAGATAGATCGCAATACAACAATTATCAAAATAAAGGCGGCATAAATCTGTAACATCCAGCCCTGGACCTGTCGCGGAATTGTGCCGCTCCTTTAACCGCGTATTATGCGCAAAAGGAGAACCTCAGAAAAGCACCGGCATATTTTGCGCCTCCTCTCGGTGATGCAAACATCACCTATCGGCTAACAGGTCAGTGATTTCACCTACGTTTCTACCTGGCAGGGCTTCGTTTATGTTGCTTTTATCATCGATACCTTCGCAGATAAAATCGTTGGATGGCGCGTTTCGAGTTCACCGAAAACAGATTTTGTGCTCCCCTCTCATGCATTGCTGTGCAATGCACTGCCGGGCAGTGGGCAACGCGTTGTGGCAAGGATTCCTCCGTCGGTGCCCTTTCCGATTTTAGGTGCTCGCGGTTCACTTCGATTGCCGGGACGGTTTTGTCTGTATTTTCGTGTATCTGCCGAGCCGCTCCATGGGATATCTTCCGAATAAACAGCAGGTTATCAATGCTTTTAATCAAAAATTGATTAATGATATCAACGATGATGGCCGCATTTACCTGACCCGGACCAAAGTCGATGTTGCGTTGGTGATCCGGCTTCAGGCGGGGCAATTTGATGCAGCGAAGCAGACATTCAACTGGCCTATGATGTGATCGTCGAGAGCGCAAAAACAAACGCGATGGGTAATAGTAAAATTGGCTCTTCCATTGCTAACTATATTACTTTAACATTCATAAAAACGAATATGAGGTAAAGCAATGCAACAAGACTGGATTTTAGGATTATTGGGGGGCGGGCTAATTGGTGTTTCCGCATCAATATTCCTGTTATTTAACGGAAAAATCATGGGAGCAAGCGGTATTTTAGGTGGGCTGGTTGACGGTTCTGGCAAAAGCACCAGCATAGAGCGGCTAAGCTTTATCGCGGGTTTGATTTTTGCACCGTTTGTTTTAACGCTGGTCTGGCTGGTTCCAGAAACACATTTAACCGATAATATTCCTGCGCTGATTTTTGCCGGCCTGTTTGTTGGTATTGGGTCACGTTTGGCAAATGGCTGTACCAGCGGCCACGGAATTTGCGGAATATCCCGCCTGTCAGGGCGCGGAATTGCCGCAACAGTAACATTTCTTTTGGCAGGCGCCGTCGCGATGACAGTGTTTCGCCAAGTATTGGGGATCATCTGATGCGGAATTTATGGGCTTTGATAAGCGGATCATTCTTTGGTGCAGGTTTGTTTGTTTCGGGCATGACCGACACCCAAAAGGTCCAAGGCTGGCTGGATATTTTTGGCGGTTGGGATCCGACGTTGGCGTTTGTTCTGGGGGGGGCAATTTTGCCCATGGCCATTGCCTGGCGGGTTGTAAAGCGACGCGAAAAATCTTTTTTGGGCGAGAGTTTCCCAAATGTCAGCAATACCAAAATTGACAAAAACCTGATTATCGGTTCTGCGGTATTTGGCATGGGCTGGGCGCTGGTCGGGCTTTGCCCCGGGCCATCTTTGGCCTCGATCAGCTATGGCGGCACCGGGCTTTGGGTGTTTTTGGTGGCATTATCAGCGGGCATGATCATCACCCCCGCGATAAAACGAATGATGGGCTAGCCTAAGGGCGCCAACCCAGAAAATTGCCAATCAGCCTAAGGCCGGTTGTTTGGCTCTTTTCGGGGTGGAATTGTGTGCCGATGATATTATCACATCCAACCACAGCCGTAAGATTTCCCCCGTATTCCGCACGGGCAATAACATGGGATTTATCGGTTGGCGCAAGGTGGTACGAGTGCACAAAATAAGCGTGGTCGCCATTATTTATGCCCTCAAGAACCGGATGCGGCTGGTCGATCACCAGCTCGTTCCAACCCATATGCGGGATTTTGAGGGTTGAATCATTTGGCGTTAATTCAACAACTTCGCCCGAAATCCAGTCAAACCCGTCAGTATTATGCCCGTGTTCACGGCCAATGCTGGCCATCAATTGCATGCCAACACAAATACCCAGAAACGGCGCAGATTCTTCAATTACCCGTTTTTGGATGGCCTCAAATAACCCGTCATAATTGCCCAGCCCATCGCGACAATCCTTGAAGGCACCAACGCCGGGTAACACAATTCTGTCAGCCTTGGCCACAACAGCAGGGTCGGATGAAACAATGATTTCGCCGGCATTCAGTTCCGCTGCCATGCGTTCAAAGCTTTTGGCGGCTGATGCGAGATTACCGGAATTATAATCAACAATTACGGTTTTCATTCCGACAAAGTGCCTTTGGTTGACGGCACCGCGTCTGATTTACGCGGATCGGTTTCCAAGGCAACACGCAACGCCCGCGCCACCGCTTTAAACGCCGATTCCGCAATGTGGTGGCTATTTATGCCGTTTAGTCTTGCGACATTCAGGGTGATCCCGCCGTTCATGGCAAATGCGGTAAAAAACTCGCGCACCAGTTCAGTGTCAAAATTACCGATTTTCTCGGCTGTCATTTCAACGTCCCACACCAAAAACGGCCGCCCCGAAAGATCAAGCGCCGCGCGCACCAATGTTTCGTCCATGGGCAAATGACATTCACCATAGCGCCGGATACCGCGTTTATCGCCCACAGCCTCAACCAGTGCTTTGCCAAGGGCAATGCCCACGTCTTCAACGGTGTGGTGATCATCAATGTGCAAATCACCCAAAGCGCGGATTTTCATATCAATCAGGGAATGGCGCGAGAGCTGGTCGAGCATATGGTCAAAAAACCCAACGCCGGTCTGGTTGTCATAAACACCTGTGCCGTCCAGATTAATTTCAACAGTTATGTCGGTTTCCGCGGTTTTTCGGGATTGAGTAGCTTTGCGCATTATTGCCTCCATTTTGGCTGGTTATATCGAAAGTTGCCGGTGGGGCCAAGTACGGAATTATCCATTATTTTCAGTTTTCGAGGTTGAGCGTTCAGGGGGGAGCGATCCTTGTCGCGAGGGGGCTGAAAGCCCCCGTTTGCCGAGCGCAGCGAGGCTCCTTGGCTTAGGGCTTTTCCCACGCGGCCAGGTTTTGCAGCCCTTCGATAATATGCTGAAACGCTTCCGCCGCGCGTTCAGAATGGTGCCGAGCGTGCAAATATCCGTGCGTCAGGCCTTCTTCCTCCATCAAAACTGAATCGCCGCCCGAAAAAATATGCAACGTATTGTATAAAACACCTTCGTCTTTCAGCGGATCACAGCTGGCAATTGAAATCATGCTTGGCGGTAATTCGTTAAAATCATCCCCAAGCAGCGGAAAGTAATCAGGACTATTTGGCCGTGTTTGCCCCGACAGGCGCAGTTTTTCAAACTCAATTACGGATGCTGCGGTCAACACTGGCGCGTCCGCATGTTCCGCAAAACTGGCATGCTCACCCGGTTTGTCCAGCCATGGATAGACCAGCATATGACCATGAATTTTATCGCGGTGTTTTAGGGTAACGCTGGCGGCCAAGGTGCCACCGGCGCTGTCGCCCATCAGAATTATTTTGCCTTCCAGCGCGTCCACAACCGCCAATGCATCGTCAAAATGCGCAGGGTACGGGTGTTCTGGGGCCAGACGATAATCAACAGCCAGCACGTCCATGCCTGTTTGATCGCAGATTTCCATACAAATCGCATGATGGCTTTCCAGATTGCCAATCACAAACCCGCCGCCGTGGAAATAGACCACCAATGCGTCCGGATTGACGCCTTGGTATCGCCGTGTTGGCACGCCGCCGGTTGTGCTGTCGATAAATTGTACGTCCGGCAATGCTGGCTCGATTTCCGCGCAAAATTTCAAATATGCCTTGCGGTTGTTTTCAACGCTCGGTTCCTCGGGCATAAAGCTGGCGTTGAATCTAAGGTAACTGTTAATTTCTGCATCCAAAAGAATGCCATAATCAGGTTTGGTCATATCTGCTCCGTCATTTAGCGGGATTTTGCCAAATTTTGCAGAAAAAGAGAAGCCAATTCGTTCAACGCCTTGACCTTCCAGTAACTGGAAGCCTTATGTAGGATCAAATCGCGTGGGAATCAGCTTATGGCACAAGCACAGAAAATCGAATTTGGTATTACAGGCATGAGCTGCAAAGGCTGCTCTGGCAAGGTTGAGCGGGCGTTGAATGAGGTGAGCGGGGTGATCTCGGCTGATGTCAGTTTGGAAAATGCCAAAGCAGACGTGCGTTTTGATCCGGCAGTTATTTCTAAAGACGCGGTTCTGACGATTGTTTCCGATAAAGGTTATCAAGTTGACAGCGCCCCCAAAATCCCTGTTGAAGAACCAACGATTGACCTGAACGCCACAGAAACCATTAAAATGGATATTGCGGGAATGACCTGCGCCAGTTGCTCTGGGCGGGTTGAAAAGGCACTGGCGGGGGCTGCGGGTGTTGCCAGCTCCAGCGTTAATCTGGTGCTGGAAAATGCCAGTATTAACTTTGATCCAAGCGTGACTGATGCCGCGACAATCGCGAAAATTGTTACAGATGCAGGGTATTTGGCGACTGTCCAGCACCCTAGCGATATAAAAACCGTCAAGTTCGACATTTCTGGCATGACCTGTTCCAGCTGTTCTGGACGGGTGGAAAAAGCGCTTGGTAATGCAGCGGGGGTTGTCAGTGCCAATGTCAATTTGGCGCTGGAAAATGCCACCGTAAATTTTGACCCTGCGGAAACCGATGCTGCAAAAATTGCATCTCTGATTGGCGATGCGGGATATATTGCAACGCCTCAAGAAAGCACGCCAGACAAGGAGCGTGCAGAATCGCAGCTTAAACGTCAGAAATGGGAATTGATCGTGGCGATCATATTGTCAGCGCCTTTGCTGGGGCAAATGGTGTCGATGTTCACGGGGTATGGCTATCACCTGAATCCCTATCAAGAACTGGCATTGGCTGCGCCTGTGCAATTTATTATCGGCAGGCGGTTCTATATTGGTGCGTGGACAGCGTTGAAAAACCGCAGCGGCAATATGGATACATTGGTGGTAATGGGCACCTCTGCGGCATTCTTTTACAGCCTTTGGCGCACGATTATGCTGGGTCATGGTGCGCATGGGCAGCTATATTATGAGGCAGCGGCGATTGTAATTACCCTTATTCTGGTGGGCAAATACATGGAAAGCCGCGCCAAACGATCCGCCAGCGCAGCCCTGCGCGAACTGATGGGGTTGCGGCCAACAATGGCGACTATTCTGCGGGGTGGCACAGAGGTCGAAACCCCGATTGAGGCAGTGCGCATTGGCGATATCGCTTTGCTGCGCCCCGGCGGACGGGTTCCGGTGGATGGTGAAATTGTCGAAGGTTCCAGTGAATTGGACGAGAGCCTGATTACCGGCGAATCCATGCCCGTTGCGCGCCATGTCGGCGACGCTGTGATTGCAGGGTCGATCAATGGCGGCGGTGTTTTGCAGATCAAAACCCTTAAGGTTGGTGCTGATACTACGCTGGCGCGTGTCGCAACAATGGTTGAGGAAGCGCAGGTCGGCAAAGCGCCAATTCAAAAACTGGTGGACCGCGTAAGCGCGATTTTTGTGCCGGTGATTATTGTGATTGCCACGCTGACATTCACAGCGTGGATGCTGTCGGGCGCCAGCGTCGAAATTGCGCTGGTCGCGACAATTTCAGTGTTGGTGATTGCCTGCCCCTGTGCGCTGGGCCTTGCAACCCCAACCGCTTTGGTTGCAGGCACAGGCGCGGGCGCGCGGGCAGGCATTCTGATCCGCGATATCGAAACGCTGGAACGGGCGCGCGGCATCGATACGGTGGTGTTTGATAAAACCGGCACCCTGACAATGGGCAAACCCGAACTTGTGGCGATTAACAGTTTTGATATGGCAGAGGAGAAATTCCTCGGCCTCGCGGCGCAAGTCCAGTCAGGCACAGAGCATCCGCTGGGCAGAGCTGTGCTTGCAGCGGCACGGGTGCGCAATATATCCCCCGAGAAGCCAGGCCAGACCCGTGCCATTGCTGGCGAGGGCATAGAGACCATGATTGATGATGTGCAATATCGCATGGGCCGCGCACGGTTTGTGTCGGATAATATTTCGGCTGAGCAACATGCGCTGGCCGCTGAAATGCGCATCGGTGGTCGCACCGTGGTTTGGTTGGCAAAGGCTGGCAAAGTTCTTGGGCTGGTCGCGCTTGCGGACACCATTCGCCCGGAATCAGCACAAGCGGTAGCGGCGTTACATAAACGTGGTATCAAAACTGTATTGATGACCGGCGACAATCCCGAAACCGCCGCAGTTGTTGCCAAACAGGCAGGCATCGATCAAGTAATCGCCGATATGCGCCCCGAAGACAAAGCCGCCGAAATTGCAAAATTGTCAAAAGCTGGCCGGCATGTTGCCATGGTTGGCGACGGGGTTAATGATGCGCCCGCACTAGCGCTTGCTGATCTGGGCATCGCGATGGGCGGCGGCGCGGATGTAGCGGTTGAAACCGCTGGCTTTATCCTGATGCGACCTGACCCTCGGTTGGTAGCGGCAGCACTGGATGTAGCGCAAATAACCGGCACAAAAATCCGCCAAAACCTGTTTTGGGCGTTTGCTTATAATGTTGTGTGCATTCCTATTGCGGCAATGGGCATGTTGAATCCCGCATTGGCGGGGGGGGCTATGGCGCTCTCGTCAGTGTTTGTTGTTGGCAATTCATTGCTGTTAAAACGTTGGAAGGCTGAGGTTTGACTATTGGTGCGTGGAGACCACGCACCCTACGGGATGATCTCAAATTTGTAGGGTGCGTGGTTTCCACGCACCGTTTCGGGAGATTGAAATGAATATAGGTGACGCGGCGTTAAAAAGCAGTCTTCCGGCAAAAACCATCCGCTATTATGAGGATATCGGCCTGATCAAGCCAGACCGTAGCAGCAACGGATACCGCGATTTTTCGGATGAGCATCTGCACAAACTATCCTTTGTGCAACGCGCCCGCAGTCTTGGCTTCACAGTTGAGGAATGCCGTGCATTGCTATCCCTTTATGAGGATCGGGGGCGTGCCAGCGCAGATGTGAAATCTATGGCGCGCAGCCACCTTAGCCAAATTAGTGAAAAAATTCAGGCGTTGCAGGCCATGCAGGCAACCTTGTCGGAACTTGTGGATAAATGCCACGGAGATAACAGGCCCGATTGTCCAATTCTGGATGGTCTGGCTGGTAAAACTGGAGGGGAAAAATGAAAAAAATATTGATGATGGGGGTGGCGATATTAGCCGCTGGCGGGGCGTATTATGCGATTTCAAAACCGCAGGCGATTGCGCAAGCCACAACCTATATTATGCCGGAACTAACGGAATTGGGTCAAGCTGGTAAAATTGCCTATAACGGCACCTGCGCGGCATGCCACGGTGAAAACCTTGAAGGCACTGAAAGTGGCCCGCCATTTTTGCACAATGTTTATGTAAAAAGCCATCATGGCGACATGGCTTTTGTCATAGCAGTCAAGCGCGGCACACGGGCGCATCATTGGCGGTTTGGCGATATGCCAGCCCAAGA
>CAZCDC010000024.1:0-2569 GCA_964497195.1 uncultured Rhodobacterales bacterium | reverse complement strand
CCAATGCTTCTGACACCGTTGCCGGTTTTTGGCGCGCCACTCTTTAAACTCCAGGGTCTTGCAAAGTAACCGTTGTAACAAATAATTTCTCTCGAAAGAATTTCGGTGCCTTCAGCGGTTGTTAACTCGGCTTCCACAGTCACAACACGCGCGGAGGCTTCTTCCCAGACGGCATCATTTTTCGCGTCCATACGCTCAACATTCCTTGGATGCAGCCACGGATAGTAAACGTTTATTTGGAACGCGATGAATGCTACAAATGCCAATGGAACGATGACAATCAACGCGATTGCCCAGAGAATAAATTTTGCCATGGGTAGAATCTATATGGGTATAAAAGGGGGGGCAACCCCCATCGGTTGATTACTCGCTAAACTCAAACGTCAAAGATGCCCAAAGCGAATGCCACACCACGCCCGTGCGCTCAATATCTGCGGCAACCGGAATCACCATATGCACCGCGTTAACCATATATTCCCCCGCGCCAAAGTTGGGGATAGTTGTGGTGCCATCCGCGTCGGTAACAACCGCTGATTTCAGGATTTTTTGATCCAGCGTGCGATAGAAAATATCAATCTGGGTGTTGGCAATTGGCGCGCCTTCAAACAAAACCCTTACGGGCAAACCACGTGAAATGTCATCGGTATAAGGGTTGGCATTAGCAACAATCTCAAACAGCATGCCGGTAAATCTGTCTTGCCCGGCGCCATCGCCCAACGCCACAAGCGATTTTACAAACCGGGTATAGCCTTCGGAAAATCCGGTTTCGGGCAGGCCGCGCTGTGCATGGGCCGCCAGCACCCAAGGCATACCATGTGTGTTTACAAAGGTTTCGAACGCTTCAAACTCGGTATATTCCAAACGGCTGGAGGTGGTGAACTGGGTCAACACGTGCAAGCCGTCAGCGCTGGTCTCAATATCAATCGCGGGGGTGTCGCCAATGCGACCTGTGATCGGGCGGCTGCCATTGCTGTCCAGCACCTCAAACCTGTTGAAATTATCCGGGAAATAGGCGTATGCATTACCTTTGAAATCCTCTCCTACGCGCACATTGGCGACAATATTTGCACCGCTTTCCAGCACATAATTATCCGGCTGAATCCAGTATTCATGGGCAGATGCAGTAATCCCGAGCGTCAGGGCTGCGAAATAAGCTGGTAGTTTTGCAAGTATATTCATAAGGTTCCCAAAAATTAAGGATTGATTAATGCTGGCCAGTATAGAGCGGTTTTTCGCGTTGTGTATCACATTGTGTTTAGTGATGGTGAATTCCGCTACAGCCCATGAAATCCGCCCGGCAATCGCGGATTTATATGTGGCTGACGGGGTATTCCAGCTGGAGTTCCGGCTGAATTTGGAGGCTATCATCGCGGATATTGGCGCCGGGTCTGCCGATAGCGGTGAATCTGATAATTCGGATGAATATGACCGGCTTCGAGGCCTTTCCGGCGCTGCATTGAACACAGCGTTTGACCGGACCAGGTTTGTGGAAAATTTTACGGTTTTGCTGGATGGGAAACCCGCATTTGCCACAGTTACTGCTGTAGAAATTCCGGATATTGGCGACATCGATCTAGCGCGTAACAGCGTTGTTGTTCTGTCTGGCGAGATTGGTAAAGCCACCACAATGCAGGTCGGTTGGGCCGCTGGATATGGGCAAATTATCATTCGGTTAATCGACGGAGACGTTGATTTTGACACGTTTCTGACCGCGGGCGCGCTCAGCGTGGAAATCCCGATTAAAGGCGGGCAGGCGCAATCATTTTGGCAGGTATTCAGCACTTATGTTTTTGTTGGGTTTGACCATATTGTGCCAAAAGGGCTGGATCATATTCTGTTTGTTGTGGGCCTGTTTTTGCTGTCAACACGGCTGCATCCGCTGTTTTGGCAAATTACCACATTTACGTTGGCACATTCGGTTACGCTGGGGCTGGGGATATTGGGGATTGTCACGGTTTCCCCGGCAATAGTGGAGCCGCTGATTGCGGCCTCGATTGTATATATATGTGTAGAAAACATATTCATGAGCAAGCTAAGCCGTTGGCGACCGGTGGTTATATTCGGGTTTGGGTTATTGCACGGGTTGGGTTTTGCCGGGGCGTTAACCTCGTTTGGATTGTCCCAGAGCAACCTTGTGCCGGGGCTGATCGGGTTTAATGTAGGTGTGGAAATCGGACAGATTTTGGTAATTCTGGTTTGTTTTCTTGCGGTTGGATTCTGGTTCTCGAAACGCGAATGGTATCGGCGTGTTATCACCATTCCGGCCTCGGTGGTGATTGCCATAATCGCGTCATACTGGGTGGTTGAACGCACGTTGCTTTAGGTTTTGCTTGCTTTGAAACTGAACATATGTTCAGTTGTTTGTAAGGAGAATTATTATGTTCCACGCATCCATGAATTTCGCCCTTGGTGATGATATCGAAGCGTTGCGCGATATGGTGCATCGCTGGGCGCAGGAACGTGTTGCGCCGATGGCTGTGGACATTGACAAAAGCAATGAATTTCCCAATGAATTATGGCGTGAAATGGGCAATCTTGGCCTGTTGGGCATTACTGTTCCCGAGGAATT
>CAZCDC010000023.1:3636-26332 GCA_964497195.1 uncultured Rhodobacterales bacterium | reverse complement strand
TAATGGCTCCGGCGGTAGGGGTCGAACCTACGACAAATTGATTAACAGTCAACTGCTCTACCACTGAGCTACGCCGGAACAAGGCACGCAAATTTGCGTTGGTGAGGGCGATATAGCAAAGGCAATTCTGCCCGACAAGGGGAATATTGCCAAAACCTCAAACTAGTTGGAATTGACCAGTGACACTGAGGGCGCCAATTGACGAAACTTTGCCGCGTGCCAGCAAATCAATCAGATGGGCCAATACATTTCGACTGGCCAGAGGCCAAAGCCGTTGGTCTATTTCGATGTAAATATGGCGGGTAAGCGCTGAAATATCAGATAACCCATCCGCCAAACCTTGCAAAATCTGGGATTCACGCTTTAACCGATGTGTGATTTGATAATCCACCATTGTGTGCGCATTTTCAATTTGCGCCCCGTGACCCGGAAAATACGTATTTTCAGCGCGTTTGGTCAACCGATGCATGGATGCCATAAATTGTGTCAAATCCCCGTCAGGCGGCGAAACCAGCGTGCTGGACCACCCCATCACATGATCACCACTAAACAGTTTGTCCTCCCACGCAAAACAAAGATGATTCGATAGATGGCCGGGGGTATGGACGGCCTCAAGCTGCCAGCCCTCTCCTATAATTTTGTCACCATCATTAAGGTAGGTATCGGGTAAAAACCCGGAATCAATCCCTTCGCCTCCAGCCAGATCACCCTGTGCTGCAAGCTTCTCCATCAAGGGGCTGCGCCCTGCATGGCTTGGCCCAAAGCCAAGTATCGGCGCATCAAACGCCTTTGCCAAACGCCGCGCCAACGGTGAATGGTCGATATGGGAATGGGTGATAATAATATGGCTAAGCTTTTGCCCTCGTAGCGCATGTTTTAGTGCTTCAAAATGCGCAGGATCATCTGGCCCGGGGTCAATAACTGCCACGTTGCCCTCCCCCAGAATATAGGTATTCGTGCCGGTAAATGTCATCGGGCTGGCATTGGGCGCGGTAACAACACGCAACCCCTCAGTCAGCGGTTGGGCCACGCCAATTTCTGGTTTATGCGAAAGATCAAACATCAAGCAGCCCCTTGCCAGCGCGAAGTGCGCAGCTTAACCGTTAACAATGGATTTTGGTTGGCTCAAGCGATACTTTCCCCGTTCCCTATTCGGGCGCGCGCTAATTATTATGCTTTTCCCTGTAATTGGCCTGCAATTAATTGTCGGACAAGTGTTTATTCAACGGCATTTTCAACGGGTTACCGAGCAAATGTCTGAATCTGTGGCGCTGGAAATTAATTATGCCATTCAGCGGATTGAATTGGCCGAGGATTTACCATCTGCCCAAACCGCACTTGACGAAATATCGGTTAATCTAGAGTTGTTACTACTACTTAATCCGCAAATAAGCCTACCAAACAATAACTTGCGAGGTTTTTTTGATGTATCGGGAAAAGCCCTGATTGCCAGTTTGGAGGCGGAAATAAGCCTACCCATGCGGGTTGATCTGCTAAAAGACCAAAAACGTGTGGCAATCTGGGTAGAAACCTCCAAAGCTGTGCTAGAGGTTGTGTTGCCGCGCAGCCGTGTTTCGGCCACCAACCCGCACCAGTTATTGGTGCTGATGATGTTTGCTTCGGTTATTCTGGTGGTTATTTCCATGGGCTTCCTGCGTATTCAAGTGCGTCCAATTCGTCGTCTGGCAGAGGCCGCAGAGGCGTTTGGTAAAGGCCAGACAGTGCCAATGCACCCGACGGGCTCCACCGAAGTGCGCCGCGCAGCATTGGCATTTTTGACCATGCGCAACAAACTTGACCGGCAGATGGAGCAACGCACACAGATGCTTTCAGGTGTTAGCCATGATCTGCGCACCCCCCTTACCCGCATGAAACTGGCGCTGGAACTAATGGACAATACCGATGATCTTGACCTGGACGTGGCTGAAATGGAAAGTATGCTGAACGGGTTTTTAGCATTTGCCAAAGACGATCAACTTGAGGAAGGCCAACTGACAAACCCCGTCCAACTGGCACGCAATATTGTCAAAGACATGCAACGTGGTGACCATATTATTGATCTCAAAATCAGCTATGACACCTATAACCGGACTAATGTGGTGCTAAAACCAGAGTCGATCCGGCGCGCTTTGCAAAACCTGCTGGATAATGCACAAAAATACGCGAACAAAACTCTTTTTACCCTTGTTTTAAAAGACAAGTTTTTGGAATTTCGGGTTGAAGATGATGGCGCGGGCATCGCAAAACAAGACCGTGAAACCGCCATGAAACCCTTTGAAAGGCTTGATAATTCCAGAAATACAGACGGGAGTGTTGGCCTTGGGTTGTCTATTGCTGCGGATATTGCACGTGCGCATGGCGGCAATCTGGAATTGTCTGGCAGTAAATTAGGGGGGCTTTGTGCAAGAATTACGATTCCGAGATAGCTTTGTTCAGCCCTTCTTGCGCAAACATTCCAACGTAACCCCCTAATTTCAAAGCCTTTTCAGGATTAGACGCATTGCCATCCAGTGCGCGTTTCTTGACGCCCTGTAAAATCGCAGCCATCCGGAAAAAACTGAAGGCGATGTAAAATCGCATGTCAGGTGGGCCGTCCAGCCTACGGCGTTTTGCATACAGCGCTACATATTCAGCATCGCTTGGAATGCCAAGCGCGGCGCGATCCACCCCTGCCAGCCCTCGGCCTTCCTCGCCCACGGGCATTGACCATTGCATTAATTGCCCGCCCAAATCAGCCAACGGATGCCCGAGCGTCGATAATTCCCAATCAAGAATAGCGCTCAATGCATTGGTTTTATTATCAAAAAGAAGGTTGTCAATCCGCCAATCCCCATGAACAAGTGTTACCTGCCCGTCATCCTCTGGCAGGTTTTCGTTCAGCCATATAATCAATTCATTCATCGGTTTAATGGTTTCGGTTTCACTATTGCGATATTGCCCCGCCCAGCGGCTAAGCTGACGTTCAAAATAATTGCCGGCTTTGCCGTAATCCTCCAGCCCTGCTGCTGTCAAATCAACGGAATGCACTGCCACAAGGCCCGCATTCATTGCGTCATAAATTGCAGCACGTTCGGTGGGTGTTTTATCTTGTAACCTTGGGTCGCCGTAATTCTGACCCTCAACAAAGTCCATGACATAAAACATTGCGCCAGTGACTGACGCATCATCAGACAAGAAATATGTTTTGGGTACTGGCAGCCCTTGAGCATGCAAAGCCGACAGCACCCGAAATTCGCGATCTACCGCATGGGCAGATTTAAGAAGGTCACCTAAAGGCTTGCTTCGTAACACATATTTCTTATCAGGTGTCGTCAGTATATATGTCGGATTTGATTGACCAACAGCCGTTTTTTCTGCGGTTAATGGTCCAGAAAACCCGTCAACTCGGGTGGATAACAGATGTGTGGCAGCGGCGATATCCATCAGATTTTTTCGTTGGTATGTTTGCGCAATTCAGCCCTCGCCACTTGACGACGGTGCACCGCATCCGGCCCATCCGCCAGCCGCAGCGTGCGAAGATGCGTCCAACTGGCCGCCAGCGGTGTATCTTGCGAAATCCCCTGCCCGCCAAACATTTGCACAGCCTCATCCACGACCTTTAGCGCCACACGCGGCGCGACAACTTTGATCTGGCTAATCCACGGCGCAGCGGCGCGCGCATCGCCTTGGTCCATCACCCATGCCGCCTTCAAGCATAACAGCCGCGCCTGTTCGATTTCCATACGGCATTCCGCAATAATATCGTAATTGGCCCCTAACTGTGCGATTTTTTTGCCAAAAGCCACGCGCGACAGGCTACGTTTACACATCAATTCCAGCGCCGCCTCGGCGTGGCCAATGGCGCGCATACAATGATGAATACGCCCCGGCCCCAAACGCCCTTGCGAAATCTCAAACCCGCGCCCCTCCCCCAAAAGCAGGTTTTCCGCCGGAATACGTACATCTGAAAACCGGATATGCATATGCCCGTGCGGCGCGTCATCATCACCATAAACCTGCATTGCCCGCAAGATTTCAACACCGTTCGCAGCGCTAGGCACCAGCACCATCGAATGCTGCTGATGCTTTGGCCCGTCCCCGCCGGTTTTGACCATCACAATATAAATCGCACAACGCGGATCGCCCGCACCGCTAGCCCACCATTTTTCGCCGTTCAAAACATATTCATCACCATCCCGCACACAAGACATCGCCATATTGGTAGCATCGGATGAGGCAACATCAGGTTCTGTCATCAAATACGCAGACCGGATTTTCCCGTCTAACAAAGGCTTTAGCCATTTTTCTTTATGTTTATCTGTTCCATACCGCTCCAACACTTCCATGTTGCCCGTATCGGGCGCAGAGCAATTGAACACCTCCGCCCCCATCGGGGTTTTGCCCATTTCCTCAGCCAAATACGCATATTCTACCGTACTAAGCCCATAGCCACGCGTGCTGCCCGTCAGCCAGAAATTCCACAAACCACGTGCGCGCGCCTCGACCTTTAACCCTTCCAGAATCTCGGTCATCCGTTCGGTATATTCAAACCGATCCCCCGTGCCGCCAATTTCGCGGTGGTATTCATCATAAAGCGGCGCGATCTCGTCTGTGACCATTTCCCGAACGGCTGCGATCAGCGGTTTAACCTTTTGCGAAATTCCTAAGTCCATATGACCCTCCTGTTGCGGCACAGTTGAGGCCATTTTCCGGCGCATTTCAACAAAATTGTGTGCTTGACCTGACAGCACCCACGCCGTATTCACCACGCCATTGCGGGTGTAGCTCAGTTGGTAGAGCGTCAGCTTCCCAAGCTGTAGGTCGCGAGTTCGAATCTCGTCGCCCGCTCCATTTCAGCCTATCACATAATCGTTTTGCGCTGTGTGCCTGTTTTGGTTGCCCCGCAGGGTGGTTTCTGGCACAAAACCTGAAAACGAGGGCAAATTCGTGAATAAAGAAGCAAACATATTTCAAACACAGAAATTCCAAGACCCCTTGATGACAGCCAAAGGCGAAGAGCGCGCAGTTGTCGCATTAAACGGTGTCAAAACCTTGTGGTTCAACACTGGGACATTGTGCAATATTACTTGCGTGAATTGTTATATCGAAAGCAGCCCGGAAAACGACCGGCTGGTTTATATCACTACGTCCGAGGTTGAGGATTATCTCTCCCAAATCAAGGAGCGCAACTGGCCAACAACCGAAATCGGTTTTACCGGCGGTGAGCCGTTCATGAACCCGCAAATCATCAATATGGCGCGCGCCGCATTACAACGCGGGTTTGAGGTGTTAATCCTGACAAACGCCATGCGGCCAATGATGCGTAAACGGGTTCAGGACGGGCTGATTTCTTTGCAAAAGGAATTTGGCAAAAATCTTACTTTGCGTGTATCTCTGGACCATTTTGACAAAAAATTTCATGATGAGGAACGCGGCGTAGGCGCTTGGGAAATAACACTAAAAGGCATACGATGGTTGCGCGATAACAACTTTAAAATGGCTGTTGCAGGGCGGAGCATCTTTGGGCATTCAGACACTGAAAGCCGCGCCGGTTATGCCGCATTATTTAATGCAGAATCCTTTGATATTGATGCCCAAAACCCCGCGACAACAGTATTATTTCCCGAAATGGACGAAACCGTAGATGTTCCTGAAATAACAACGGCTTGCTGGGGTATCCTCAACAAATCTCCGAATGACGTGATGTGTTCCAGTTCGCGTATGGTGGTAAAGCGGCGCGGAGCGAAAAAACCGGCGGTTCTGGCCTGCACATTGCTGGCATATTCGCCTGAATTTGAATTGGGCACCACATTGGAAAGCGCTGAGAAATCCGTGCGGCTTAACCACCATCATTGCGCTAAATTCTGCGTTTTGGGCGGGGCAAGTTGTAGCGCCTGAGCGCCCTTATCACTCAAATTTGTTTTGCCAGCGTTTGGTTTGCGCCCTATCTACATATTAAAATGAATTTAGGAGCCAGCATATGAAACATCCAATAACGACAGCAATTGCAGCATTGGTTGCTGGTCTGACCTCTGGTCAAGCCGCTGCGGAATCCCATGGCAATGAATTTGTCCATAGCCGTACAAATAATGGCCAATTTTACGTTATGTATCAAACACATATGTCGCTTTATACCTATGAGAACGACACAGGCGGCGTTTCAAATTGTTATGGTGTTTGCGCCCAAAACTGGCCGCCTGCCCTGTTGCCCGCAGGTACACCATTGGGGGAGAATTACAGCCTTATTCAGCGCACCGACGGAACCCTTCAGGTGGCATTCAAAGGGCATCCACTGTATCTTTCACGGCTTGATAAAAAAATCGGTGACCTGAACGGTGACGGCGTAGATGATGTCTGGTTCTTGGCACGGCCAGATTTCATGTAAACTTAGCGGCCTCGCAAGCCATCCTCTAGCACGGCGCGAACCACGTTCATATCCACATTTTTCTCGACAAATGCCTCGCCGATACTGCGTGCAAGGATGAAGGCGATTTTGCCGCCTGTTACTTTTTTGTCTTGGCCCATCAGCGCGATCAGGCTGTCTGCATCCGGCAGGTCACCTGGAATATCGGCCATGTCTTTTTTCATGCCCATGGCGGCCAGATGTGCGCGTACCCGGCTCGGGTCTTCTTGGGCACAAATCCCGAGGCGCATAGATAACTCAAACGCCAAAGCGCAGCCAATCGCCACGCCCTCACCGTGCAGCAACCGGCTAGAATACCCCGTCGCGGCTTCTAGCGCGTGGCCAAATGTGTGGCCCAAATTCAAAAGCGCACGGTCGCCGTGTTCTTTTTCATCGCGGGCAACAATATTGGCTTTCATTTCACAGGATCGGCGAATGGCATAGATACGTTTGGATTGATCGCCAGCCGCCATTGACGGGCCATTGGCCTCCAGCCACTCAAAGAAATCCGCGTCGCCCAGCATTCCGTATTTCACCACCTCACCGTAGCCCGACAAAAATTCGCGCGGGTCAAGTGTGGTTAAAACATCAGTGTCCGCCAGCACCAATCGGGGTTGGTGAAAGGCGCCGATCAGGTTTTTGCCCTGCACGGAATTGATCCCGGTTTTGCCACCAACTGAACTATCAACTTGTGCCAGTAATGACGTTGGTATTTGGATAAACTCAACCCCCCGCCGCAATATCGCAGCGGCAAAACCTGCCAGGTCACCAATAACGCCGCCACCAAAAGCCACTACCAGATCACTGCGTTCAACCCGTTGCTCAATCAGCCATTCAACCGCTTTTTCCAAGCCAGACCAGTTTTTAGTCTTTTCGCCCGCAGGCAGCGCCAAACCTGTCATTTTGATGCCTGCTGCCGCCAGACCATCGTGCAAACTATCCAAATGCAGGGCTGCAACGGTTTCGTCAGTCAAAACAAACACACGTTTTTGTTTTAGAAACGGGGCAATTAGCGTGCCGGATTGCGCCAATAGACCGGGGCCGATTTTAATATCATATTGCTGCTCGGGCAGGTCAACAGACAAGGTTTCAATGCTCATTAGAGAACTTTCCGGCAAGGGCCGTTAAAATATCATCAACAACGGTTTCATGCGGGTTTCCCAAGATGCTATCCACCACAATATCTGCCTGTTGATAGATCGGATATCGAGCTTTTAACAACCCGCCCAAGATTTCTTTTGGCTTATCTTGTTGCAATAATGGCCGCCCGGGTTTGCCCGAAACTCTGGCCCACAAAGTTTCCAAATCAGCGCGCAACCACACAGATATTGCATTGTTACCAATAGTATTTCGGGTTTTTTCGGACATAAACGCACCGCCGCCCGTGGACAAAATGCACGGGGGATTACCCAGCAGGCGCTCCATCACCCGCTCCTCGCCATCCCGAAAATATTGCTCTCCGAATTTGGCAAAAATATCGGGGATAGGCATGTCAGCTGCTGCTACGATCTCATCGTCACTATCATAAAACGGTAGGTTAAGCCGATCCGCAAGCCGCCGGCCAACGGTTGATTTCCCCGCGCCCATCAGGCCAATCAACACCAGGGTTTTTCCCGGTTTTTTCAGCAGTTCCACGCCCATTCAAAAAACTTTCCAACGCTAGTGATTGCTGGCCGGTTAAAATAGCGCTATTAAGGTCTAAAGCACCGGAAAACACATTATAATAATCGGTGTAACATTGTGGCAGAGCAAGGCAAACCCCCGAATGGAGGTTTTGCAGAAAGGCAGCGGAATGATTGGCCGTCTCATTAAATATCTCTTAATTCTAGCGTTGCTGGGGGTGATTGGCATTGCAGTTTACGCAATGTTTTTCGATTTACCGCCACCCAGCAATGAAATTACAATACCCGTCACGCCAAACGGAGTATAAATAATGCGCGCCTATGTTGCTTTGTTTTTAAGTGCCAGCGCCGCGACAGCGCAGCAACCGCTGAGCGCAATTGACTGGTTGTCCGAAAGCCTCTCCCAGCCGCCAAATTTTGTAATATCGCCCCCCAGCCCGCATAATGTATTGCCCGGCTCCGGCATTATCAGCTCCTCGCTTGATCTGGTCAGCCGAGAGGCTGCGGGTTTGTTACCACCCGAAATCACCGGTTTTCCATCACAGCTTTGGGGGGATATGCCTGCGGATGAGGTGATTCAATTGTTGAAAAACCACGCACCAAACGGCACAACTGAACTGCACAGCCTTTATCGTAACATATTGTTAGCACAAGCAAATCCGCCGATCGATGCCCGTACAGAAAAATCACCTTTGCTGACCAGAATTGATTTACTCATTTCAATGGGTGCATTGGATGAGGCCGAAACCCTGATAAATTTGGCAGGCGTGAACTCACCGGATATCTTTGCGCAATGGTTCGATGTGGCCGTTTTGGCCAACCGTACCCGCGCCGTGTGTGCTGCGTTGGTGCAATCACCTGATCTAAGCGACGATATCGCTACATTTGTCATTTGTTTGGCGCGTGGCGGCGATTGGAATGCCGCTGCAATTACCCTCTCCTTGTCTGCGAGTATCGGCGATGTCACACCGGCGCGCGAAGAATTACTGATCCGGTTTTTAGATCCAGAAATGTTTGAAGGCAGCGATGATCCTTTGCTGCCAGAGCCGCTGACAGCAATTGATTTTGCCCTTAGAGAGGCGCTCGGCCTGCCTCGGCCTACGACGTTACCGCTTAAATTTCTAAGCGTAGACATGGGGTTAAACATCCCCCAACGCCGCCGGATGGAGGCCGCAGAAAGGTTGGTGCGCTCCGCTGCAATTCCAACATCGCTGCTTTTTGCCGCCTATCGCGGCGGTCGCCCTGCATCATCTGGCGGGATTTGGGAGCGCAGTAATGCTGTGCAACGCCTTGATCGCAGCCTTGTTGGCGACGACGATGAGGCCCTGGCTGTGGCAATCCAAAAAGCTTTTGATGAATTTTCCGCTGCTGCATTATTACCCGCCTTGGCTGAGCAATATGCAGATGCGCTCGCGCACCGCCCCCGCAGCGCGGCGCTTTCGGAAATCGCAGATATTGCCCAGCTTTTACTTTTATTAGAAAAAACTCCGATTTCGGCATGGGTTGATCCAGAAGGTGTGGAATCACCCCAAATGGAACTGGCACGTATTTTAGCCAGCCGAATCCCGGTTTTGGGCCTGTCGCCCTATGATGACCCACTGCTAAACGCTGTTTTTGCCGCTTTTGCAGATGAAATACCACAACTTGGCACCTATGCCCGATATCAAAAACTGGTGGATGACGGCAATATTGGCGCGGCAATTTTGGCTGCCAGTGACCTGCTTTCAACCGGCCGAGATGGAGACCCTGCCAATATCCATGAGGGGCTTTATTTGCTTCGCCAAGCCGGACAAGACAACGCGGCGCGGCGCGCGGCCACCCAGATTCTATTGATCGACACCCCATGAGCCACGCGTGGATTCCCGTTTTTCTAGAAGCAACGCAGGCAGAGAATGACGCCAGCAACAACACTTTGCTGGCCTATGATCAAGATTTAAGGGATTTTTGCGACACTATTTCAAATGCTGGCAAATCACCGGAAAAAACCACAAGAGCCGATATTGAGGAATACCTGTTAGGCCTCGACGATCAGGGGTATGCCCAAGCAACCCGCGCCCGAAAACTTTCTGCAATTCGGCAATTATTCCGGTTTGCCTTTCAAGAAGGCTGGCGCGTTGATGACCCGGCCGGCCTGATCAAAGGCTTTGGCGCGCGCAAAAAAATCCCTGTCATCATAAGTGAAGCGGATGTTGAAAAACTGCTGGAAACCACCAAACTGACGGGCAAATCCAACTATGACCGTTGCCGTAACACCTGCATGATGGAGCTGCTTTATGCCACCGGAATGAGGGTGACGGAAATGGTTTCATTGCCGGTCAATGCCTTGCGGGGCAATCCAAAAATGATCCTTGTTCGCGGCAAGGCCGGACGGGAAAGAATGGTGCCGATTTCGGATGATGCACGAAATGCTGCAAATTCTTGGCTGGTGCTGCGCGACGATAGAATGGTCGAAAAACGTAAATCTTCGGTGTTTCTATTCCCCGCAGCCAGCAAAACCGGCCATTTTAGCCGCGTTCAGTTTTTTACGTTGCTAAAGGGAATTGCCGTACATGCTGGGTTGGACCCTGCAACAATTTCACCTCATACGTTGCGCCACGCCTTTGCGACCCATCTTTTGGCCAATGGTGCGGATTTGCGTGTTATCCAAACACTGCTGGGCCATGCCGATATTTCAACAACCGAGATTTATACGCATGTTTTGGACGCGCGTTTGAAATCTCTGGTGCTGGAAAAGCACCCTTTGGCTTGATAAAACCACTTCTCCATCAATACCAGATTAGAATTCCTCGCAATCACTTGCCCTGCATGTAAAAAACCACCATATTGGTATTTTCCAGCCAAACTTAAGGAACTAAATTGAATGGACAGCACACCTGTCGAAACAGCCAGTCTTAACCCTGCAATTTGGGGTATTAGTATTGCAATTTTTGCTCTTTTGGTGCTGTCGGCATTTTTCTCTGGCTCCGAAACCGCGCTTACCGCCGCAAATCGAGCAAAATTGCACAAGCTCACCGGAGACGGCTCAAAAGGGGCAGAAACTGCGCTTAAACTGACAGAGGATAGCGAACGGTTGATTGGTTCCGTTTTACTGGGCAATAATCTGGCTAATATTTTGGCGACTTCATTGGCCACCAGCCTGTTTACGTTGCTTTACGGCGCCAATGGTATTGCTGTCGCCACCCTTGTGATGACCCTTCTGGTATTGATTTTTGCCGAGGTTTTACCCAAAACCTATGCCATCACCAACCCCGAGCGCGCCGCAAGTATGGTGGCGCGTTTTGTTGCGCCGATTGTCTGGATACTCTCACCGATTGTGTCTGTAATCCGGGCGCTTGTGCGATTTTTACTACGGCTTGTTGGCGTCAAAATCGACCCGGGCGTCAGTATTTTGGCTGCACATGAGGAGATTAAAGGCGCAATTTCATTGCACCATTCTGAAGGCATGGTGGAAAAAGACGACCGTGACCGACTGCTTGGCGCGCTTGATCTGAAACTGCGCGAGGTTGATGAAATTATGCTTCACCGTTCGGATATTGAAATGCTGGACGCGGATGCACCCAGCGATGAAATCCTGTCGCAATGTTTTCGATCCACCCATACCCGCATTCCGATTTTTCGCAATGAGCCAGAAAACATCATTGGCGTTTTACACACCAAAGACCTGCTGCGCGCGGTTGATGGTTTGATGAATGACAAAACCAAGCTCAGCAATTTTGATGTTATGTCGATCGCTCGGGATGCATATTTTGTGCCAGAAACCACCTCGCTGGATGACCAGATGCGTGAATTCCTGCGCCGCAAAGCCCATTTTGCGCTGGTGGTTGATGAATATGGAACATTGCAAGGTTTAATCACGCTTGAGGATATTCTGGAGGAAATTGTTGGTGAAATTGCTGATGAACACGATATAGACGATGTGGATTTAATGCGTGAAACCGATGGTTCCATCATTGTCGATGGCGCGATGACCATCCGCGACCTGAACCGCGAATGTGATTGGAAATTGTCCGATGAAGACGCCAATACGGTCGCCGGATTGGTGATCCATGAGGCGCAGTTAATTCCAATTGAAGGTCAGGTTTTCTCATTCCAAGGGGTGCGGTTTGAGGTGCTGGTCCGCGAAATCAACCGCATCACCAGCCTAAAACTACGCAAATTCTAGCGTTTGAAAAGGCTGCCCAACAGCCCGCGGGCAAATTTATTACCCATTTGCGTGCCAAAAGATCGAGAAAAAGACTTGCTGAATGCTTGCGCAGGGGAGTCGCCACGCGTGGCCTTTTTAGGCTTCCCCCAAGGGCTACCCGCAGTATAGCGACGCCCTGTTGAAAATTCGCGCGATGCTTTTGGTTCCGCTGGCGCCTCTTCAGCTTTTGCGCGCTTGGCTAACATTTCAAATGCGCTGACACGATCAACGGTTTTATCATAGGCCGCGCCCAATGCCGAATTGGCCATAATGGCTTTTCGTTCTGCCATATTAATCGGGCCAAGTCGGGAGGATGGTGGGCGAATTAGCGTGCGCTCCACCACTGACGGCACACCTTTTTTCATCAAGAATGACACGACAGCCTCCCCCACCCCAACCTCTTTGATGGCGGTTTCTGTATCAAAATCAGGATTTGGCCGAAAGGTTTCGGCCGCTGCACGCAGGGCTTTTTGATCACGCGGGGTATAGGCCCGCAAGGCGTGCTGCACCCGATTGCCAAGTTGGCCCAGAATATCAGATGGCACATCATCCGGTTGTTGCGTGACAAAAAACACCCCAACCCCTTTGGAGCGGATTAGCCGCGCCACCTGTTCTACTTTGTCGATCATGGCTTTGGGCGCGTCGTCAAACAGCAAATGGGCCTCGTCAAAAAAGAACACAAATTTGGGTTTGTCGGGGTCGCCGACCTCTGGCAGGTTTTCAAATAGTTCAGAAAGCAGCCACAAAAGAAACGTCGCATAAAGGCGCGGGGAGGACATCAGCCGATCCGCCGCCAGAATATTTACGCGGCCCCGACCGTCGGGCGCGATGTCTATCATGTCTTCCAATTGCAACGCCGGTTCGCCAAAGAATTGCGCGGCACCCTGATTTTCAAGCACCAGCAAACGCCGCTGAATCGCCCCGATCGAGGCTTTGGAAATATTGCCATACCGCAAGCCGATATCGCTGGCATTTTCGCCAAGCCATACCAGCATTGATTGCAAATCTTTCAAATCCAGCAACAGCATTCCATGTTCATCAGCCATGCGAAACGCAATGTTCAACACGCCTTCTTGCGCCTCAGACAGCTCCAAAAGCCGCGACAGCAACAATGGTCCCATTTCGGAAATCGTGGTGCGAACCGGATGGCCTTTTTCGCCAAATAAATCCCAGAATGTTACCGGAAAACTATCATATCCATAATCCTCAAACCCAATCGTTTGAGCGCGGGAAATTAGTTTATCGTGCAGTTTATGTGTCGGTGAACCGGGCATCGCCATGCCCGAAAGATCACCCTTTACGTCCGCCAAAAACACCGGCACCCCGGCATTTGAAAAGCTTTCTGCCAGAATTTGCAGCGTAACGGTTTTGCCAGTGCCCGTTGCCCCCGCAATAAGCCCGTGCCGGTTGGCATATTTTAGCAGCATCGCTTGCGCCTCAGCATAATCTTGTCCGCCGCCGCCAATAAATATCCGGTCACTTATCATTTGCATTTCCTCATTAATTTGATCCGACACTACATTCTATTCCGCAAATTTACAGCCCCAATTTACGCGGAAAAATGGGCAGATACCCGCGCAATTTCAACAGAAACATTGACATAACCGCGCTTTCCTGACACCTGTAATTCAGATTATTTTTGACCAGAGAGAGTTATCCCATGCGCCTTATCCCCCTTTCCACCATTGCCCTTTTGGCTGCAATTGCTTTGCCAGCACATGCACAGGATGCCGCAACTGCGGATGAAACATTCCCGACGGAACAAGCAAATGCTGATGCAGCGAATGGTGTTGTCGCCCGCCACGGTGATTGGCAAATCCGTTGCCCGGGTGAGAGCAATAGGTGCGTCCTTTTTGTTCCTGCATTCGATCCCGAAGGAAATGAAGTCGCAAATATTACGTTCCAGGCCTTGCCAGAAGATTCGGCAGCAGTATTGGGCACAGTTGTTGTTACCCCACTGCTAACATTGCTGCCACGCGGCTTAACAATGGGTGTTGATGATGGCGTTCCTGCTTCTTATCCATATGGCTGGTGTGATCCCGCTGGCTGTTATTCACGGTTTGGCATGACGGCAGGTCAAGTTGACGCAATGAAAGCTGGCACAAACGCATATTTGCGCATTTTTACGATTGTGAATCCAGATACAGAAATTTTGGCCAACATTTCATTAACCGGTTTTACCGCAGCAGTTGAGGATCTTCAGTCGCGTTAATCCTCAGGACCCAGAAATTTAAGTCGGGCGCGCAGGTTTTGTGCGCCCGAATTGTTTTGTTAGACTGAAATCAGGGGGCCGCAGTTAACGCAATTACCGCATTCAACCCACCAAATGCAAAAGCATTTGACAGTGTTGCCGTGACTTTTGCCTGTTGAGCCTCATTTGCTACAATATTCATGTCACAATTTGGATCAGTAACGCGGTGGCTAATGGTAGGGGCAATTACGCCCTCACGCAGAGCCATAATGCAGGCCAGTAATTCAACTGCGCCGGTGCCGCCAATCAGATGGCCATGCATGGATTTGGTCGAAGACATTGCCAGTTTCTGCGCATGATCTCCGAAAACTTCCCTGACAGCCTGACATTCTGTCTTGTCATTTGCCGTTGTTCCCGTGCCATGGGCGTTGATATACCCGATATCCTCCAGGTTCAGACCCGCATCGTTTAGCGCACCAGAAATAGCGCGTTTTGCCCCGTCTTTGTTGGGCATAACGATGTCCGAGGCATCGGAAGACATGGCAAAACCAACGACTTCGGCCAGAATAACCGCCCCACGGGCGCGCGCGTGTTCATATTCTTCAAACACAAAAACCGCTGCGCCTTCGCCTTGCACCATACCGTTTCTATCCGCTGAAAAGGGCCGGCAGGCGTCTTTTGACATAACGCGCAGACCCTCCCATGCCTTAATGCCGCCAAAACACAGCATGGATTCGCTGCCCCCCGTTAGCATAACATCCGTCATGCCCGCGCGGATCATATGAAACGCCTGCCCCATCGCGTGGTTCGACGATGCACAGGCGGTGGCCACCGTATAGGTCGGGCCAGTTATATTGTGGATCATCGAAACATGGCTGGCGGCTGCGTTATTCATCAGGCGTGGCACAATAAACGGATGCACGCGGTTTTTACCCTCTTCATAGACCAGCCGGAAATTTTCGTCCTGGGTTTGTAAACCACCACCAGAAGTGCCCAGAATAACACCGGATTTTGCGGCCAGTTCGGGGCTGAATTCTATGCCCGATTGTGTAACCGCTTCTTGTGCAGCAACAACTGCAAATTGCGTGAAACGATCAAAAAGGGATATTTGCTGGCGGGTGAAATGGGTTGAGCTGTCAAAATCATGGATTTGGCCGCCGATTTTTATCGACAGGCGCTCTACGTCTTTGAATTGAAGCGGGCCAATGCCAAGCCGCCCTTCGCGCATACCATCCAGTGTTGCAACCGCCGTTTGACCCAACGCAGATATTGCGCCCTGTCCGGTAATCACAACCCGTTTTGTCACTATTTGGCCTCCGCCACCAGCTTTTCAACAGCCAGTATCATTGATTTAACTGTTGAAATATCAAAATCCGAACCAGCTTGTTCATTGGCGTTAAACGGCACAGAAACATCAAATGTTTCTTCAATCGCAAATACGGCCTCAACAAGACCTAACGAGTCTACACCCAAATCATCAAGCGTCGATTCCAGTGTTACATCAGCAACGTCCAGCATCGCCTGTTCGGCAATAATGGCAACAACCTGATCTTTAACATTTAACGACATGATAACCCTTTTTGTGCACTGCACCTATCCCTTAATCCTTTGAAGTAATTATTGAAACCTGTTTTTGCAACTCTTCAACCTTTGAAACCAATCCGGGCAGGCGGCGATAGGCTTTATAACTCGCGACATTGGCTTCCATTTTGATCGCTGGATTTCCCATAATAAACCGGTTTGGTGGAACATTTGACGAAATGCCGGATTTTCCTGCCGCCACAACATTAGATCCAATCACCACATGATCTGCAACACCGACCTGCCCCCCCAAAACCACATGATCGCCAACAGTTGTGCTGCCACCAATGCCGGTTTGCGCACAAAGCAGGCAGTGTTTTCCAACTATTGCATTATGCCCGACCATTACCAAATTATCAATTTTTGTGCCGTCTCCAATGATTGTATCAACAATAGTACCACGATCAATGGTTGCCCCTGCGCCCAGCTCAACATTATTTCCGATGCGCACAGCACCAAGCGAATTTGTGCGGGAAAAGCCTTGATTTTGCGCGGTTTCCCCTGTGGGTTGCTGACCATCACGCGCAGCATCAACAGCCGTGCGATCAGGGCTGACAAAAGAAAACCCGTCGCCGCCGACCACTGAATTTGGTTGGGCTATAAACCGGTGACCAATATGCACCCTCGCGCCAATTCTAACACCTTGGTATAGCAGGCAATTGTCACCAATCTGCGCGTCTTGAGCAACAGAGCAATGGGACAGGATTCGGCAATTATCACCAATCATTGCGCCGTTTTCAATGACAACAAACGCACCAATAGAGGGATTGTCGCCTATTTTGACTGTCTCGGAGATAAACGCAGTGGGATGAATACCAAGCGGCGCAAACGGCTTTTTTTCAAAAATCTGGTTAATACCAGACATTGCAAAACGTGGCTTTGGAACAAAAATAGCTGCCTTTAAACCAAGGCTGCGCCAATCAGCACCCTCCCATAAAATAGCCGCTTTTGCACTGCCTTCGCCCATTTTTTCCGAAAATTCCGGCGCCATGGCCAAGGCCAGCTCTGACGCGCTGGCCAGTTCTGGCTGGTTAGGGCCATCAATGCGCAAAGACAGATCACCCTCGGCCGAAGCATTAAGCGCTTTTGCGATTTCAGAAACTGTGAACGACATTAAGGCCTCGGGTTTTACAACAGCGCGATTATCACGCTGTTGTAAAACTGTTTACCCCTCAAGACCAGCCAGCGAAACCCCTGCTGCAGCCAATGCATCAAAAATGACGCGATCACGCCCATAAATATCTACACGGTAAGCCAATTCACCAGCTTCGTCGATGAACACAGTTTGATAGGTCAGGTACACAGGCACTGGTGAATTCAGATCAACCTGCGTTTCGCGACCCGAGCTCAGATACGACTGAAACGCGCCCGCAGGGTCAGATTCTTGTGGGGCAAGCAATGTACGCGCCAAATCAAACGGACGTTGAACCCGCACACAGCCGTGGCTGTAAGCACGGGAATCACGATTGAACAGAGATTTCGACGGCGTGTCATGCAAATAAATATTATACTGGTTGGGGAACATGAACTTTACCTTGCCAAGCGCGTTGTTGGCGCCGGGGCGTTGCCGCAAAACATACGGAAAATTTCTTTCGGTGTATTGTGACAAATCCACCAGCCGTGCATCAACCACTGTGCCAGAGCCGCGCACCTGCATCACAATATTTTCACGCGCCAGAACACTTGGGTCACGCAAAAGCTGTGGCAAATATTCCTGCGAGGAAATGCTATACGGAATATGCCAGCTTGGATTAACCACCATATGCGTCATTTCATCAATGAATTCAGGGGTTTGGTATTTGGCTTGAGTTTTACCAACCACCACACGGGTTACCAGAGTGGGCAAGCCATAATCCATAACATAAGCAAAGAAAGACGCTTGGTTTACAAAAATATGGCGATCGCCAAGGTCATAATTCAACCAGCGGCGACGCTCCAGATTAACGATAACTTGCTGCATTTGCACCGAAGGATCGGAATTCAGGGCCAACATGGTTTTTGGCCCGACAATACCGTCAGCGTCCAATGCGTTATCACCCTGAAAGCTGCGCATCGCCTCCATCAAATCAGCGTCATAAACGTTTGAAACACCTTGCGCGCCATCATAGCCAAGCGCATTTAAACGTTGGCGCATTGCCAAAACACGGCTGCCGCTATGGCCGGGGCGAATGGTGCGCCCATCCGGAATACTGGGGCCCCAACCGCCTGCACCGACAACAGCCTCTAGGCGGGCGAGCTCGGCTTGGAGCGCGTTATAATCAGGCGTAATTGGTTCGAGCGCGTCAAACAGGGCTGAATTACCCGGGTTTGCTGCTGCTGCTGCCAGCAATGTTGCTGCTGCCGGGCGGCGCGGGTCGATATGGATGAATTCCGAAGCGTCAGACGGCTCCAAAACGCCCGATGTCAGGTCGGTCGCGAATTCCATATACAATTCTGCGGCTTTAATTTCCAAGGCGGCATCCGCTAGCGGTGTTCCTGCATCAGCCCATGCCTGTTCAAGGCCAGCCAAATCATAAGACGTGACGGGCAAACCGTGACGTCGGGAATTTTCGATTGCCGCAATCAATGTCAATAAACGCTGCGTATTGCCTGACCAAATAGGCGCAAATCCATTTTCTTCGTAAAATGCTGTTAATTCAGCATTGCCGTGCTGTACCAGATGATCAGCAAATACATTTTGAGAGTTAGGCATAACCGTAATGGCTTGCCCCAAGGCTGTACCCGCCGATAGGGTCAGCCCAACTGTTAGCACAACAGATTTTAATGAATAATTTTTAATATTAGTTAACATAATGCTCTCCATGAGACAGAAATATTGCTCGCGCATAAACCAGTAGAGTAACGTCATCCAGCAAAATTGTAAATAAACTGCCAGAATCCATTATTATTGTGTGATTAAAGTTACATATCAGATAGTCATCCATGCTCCAATCCCGAAAGCTGTAACATTCACGTTACAGACAAGCGAGAATCCGCATGGCTTAGTAATGGGTTAAAAGAAACCCTTGGCCTGTAAGGCTTTTTATGACATACAGATTTTATAAAAAATTGGCGCATAAAAACCAGCGCCGTTATATTCACGTGGGACAGGCAGGTCTTAGATGAAAAGCAGTAAAATTTCTCGGCGTGGGCTGATGCGTGCCTTTGCGGCAACAGCAGTAACCGCAGCGCCAGTATTCGGCAACGCAGCCGGATTTTTGCGTGGGGCTGGCGATGTTCGCCGGATTTCCATGCGGTCACAACGCACCTCCGAAGTTATTGATGTGATATACTGGATCGAAGGTCAGTATATCCCTCAGGCTATGGAACAGATAAACCATTTCATGCGTGATTGGCGTGAAAATGCCGTGATTAATTACGCAGCCAATAATATTGATATCATGGCGGCGTCGCACCGTTTGTTGGAAACATCAGAACCATATTTGATGTTGTCAGGCTATCGCAGCCCCAACACCAACGCGATGTTATCCTCGCGTAGCCGTGGTGTTGCGTCCAATTCATACCATATGCGCGGCATGGCGGCTGACTTGCGGCTTTCGGGTCGCAGCACAACCCAAATGGCAGCAGCAGCAATTGCCTGTAATGCTGGCGGGGTTGGTCGTTATGGCGGCTCAAACTTTGTCCATATGGATTGTGGTCCGGTTCGGACATGGCGCCGTTAAGGTAGACGGTGCGTGGAAACCACGCACCCTACGGCCTAGTTGCCCCATGCCCCACTACCAAATATTTAAAACTTGTGAGCTGTGCCGCCCCAACCGGGCCGCGTGCGTGAAGTTTCCCTGTGGCAATGCCGATTTCAGCGCCCATGCCAAATTCTCCGCCATCCGCGAACTGGGTTGAGGCATTGCGCATCAGAATGGCGCTATCGACTTTTTGAAAGAATTGTTCTGCCGCAGCATCATCTTCGGTAATAATTGCATCCGTGTGATTTGAGCCAAACACCCGGATATGTTCAATTGCCTCGTCAACACCATCCACCAGCTTCGCCGCGATGATCATATCCAGAAATTCCTGCCCAAAATCATCCGCTTTGGCTTTCACAGTTCCAGTCAGTTCCGCCAGCGCGCCATCCGCACGAACTTCAACCCCTGCCGCCAGCATATCGTCGATAAACGGTGCCGCATGTTTGGCAAAAAACCCTTTATCAATCAGCACGGTTTCGGCAGCGCCACAAATTCCTGTGCGCCGTGTTTTGGCGTTCAAAACAATGTCGCGCGCCATCTGAACATCAGCTGAGGCGTCAACATAAACATGGCAAATCCCCTCCAGATGGGCAAAAACCGGCACACGCGCTTCGCGCTGAACCAGCCCCACAAGACCTTTGCCGCCGCGTGGGACAATCACGTCGATATAGTCCACCATTGTCAGCATTTCACTGACAGCGGCGCGATCACGGGTTGGCACCAGCTGGATTGCGGTCTCGGGCAAACCAGCGGATTTCAGCCCTTCAACCAGACATAAATGTATCGCGCTCGAAGAATGAAAGCTCTCGGACCCGCCGCGCAATATCGCAGCATTACCGGATTTCAGACACAGCCCACCCGCATCCGCAGTCACATTCGGGCGGCTTTCATAAATCACGCCAATAACGCCAAGCGGTGTCGCGACACGGCGAATATTCAGCCCCGAGGGCATATCCCATTCAGCCAGAACCGCACCCACAGGGTCAGCTTGCCCAGCCACAGACCGTAACCCGTCAACAATACCTTGCACACGTGATTCATCCAGCATCAAGCGGTCCATCATTGCCTCAGACAGGCCTTTGTCGCGGCCATATTCCATATCTTTGGTATTGGCCGCGATGATATTATCTCGTCTTGCCCAAACCATATCCGCCGCTGTATTCAACGCCTGTTCTTTTTGGTCAGCCGTGGCAAAAGCCAGCTTAACACTGGCTGCTTTGGCCGCTTGGCCGATTTTTAGCATCTCTGCACGAATATCCATTTTTGCCCCCTAAATCGCCATATCATCACGGTGAACCAATGCGGCGCGGCCCGGATAACCCAGACGTTCGGCAATATCACCGCTCTGACAGCCGATCAGCTTTGTTGCTTCAATATGACTGTAGCCCACCAAACCTTTGGCGATCACATCACCATTATCATTGCAAATATCCACAGGATCACCGCGTTCAAACGCACCTTCAACCCGTGCAACCCCGACAGGCAGCAATGATTTCCCGCAGCCTAATGCTGCTGCCGCACCGGAATCTATGACCAATGCACCAACAGATTTCATTGCCAATATCCAACGCTTGCGTGCCTGCGAGGGATTGGTTCCCGCCATAAACCATGTGCATTTAGCCCCATTTTGCAGATGTGTCACAGGCTTTTCAACCCCCTCGACAATCACCATTGCACAACCGGCTTTCATGGCAATTTTTGCAGCCATAAGCTTGGTTTTCATCCCACCCGAGGCCCCAACACTGCCAACACCACCCGCCATCATCTCGATCTGGGCTGATATTTCATTTACCATTGGCACATGTTGCGCGGTTTTATCATCACGCGGGTCTCCGGTATAAAGCCCGTCTACATCTGACAGTAAAATCAATACATCCGCACCAATTAACGACGCCACCTGCGCCGCTAGCCGGTCATTATCACCATATCGGATTTCATCGGTGGCGATTGTGTCGTTTTCATTAACAATTGGCACAACACCAAAATCCAACAGCGCAGTAAGCGTCGCGCGCGTATTCAGATATCGCCGCCGGTTTTGGCTATCTTCCAGTGTCAACAACACTTGCGCGGCACCCATTTCATGCGCCTGCAAAACATCCTGATATGCCTGCGCCAAATGGATCTGCCCTACCGCCGCTGCGGCCTGAGATTTGTCTAGCGTCAAAACACCTGTGCCTAACCCCAGCATGGCACGCCCCAAGGCAATAGAGCCGGACGAAACCAACACCACGTCTTTCCCCTGAGCTTTGAGTCCGGCTACTTCACCAGCCAAACCGCGCAACCATTCAAGCCGGAGCGCCCCGTTTTCCACCAATAAGGCTGAGCCGATCTTGATAACGATCTTTTGGGCAGCCCCCAGCAGATCAGCGGATTTCAGGGGCGCCATGCTTCTGGCTCCTGCTGCTCGCTATCCTCTGCCTTCTTGGTTGCAACAATCACGCTTCGCAGCGCGCGCAGCACGTCATGCACGCCCTCATTGCTAACGCCCGACATTTGAAAAACCTTTTTGCCAGCAACAGCTTTCAGCGCCGCCAACTTCTCGGCCCGCTCCTCATCATCCAACGCATCGACTTTGTTCAGCACGACAATGCGGGGCCGCTTGGCCAGATCTTCGGCGTATTTTTCCAGCTCATTTGAAATGACGGTATAATCCTGCGCCACGTCCTCGGATGTGCCATCCACCAGATGCAACAAAACCGAACAGCGTTCCACATGGCCCAAAAACCGGTGACCAAGCCCGGTGCCTTCCGATGCGCCCTCAATAAGGCCCGGAATATCGGCGATCACCATCTCGGCATTATCAATGCCCACCACACCCAAATTCGGGTGAAGTGTCGTAAATGGATAATCGGCAATCTTGGGCCGTGCATTCGATGTGGCCGCCAAAAACGTAGATTTCCCTGCATTCGGCATACCCAGCAATCCGCAATCCGCGATTAGTTTCAGCCGCAACCAAATGGTACGTTCAATCCCGTCTTGTCCCGGATTGGCGCGGCGCGGCGCCTGATTGACCGAGGTTTTGAAATGCAGATTGCCAAACCCGCCATTGCCACC
>CAZCDC010000023.1:0-3536 GCA_964497195.1 uncultured Rhodobacterales bacterium | reverse complement strand
CAAACCCGCCATTGCCACCATCGCCGCCATCCGGCCCGCCAAATTCGACATAAGCCTCACGGCGAAAACTGGTACAGCCTTTGCCGCCCGAACCGGAGCGGATATATACTTTGGTAAGATCGAGAAATTTCATAACATTGTCCTTTGTTGGCCATCCGATACAGCACCGAACCCAAAGCCTCAAGCGTCTGGTTGGGATAGCGCCAATTCATATTGCCATGATGCAACCGTAGTGCCGCGCGAAACCGAAGTGCATTCACCCTCGCCAATATATTCAAACCCGCATTTCATCAATACCTTGGCCGAACCGTCATTATCTTGGTGCACCGAGGCGTCCAGTTTGGCAAAATCAGCGCCGCGCGCAAATTCAATCACAGCCTTAAGGGCCTCGGGCATAAACCCGCCGCCCCATAATTGCGGCGCCAGCCAATAGCCAACATTGCCAAGACCGGTATCACCAAGACCAATGCTAATGATACCAATAAGCTGGCCGTCTTTGGCGATAGCCCAAACATGATCTTTGAAATCAGCGTGCTGGGTTGAATCAATAAACACATCCGCCGCCCCGTCAGGGTATGGATAAGGTGCCCGGTCAAGATACTTGGCCACCCGCCAATCCCCGATATACAATGAGATCAACGGCGCGTCTGCGGCCTCCAAAGGTCGTAGAACCAAACGTTCGGTTTCGATAATTGTCATATTATTCTCCAGAATTAACGCACCCCTGTTAAGGGGCACGCTTTGCGTATTTTGCGCGGGCTTTGACCTTCCACGGCGCATTATACTCCCAATCTCCAGCCATAATACAGCCGTGCGGTATAATTTCATCCACCACCTCGGCCAATTCAAACTGCGCCATTTGTGCCCGCACGGTTTTTGCAGATTTATAAGCGCTTGGCAGCTCGGAAATATCGATCCTGTTGGCATAAAAACGCGCGTCAATTTTTGCAGTTTCTTGCGCAAAAATATCGGCGTCGCTCCGGCCCGCTTGCGCCCGTTTATGGGCCGAGCGCGAATAGTTTCGCCCTGCCCCGTGCGGTGCAAAACCAATATTTTGCGCGTTGGTTTCCCCTCGGATCAACAAAATCGGCTCCGCCATATTCATCGGCACAATCTGAATACCGTTTGAATCCGGCATAAAATCCGCCTCAATCGGCGTCGCACCTTTGGCATGGTAAAACAGGTTATCCTTGCGAAACACAAAATTATGCTCGTTCCAGAACAGTTCCACCAACTGGCCTTTTACCCCTTCCAGTGCTGCCTGATGCAATGCGTTATGGTTGGCTTTGGTCCATTTTCGGATAAGCTGAAGCGCCTCCCAATAGGCCGCGCCCTCCTCCGTATCAAAAGGAATCCAGGCGTTTTGTTTCAGCGTTTTAGGTGAAAGCTTGCGGCGGAATTTCTCGGCCACTTTCATTCCCAACTTATACAAACCCGCCAACCGGAATAGTCCCCACCGGCCCTGCCGGACAGGCATCCGGCATAATTGCGCCGGCGCGCACAGTTGGCGTTTGCATCACGACATCCATGGTTTCGCGCACTTTCGCGATATTATCTGCCTCGGCAGTATTTTCAGCAATAAGGTTAAACTGATATTCCACAGTATCTTGCAGCGGCAATTTTGGCGCAGGCTTGTTGGCCTGGACCCAATCATACAGCGCAGTGCCACTCAGACCCTGTTCATTAACAAAAGCCAACGCATTGCCAAGTTCAGCCCCCTGATCGAACCCCATGTCCATCAGCTCTTTACCGGTTATAGTCATCTTCTTTCTCCTTTTCTGAGACGGACATCACCAAATGCAATGCCCCGTAAACCGGCCCCAGAAACGAGAAAGGGACCGGCCTTAAGCCGATCCCCTTATTTTATAAATGTCGAGGTTCGACTATTCTGCAGCCTCCGCCAGTGGCAGGACTGAAATAAATGTGCGGCCTTTTAAGCCTTTGTGGAATTTCACATTGCCTTCAGAGGTCGCGAAAATGGTATGGTCTTTGCCCATGCCAACATTATTGCCCGGGTAAAATTTGGTGCCGCGTTGGCGCACGATGATGTTGCCACCAATAACCAATTCACCACCATATTTTTTAACGCCTAGACGACGGCCAGCGGAATCGCGACCGTTGCGGGATGAGCCACCTGCTTTTTTATGTGCCATTGTGTTCTCTCCTTATTTCGCAGCTTTGGCGAATTCGCCAGCTTGCTTGATCCAGTCGTCGCGCTCAATGCGGCCTTTGAATGATAGACGATCGTCCATATATTCAATATCCGCAGCAGCCCATTCAGCGATTTGCGAGAAATGATAAACACCGATCTCATTCAAAACACCTTCGAGTTTCGGGCCAACGCCGCTGATTTTCTTCAAATCATCCGCATCACCGACAGGGCCTTTTAGCAGGTTTGCCGGCGCAGAGCCAACTTTACCTTCGGTAACAACTGCATCAGTTTTTGACGCTTTTTTCGAGGTCGCTGTGCTTTTCTTAACAGCAGCACCCAGCGCCGCGCCAGAAACGGTGCCAAGAGTAGCGCCAGTTACAGTGCCCAAAGCAGCCATAACGCCGGATTTGTCCGCGCCAGATGCCAGAATGCTGGTGATTTTCACCAAAGTCAGCGGTTGACGATGGCCTTTTTTGCGTTGGCTGGAGTGCTTCCGACGACGTTTTACAAAGTTAATTGTCTTTTTCGAACGGGTTTGCTCAACCACTTCGGCCTGAACACCAGCGTCTTTAATGAAAGGCGCGCCGATGGTGGTTTTGTCACCACCCAGCATCAGAACTTCGTTGAATTGAACAGTGTCACCAGCTTCGGCAACCAATTTCTCGATGGTGAAGATATCACCCTCGGCAACTTTATACTGTTTGCCCCCAGTTTTCATTACGGCGAACATGCGCGCGTTCCTTTTGGTTTCCCGCGTCTTGTGGCCCCCAAATGGGTGTTAAGCGTTTCCGCGCCGTCAAACTGCGTGCCCCCGAGGGGGCAATTATACAAATACAAAGCCACGCAGAATCTCTCCAGCGCGACTTGATGGGCTTATCAAACAATGAGACCATCATGTCAAATGCAAAATATTTCACACATTACGCATTTTGCCGCAACACCGCTTTAGTTAATACCGCCTTTAGTGCGCATAATCACTGCCCCCACTATTCAATATCGCTTTTAGCTCCGCCAAATGTTTCTCAGCTTGGCCGGGATATTCCTCCAACTCTCGTGCGGTTTTTTCAGCAATTCCATCCGGCAAAATCTTCAGCTTTTGCCCTGTCTGCAAAACACGGATAAAGGTATCAGCGACATTGTTGCCAATGTTGCTGGAGTGTTGGCATCCAGCAACAAAAGACTGGAGGCAGTGATGCGCGAAAAATGCACCTGATTGCGGTTCATCAAAAATTGCGTGCCGTCATCATTCACCGCTAGGTTAAAATGGTTCGACACGGCCTCATGCATATTTAAATTCCTGCCATAATCCGCTCAAGCGCGGGCCAGTCTAGCACCGCCTCGGCTCCATCCAATCCTTGCAGGCTGGGATGCTCAAGATCGGCGC
>CAZCDC010000022.1:0-27808 GCA_964497195.1 uncultured Rhodobacterales bacterium | reverse complement strand
GCCAGATCACGGGCATTTTCAAACAACCCGTCCTGACGATAGGTTTCCAATGTGGCCAGCCCCGCCGCACAAGCCATCGGATTGCCCGAATAGGTATAGCCGTGAAACAGCTCTATCAGGCCCTCATCGCCCTGCATGAATGCATCATGGATTTCACTGCTGGCAATCACTGCACCCATCGGGATAATACCGTTGGTCATGCCCTTGGCGATGGTCATCATATCGGGCGTCACACCATAATGACTGGCACCAAAGGCCGAGCCAAGACGGCCAAAACCGGTAATCACTTCATCAAAAATCAACAAAATTCCGTGTTTTTTGGTAATGGCCCGAATGCGGTCAAGATACCCCTTTGGCGGCAGAAGAACACCGGTAGACCCCGCCATCGGTTCGATAATGACCGCCGCGATATTGCTGGCATCACCCAGCGCCACAATACGTTCCAGCTCATCTGCGATTTCTGCACCATGTTCGGGCTGCCCACGCGAAAATGCGTTTTCGGGAATATGGGTATGGGGCATATGGTCAACGCCACTAAGCAGATTGCCAAATGTCTTGCGGTTAAGGCCAATGCCCCCCACAGAAATGCCGCCAAAATTTGTGCCGTGATAACCGCGCTCGCGGCCAATCAGCCGTGTGCGGGTGCCTTCACCGCGCGCACGGTGATAGGCAATAGCGATTTTCAGCGCGGTTTCAACCGCCTCAGAACCGGAATTGGTATAGAACACATGGTTCATACCGTCAGGTGCCATATCCACCAGTTTATTCGCCAGCTCAAACGCCTTGGGGTGGCCCATCTGGAATGCCGGTGCGTAATCCAGTTCAGCGGTTTGTTTGGCGATTGCCTCAACAATGCGCGGTTGGTTATGGCCAGCGTTACAACACCAAAGCCCCGCCGTGCCATCCAGCACTTGGCGACCATCAGACGTGGTATAATACATGCCATCAGCGGCCACAAACATACGCGGGTTTTTCTTGAATTGACGGTTAGCTGTAAACGGCATCCAGAAGGCGCGCAGATCGTTTGGGTTATTTTGGGTTGTGTTTGCCATTTCCACACCTGAATAAAATTTGACTATTTGGTCAGAAATTAGGCTATCATGCCAAAAGCAGTAGTCAACTGATACTTGTTGATTTAGGCTACGCAAATAGCAGATTTTGGCCCAGAGGTAATATGAACACGCAAGAATCCAAATTACCAACAGCGCGCAAGACCAAAAAGATCACGCGGATCCAAAAAGAAAAAACCGTTAAAATTTTGGATGCAGCGCTGGATGTGTTTTCAAAATTCGGTTTTCGCGGTGCAACACTGGATAAAATCGCTAAAAAGGCCGGATTATCAAAACCCAATTTGCTATATTATTTCAGCGGAAAAGACGCTTTGCACAATGAATTGCTGGCGCAGCTCATGGAGAAATGGCTGGAACCGTTGGAAAAAATTTCCCCTGACGGTGATCCGCTGGATGAAATTTGCGACTATATTTGCCGAAAACTGGAACTGGCGCGGGATTTCCCTCGCGAAAGCCGTCTGTTTGCCAATGAAATCATCCAAGGTGCGCCACGCATTATGCATAGTATCGAAAACCGGTTAAAACCTTTGGTGGACGAAAAATCGGTGTTAATTGCAGCTTGGTCAAAATCAGGAAAAATTGCTACGGTAGACCCGCATCATCTGATATTTTCCATATGGTCTACCACCCAGCATTATGCTGATTTTGATGCGCAAATTCATGCGGTTCTGGACGAGGGTTATGCCAAACGGTTTGAAGATGCCGCAACATATCTAAGCAAAATGTTTCGCAATGGTTTGCGGCCTTAACTTATTCTTTTAACAAAAGAAAAAGCGCCAGAATAATCATTGCAATACCCAACAGAATTGCGGGGTCAGGCCAGCCATGGCCCAAAACGCCCTCCCATAAAATCACAAAAACCGGCACCAGATAGGTATAGGCCATCACCTTGGCGCTGGGCAGACGCAGGGTGGAATATTGCAGCAGGAAAAACGTGGAAGCGCTGGCGAATATTACTAAATACGCCAGCACAATCCACAATATCGCTGGCTGCGCCGCCCAATTGGTTTGGATGATTTGCGGTGCGGAATACGCGGCCAGAATAATAAAACCGGCGCAAAGCGTTCCCAAGGTGAACACCAGCGGCGACTCGCCTCGGTTTAGTTTCCGCGACATCGGCGTATAGACGGCGTGGCTGATACAGCCGAGGAAAAACAAAAATTCGCCATGGCCGATTTCAAACGCCAAAAGCGCCGCTATATCTGCACGAAAAATCACCCAAAGCGCACCAATGCCGCCAATAATCAGCGCAATCGCCATACGCCCTGTTATGATCTGACGCATCAGCAGCCAGCCAAAACCGGCAGACATAAACGGTGTCAGGGTAAAAACCGCACTGGTCGCAACCGGATCAGAGGTCTTTAACCCCATGAACATCAACACAAAATACGTAGAAAACAGCCCGCCAAGCACAAAATACCGCCAAGAGGCCTGAAGATCACGGCGCGTTAACCCCGGCCCGATCGCCACCAGTGCGCCGATCAAAATTCCCGCCAGCAAAAACCGCAAAGCCATAAGCGCAGCAGGGTCAACCAGCCGCGCCGCATAGCCCCCCAGTGAAAACGACCCCGACACCAAAGCCGCAAAAAGCAGCATGGCCAGATGGCCGTTTGACGCCGAATTTCGCAGCACCTAGATGCGGCTTGGGTTGTTGGGATGGGTTTGCCAATTAGCGTATTCTGCGGGAACATTTTCGCCGGTGCGTTCATCGAGCGCGCCTGCTGGCAGGGCCTCCATCGAAATGCAATTCTCAACCGGACAAACCAATACGCACAGATTACACGCCACACATTCGTCGTTTTGCACCTCGAACACGCGGTCATCAGACATGGTAATGGCTTGATGCGAGGTGTCCTCACAGGCGGCAAAACAACGGCCGCATTTAATGCACTGATCTTGGTCGATCTTGGCTTTGGCAATGTAATTCAGATTCAAATCCTGCCAATCTCGGCAATTCGGAACAGCACGCCCGACAAGGGCCTCAATGCTGGTATGACCATTGTCATCCATCCATTCCGACAAGCCGGAAATCATTTCCTGCACAACCTTAAACCCATAGGTCATGGCCGCCGTGCAGACCTGCACATTGCCAGCGCCCAGCGCAATAAATTCGGCTGCATCGCGCCATGTAGAAATGCCGCCAATGCCAGAAATAGGCAAATTGGCAGTCTCTGCATTGCGGGCAATTTCAGCCACCATATTCAGCGCAATCGGTTTGACGGCAGGGCCACAATAACCGCCATGTGCGCCTTTTCCATCAATCGTAGGTTCTGGCGCAAACAAATTCAAATCAACCGAAGTAATTGAATTAATGGTATTAATCAGGCTAACCGCATCTGCACCGCCGCGCATTGCTGCCGCTGCTGGAATGCGGATATCGGTGATATTCGGGGTAAGTTTTACAATCACCGGCATACGGGTATTTTGTTTACACCACCGCGTTACCATCTCGATATATTCCGGCACCTGCCCCACAGCACTGCCCATGCCGCGCTCTGCCATGCCATGCGGACAGCCAAAATTCAGCTCTATGCCATCAGCCCCGGTTTCCTCAACCACGGGCAGGATCATTTTCCACGCATCTTCCTCACACGGGACCATCAACGACACAACCACGGCGCGGTCGGGATAATCCATTTTGACCGATTTGATTTCTTGTAAATTAACCTGCAATGGCCGATCGGTGATCAGTTCAATATTATTTAGCCCTGCCAAACGACGATCAGCGCCAAAAATAGCGCCGTAACGTGGGCCATTTACGTTGACGACGGGGGGGCCTTCTTCGCCAAGGGTTTTCCACACGACGCCACCCCAGCCAGCCTCAAATGCGCGCCGTACATTGTATTCTTTGTCAGTCGGTGGCGCGGAGGCCAGCCAAAAAGGATTGGGGGATTTAATGCCAACAAAATTGGATTTGAGGTTTGCCATGTTACGCGCCCTCCGTCAAAAATGAATGAATATCGATTGCGGCGTCACGGCCTTCGGCCACTGCCGTAACCGTCAGATCATCACCACCCGAGGCGCAATCCCCCCCCGCCCAAACACCTTTGAGCGAGGTCATGCCAGTTGGCGAAACCTTGATTTTACCATGCGAAATCTCAAGCCCGTCCGGCGCACCTATCATGGTTTGACCAATGGCTTTGAACACTTGATCCGCTGGAAGGGTAAATTCCTCATTTGTCGTAACCAATTTACCGCCAGTTTCGGTAGTAAACGCAAATTTGATACTATCCAGCCCAACCGAAATAGGCTGCGCGTTAAAAATCAATTGCACGCCTTTGCTGGTGGCAAGATCTTGTTCATAAACGCTGGCGCTCATGCGGGTTTTGCCACGGCGGTACAGCATTGAAACTGTCTGCGCGCCAAGCAGTTTGGCCTGAACCGCTGCATCCACAGCGGTCATACCGCCACCGATTACCACAACATTTCGGCCAATCGGCATGGCTCCCATATCTTTTGTCTGTCTAAGTTCTTCAATAAAATCAACGGCATCACTGACAATACCATTGTCTTCTCCTGCAATCCCCAGCGCATTAACACCAGCCAAACCAATCGCCAGAAACACTGCATCAAAATCAGATTGCAATCCTTCAATTGTAACCTGCGCCCCCAGTTTTTGGCTGTGCTTTACCGTTATTCCACCAATAGACAGCAGCCAATCCACCTCGCGCTGGGCGAAATTCTCAACCGATTTATAGCTGGCAATGCCAAATTCATTCAGCCCACCGGATTTATTGCGGCCATCAAAAATGGTAATGGTATGGCCAAACATCGCCAAACGATGCGCCGCTGCCAACCCCGCAGGCCCAGCGCCAATAATTGCGATTTTCTTTCCGGTTTCTGCTGCGCGCGCAAATGGTTGTTCAGGTTTTTTCATCATCGCGTCCGTTGCAAACCGTTGCAATCGGCCAATTTCGACCGGCTTGCCCTCAGCGATTTCGCGCACGCACACTTCCTCACACAAGGTTTCTGTGGGGCAAACCCGCGCGCACATACCGCCCAGAATGTTTTGAGACAAAATTGTCATACCAGCAGAACCAACAGCGCCGGTTGAAATTTCTCGAATGAATTGCGGGATGTCGATATCCGTTGGGCACGCGGTTTGGCAGGGCGCGTCATGGCAGAAATAGCAGCGATCTGCGGCGACCGATGCCTCATGAATATCAAGTGGCGCATGCAAGTCGCCAAAGTTTTTGGCATATTCATCGCCGCCTAAACGGCCCGCTGCAATGCCTGATGTTGCGATCGAATTTGTCAAATCCTACCTCCTGTTGGGTTTGCGTTTATACAACATTGCCACAGAAGAAAAAATTTATCAAATGGTAAATTTTTTGATTTGCATTATTACATTGGCACGTATTCCAACTTGCCCCGCCCATCAGCATATCCGGACACTTTATAAGGAATGCCAAGCCCACGGTGTTTGACAAAAAATTCAATCTGCGCATCATCGACGACCGGAAGCTTAATTAAATCAAGATCCGGCATGGTAAAGTCAGAAACACTGGGATTGAATTGATCCCAAGGCTGCTCCTCCTCTGCCTCATAGGTTTCGCGGAATTTTGCGTTAAAACCGTCGATATCCTCAATCACGTCAAAGGTCTTGCCCATTGCAAAATGGTTCAACACTTCGACCAAAACATTAATGTTTTCCGGCAAATGAATAAACTGTTGTTCAAACATGACTTCTTGCACGAACACGTATTCTTTGTCGTTAATCAGGCAGGTTGGTTCGCCTGTATCGGTATAATTGCATTCAACAAAAGGGGTTTTATCAGACATTGCGCCACCTCGTTATTATGTTTGCAGGCTTCATTTGGTCTCCTCCCAGCTGGTGTCAGTCCATTTTTTAGACATAGCCGACAATTTCCCGCTTGGTTCGTCACGTTTAAACATTTTGGGATCGCCCGTGACAGGGTCTGGGATTATCACAAAAAAACTGTGCCCATCGCCGTCACCCCAATTGGTGTCAGCGATAACAAATTCCGGCGGGTCCAATGTATTAATAATATTGTTATCAAATTCTTGTTCCTTTTTGGATTCAGCAAATTTCTCATATGCTTCTAATTGTCTGGCAAAGGCTTTGGCGTCTGGCGCCTTGCCATTAGCGGTTTCACTGGCTTTCCAGCTTTCTACATTTGCGTTTGACGTATAAGCATTGATCGGTTTAGCAAGTTCATCGATCAGCGCTTTTATTTCTTTGGGTTTCATTCCCTTATTTGGGCGCTTCTTACGCGCCTCAGCAATCAACTCAACGCCTTTTTTATCATCTTCTAACAGCCCCTTTGGCATGTGGAGTTCACCAAATGCCGTGATTTGCCGATCAAACAACATCGTAACGGTTCTAACGTCCATTTCCTTTGCAGCCATTTCACGGCCAGGCTTCAACATATGTTCTTCCATGGCAGCGGCGGGGTCGCTGCCCTCTTTTAGCACATCCAGCGAGGGGTGATTGGGCAAGCCAGTAAACGCGTGTATGCCGCCTGTACTAATATTTGTCATTTCAACATCAGGACCTTGTTTCATATAGCTTTCAATCAATTTTGAAACAACTTTTTTGGTACGCGCCCCCTTGTCCAAACGACCACGTTTGCCTACCTTGGGGTTCGCACTGAGGCCTGAGATATCTCTGGTTAGCCGCTCACTGCCATCTGGCAGTTTGCCTTCAAGCACCTTAATCATATTCCCCTCAATACCACCGCCGGAAATTTCCCACGGCAGTCTAATATCATCTTCTTTGCCGGCCCCCCCCTTTTTCCACAGACATACAGAATCGATAAACGCCTGACTGCTGCAATGATCCGTTATCAATTGACTAAGGGCCGGATTGTTCTTTGCTTTTGCCGCTTCGATGGCAAGTGCGCTTATGATCGCAATAAAATCTGCTTTTTTTACAATTGGGCCTTTGGGAGGGTGGTTGCTTTTGTTAACTATTTCAAAATTTCCTCTGGTGGAGCTACCGTCAGAGGAGTCCTTGATTTTTGATGTGGCATTATAGCGAAAATCCAACTCATCATGAATCGCTTTTTTGAGCCGTTCTTTAACATTCTCCCAGTCCGTCATGCCTGTCAGATATTCTAATTCATTCAGATTGTCGCCATTTGGAGCGCGCTTTAAATTTGTGGCCCAAAGTTGCTTATCAAGTTGTTCTTCCTCATAAGACCCCTTAAGCATCGCGCCCGCAGTCGCAATCGTATATTCCCAAGACCGCATTAACGGATTGTCATCTTCGGGCAGTTTGTGTTTCTTTTGATCCGCTTCACTGGTGCCAATATTGGCACGTACCGCTTTGATTGGCACGCCTTGTTCGGTGGTAAAGGTTCCCTTGGTTGCAATTTCAGCCATACCCGCCATGGCTTTAGCAGGGTCTTTGCCACGCAAGTTACGCGCAGGGCCAGTGGCAAAACATGACCCGACCGGACCTTGGTTAAGCGGCGTAAACATCGCCGACATAATGGCGGCTTTTGTATCCTCTGGCTTTAGATCAGCTGCCGGTTTTCCAGTTGCCTGCGCCACCAGATCAAGGCCGGTTTTTGTTTTGGGTTTTGTTGTTACCCCGTCCAACACATTTTGCATTTTGTCTTTATGCGCGGGGTCTTCCATGGTTTTAACCATGTCAGCAAAATGCATGTTCATACCCGGTGTTTCTGGATACATAGCGTCAGGGTGGAAATTTATTTCATCCAATGCAGCAGTCGCCGCAGCGCTTTTGGTGTCAATTTTGCCGTTGCTGTCCAACATCGAACCACTAACAAATTTCGCCCGATTTTGGTCACGCTCTTTTTCTGAACCATAATCAAAGGAGAGTTTGGGCGTTTCGTTCATCCCGCCTTTTTTGATATAGGCATTCATATCATCAAAATATGTACCCCCCAATGCATTGCCAAGTTTCAGCGCACTGCTGGCATATTCTTGCCGCGCATTCTCGTCACCATAGGGGTTTCCATCTTGGTCCTTGAATTCGTTTGATATGCCTGTGGCCAACATGCCGGCACCTTTGGCGATATGGCTTTTGTCTTTGGTGGTTTCCAGCAGATCAAGCGCACTATCACCAAATTCGGTACTTGCTTCGATTGCCGACAAAATTTGTGCAACTTCGTCTTCGTTCAGCGGATCTTTGGAATTTGGCGAAAGCGCGCCTACGGCCATTGAATCCAGCATTTTCTTTTTAGTTGCTGCTGCTTTGGCTATATCGTCCTGTTTGTTAAAGGCAGCACTTAGTTCGTTATTGGTTTTTTCCGAAGCATCATAGGCAATTTGGGCAAGCTGCTTTGCTGACTTTTCTTGTGTTAAATCGACTGTTGCCGCCACTAATGCGGTTTTACTTGTTTTTAGCGCATTCAATAATTTAGCTAAGACCTTTTTCTGCGCATCGGTCATCTCTGTGATATCTTTTGGCAAGCTATTGCGCAATTTCACCAATGCCGCCTCAAATGCTTCAGCGCGTTTCTTTATATCGGCAATTTTTTTCTCGGCAGCTTCTACTTTGATTCGTGCAGCACTATCGTTTTTCCACATTTCTCGAAATTTGTTATTGGCGGCTTGCCATAGCTTTTCAGCATCGGAAGCGTTCTTTTCCAGCGCCACGATACCGCCAGGTGTCGCGTCCAAATCACCAAATTTTGCATCCATAGACGCAAGGGTTTTTACAGTAGCTTCAAAAACCTTGGGGCTGACAACTGCCAAATCCGATAATTGTTCGGTTTGCACATCGGATAAATCCAGCGCCTCCATACGCTCTTTTGCGGCTGAGCGGGTTTTGATTTCTTCGTAATACTCCGCAGCTTTTTCGGTCACAGGTTTGATATATTTATCGTGCAGTGTTTGGAGTTTTTTGAGGGAGTCGCGTGCTTCGTCGCGTTTTTTCCCCACTATGGATTTGTCAATTTTATCGATTAAGTCATGGTATTCATTCTTGATTTCATCAGCAGCACCATCAATTTTTTTGGACAGATCAGCCCGAAGATCACTAAACACCCCCGCAATTGAGGCAAAATATCCCTCGTCTTCAGCCTTTTCTTCAGCCGCGGGTTCTTCCTCAACTGCGCTTTCATCTTGTTGTGCAGGTGCGTCAGCAGGGGGCGCAGCAACAGCCTGAACATCCGCCTCCGCCTCGACGTCACCGCCACTTTCTTCCTCTGGGCCGCTCGCAAGATTAAATGTGACACTAACCGCAATGCCGCGCACCATGAAAAAGTTCTTGATTAATTTGGGGAATGAGCCGGGGGGTTCTTCCTCAATCGAAAAAATCAGGTTTTTGCCTTCAACATTCAGCGTACCCATAATACCTTTTGGGCCGCCGCCTTCTTTTTTGGCTTCTTTGCGCAGCATTTCAGGTTTTTTCTTTAGATGTGTTACCAAATACATCTGGTCTTTGCCCTGCAACAAAGCAAAATTATAAGGTTTTTTGCGGGCTTTTGCGATAACTTCTTTTAGCACAACACCTTGTTTTGTAAGTTCGGCTTTGTCTGGTTTTGCCAATGGATACTCTCCAAAATGGGGGAACGCTTGCCTGAAATGACGGGCGTTGTTTATTAAAAAATGCAAAATTCAAAATTATTTATGTGCAGCATATACCGACAATTCAAAATCACCGAGTCTATTCTTTTACAAAGCTTTTCTAAAACCGTTCCAGCAAACGCCGGAGATAATCCAGTTCTTCCTCGGGGCGCTGAGCATCCCCCGAACGTCGACGGATTTCTTCCATTAATTCGCGCGCCCGATCAGCAGCATTTTGGTCCGGCACTTCGGTATCGCCATTGTCAATTCGGCCCTGACTGCCCACAGGGCGGCCCAGCGGGTCTCGTTCAACATTATTGGGGTCAACCTGCCCGTCAGCACCGGATTCGTCAGCTTGATTGCGGTTTTGTAAATCTCGCAGGCCTTGGCGCAGGTTTTCCATTACCTCTGCCTGTTCATCCAGCGCGCCGGAAAAATCGCCATCCTCAAGACGGTCGCGGGCTTCACCCATGTTGCGTTCTGCCTCGTCGATGGCGTCATTTGCTTCGTCAGAATCGGCTTGCCCGCGCATGTCATCCAAAAAATCGCGCAAGGCTTCTTGGCGGTCAGCCAAGCCCTCGCCGTTTTGATCTTCGCCTTGTTCCAACTGGTCTTGCAATTGTTGGAACGCTTCATCGGAAAGCTGTTGTTGCTGTTCCAGACTATCTTGCAAGTTCTGCTGGTCTTGCCCGCCTTGCCCCGGTTGGGGTTGCGCATTGGTGACCTGCATATTTTCCATAAATTCGCGCAGTTGCTCCAGCATTTGGCGGGCTTCTTCGGTTTGGCCGTTTTCGGTCAATTCTTGCAATCTATCGAGCATTTCTTGCAGTTGTTCCATGGTCATGCTGCGGGTTTCCTGGCCCGGTTGCGGGCCTTCGCCTGGCTCTGCATTTTCGGCCAATTCACGCAGGTAATCATCGGTGGCGTCGCGCAGCTCGTCCATCAATTCGGACATCTCGGCCGCGTTAGCACCATTTTCCAAGCCTTGCGCAAGGCGTTCCTGTGCGCGGCGCAAACGCGCCTCAGCGCCAGACAAATCACCGTCCTCGATCAAATTGGCAATCAGCCAGAGCAGTTCCGTGATCTCCGCCCGCTCAACATCATCAAACCCGTTTTCCATCTGATAGCCCATGCGCCGGATAGCTGTGCGGGTCAAAAGATAGGTGGAGCTGGAGGGAAAAAGACCCTCGTCGGGATTATGGGTCATGGCCCGCAAAACCTGCGAAACCCGGGTGTCATTTTGCGGCGACCACAGCAAATCTCGGCGTTGTTCAATAATGCCTGCCGCCAGCGGATCAAAAAATGTTTTGGCAGGCAGGTCAGTTGGATCAAGCGTCAAACTGGCGGTTTGCCCTGCCCCGTCAGTTACGCTCAATGTGATAATAACCGGTAAATGTGCCCAAAGGTGTTTTGAAAAATCCTCAGTGAATGTTTCTTTAAGATCACTGAGATCATTGGAAAATGGCATCGGCAAATCGCGCATAAACGGCGCAGGGAGTTCCGGCTCAGCCACCAGCCCATAACGCCGGTCAACCAAAGATAAATCAGGTGTTATGGTCAGAATCGCAGTTTCAATGCCGTAATCATCGCGCGCAGTATATGTCAGCTCCATCATGCCATCAGCAGTTTTTTCAACAGCGTCAGGAACGCGCAAAACCGGCGGCAAATCCGGAATGATCACAACATTCCATTGCCCCAAAGTATCATTGCCGTTTTGCACAGATATCTGGCCGGATTGCTGTGCCGTAAATCCAGCATCCAAAACCTGAATATCTGGATCTGGTGTGGGTAAAACCGTATTGTTGCCGCTGATTTCTTCGGTCAGGATGAATTTTCCTTCGCCGTAAAACCGCACAGTGATCTCAGTGCCAACGGGTAAACTGATTTCTGTTCCCTGTTCAATTTCGGTCAGATAAAGCGCTGGTTTTCCAGTATAGCTGGGCGGGGTTGCCCATGCCTCAATCGCAAAGCTTGGCACAACAAGGCGGGTTTCATCGCCGGTAATCGCTGCCATAACGCTGTTAACATCCGGGCGAGGCGCAAAAGCCAGCGCCACAATAGCCACGATCAGCGCCATCAGCCGCAGGCCGACCGGGTCGCGCTTTGCCAAGCCCGGATCAGGCAACGCAGCGCGGGCTTTCTGTGCGGCGGCTTCCATCCGCGATTGATGCTCACTCCACAAGGCTTTGGTAACTGGGTTATCGGTTTTCAGGGCCTGTTGATCTTGCAGCGCGGCAATGGGGCTGTTTTCAAGACCCTCATCAAGCCGCAGCAAGGCAGCAGGCTGGCCGGGCCAGTAAAACTGTTTTATACCAATATATGCCAGCCATAGAACCACCAGCACAAAAATGCCGATCAAGATTTGCACCGCAAGGGGCGGCAAAATCGCCAAGCCTCCGAAGGCCACAAACCCATAGGCAAACAGAACCAGCGATACCAGTGGCCAAAATGCCCGCAAGGCTGATTCCACCAGCATCGCCAGTTTGGTCAAGCCAATTTGGCGTGACAAACCCAGCAAAGGGTCACGGGATTTTGGTGTAAATCTATCCCCGTATGGGGTCATAGGGCGAATCCGGTTATTGCATCCATGATGGCAGTGTATCGCGTGAAATCATATCCGCATAGGTGGGGCGGGGCCGAACCACAGCAAATTGATCACCCATAACCAGCACCTCCGGGATCAGGGGGCGGGAATTGTATTCAGAAGCCATAACCGCGCCATATGCCCCCGCAGAGCGAAACGCCACCAAATCATCAGATTCAAGCGCAGGCATCAAGCGTTGAACCGCAAATGTATCGCCGCTTTCGCAGACCGGCCCGACAATATCAATCGGTTGGGGTTCAACGCCGGTAACAGGCTCAATAACGGGGATAATATCGTGATATGCCTCATACATTGCGGGGCGAATAAGGTCATTCATCGCGGCATCAATAATCAGGAATTTGCGTTCTGCGCCCTGCTTCACATAAATCACCGAGGAAATCAGCAGCCCCGCATTGCCCGCAATCAGCCGCCCCGGTTCGATTTCGATCTCACAGCCCAAATGCCCCACAGTACGGCGAATAACATCACCATATTCCATCGGCAAAGGCGGTGCGGTATTGGAGCTTTTATAAGGAATGCCAAGCCCGCCGCCCAGATCAAGACGTATGATTTCATGTCCGTCACTGCGCAACTGTTCTGTCAGCTCCGCCACTTTGGTAAAGGCAATTTCATAAGGGTTAAGATCGGTTAGCTGTGAGCCGATATGCACATCAATCCCGACAATGTTAATGCCCGGTAAACCCGCCGCCTGCGCATAAGCCGCGCGGGCGTTTGCCATTGGAATACCGAATTTATTGTCGGATTTTCCGGTGGCGATTTTGGCATGGGTTTTGGCGTCCACATCAGGGTTCACCCGCAAGGTGATATTGGCGGTTTTATTCAGCCGTGTAGCAATGGCGCTTAACGCCAACAGCTCCGGTTCGCTTTCGACATTGAATTGGCGAATGCCGCCCTTCAGCACCATTTCCATTTCCGTAACCGTTTTTCCCACGCCCGAAAAAACGATTTTTTCCGGCGCAACACCCGCCGCAATGGCGCGGGCATATTCACCGCCGGAAACCACATCCATGCCAGCGCCCATATCAGCCATAATCCGAAGCACAGCCTGGTTGGAATTGGCTTTCATCGCATAACAAATCAGGTGGTCCATGCCCTTCAACGCCTCATCAAACACTTGATAATGGCGCTGTAATGTGGCGGTAGAATACACATAAAACGGGCTGCCAACCGCCGCTGCGATATCTGGCAAAGCCACGTCTTCGGCGTGCAAAACACCGTTTTTGTAAATGAAATGATCCATGTTTAATCCAATGGCCGAGAGCGAAGAAAAAGATAAAGCGGCAGGCCCGCGCCAAGGCCAAACACCGCTGCAACCGGCATTGACACCAGCGGCAGATACGCCTTGCGCAGATGGCATTCATGCCAAGAAAAGCTGATAAATGCCAGCCAGATAATCATCAAATTCCAGTTGAATTCAAACAGAGAGCCAAAAAGAGACCAGCTTTCATCAAAGAAAACCGGATGCACAAGGCCCAGAATTGTCAGAACCAGAAAGATTATTCGCGGCACTGACATAATTATTGCGTGGCCATTACCGGCAAAGGAGCGCCTTTGACCCCACAGCCTATGATCGTTGTGGACAGCGCCAACATTAAAACTATTCCTAAAACCTTCATGCCAAAACCTCGCGCCACTGTTTGATTTGTTCTGTTATGTTCGCTGGCGCTGTACCGCCAAAACTAGTGCGGCTGGCAACCGAATTATCAACCCCCAGCACGTCGTAAACATCTCCGTTGATCTGCACCTCAACCGATTGCATCTGTTCCAGCGTTAATTCATGCAGATCACAGCCCTGATCCTCAGCCATTTTCACCAGCGCCCCCGTCACATGATGGGCATTCCTGAACGGCATATTCAGGCTGCGCACCAGCCAATCAGCCAAATCGGTAGCCGTTGAAAACCCTGTGGCGGCTGCCGCGCGCAATTCAGCTTCGTTCGGGCGCAAGTCCTGCATCATGCCCGTCATCGCCGCGATTGCCAGCATCAGGCTGTCTGCGGCATCAAAAACCTGTTCTTTGTCTTCTTGCATATCCTTGGAATAGGTTAGCGGCAGACCTTTCATAATGGTCAAAAGCGCAATCAATGACCCGTTAATTCGGCCAACTTTGGCACGGATAAGTTCAGCCGCATCAGGGTTTTTCTTTTGCGGCATGATTGATGATCCGGTGGAAAACCGGTCCGAAATTGTCACAAATTTAAACTGGGCAGACGACCAGATAACCAATTCCTCAGCCATGCGCGACAGATGTGTGGCACAAATCGATGCCGCCGCCAAAAAATCCAGCGCAAAATCCCGGTCGCTGACAGCATCCAGCGAATTAGCAGCCGGACGGTCAAAGCCCAGCGCCTTGCTGGTCATATCCCGATCAATCGGAAAGGATGTGCCCGCCAGTGCAGCGGCACCCAAAGGCGAGGTGTTCATGCGTGCGCGCGCATCAATCATGCGTGATTTATCCCGCGCAAACATTTCCACATAGGCCAGCATATGGTGGCCCCACGTTACCGGTTGTGCCACTTGTAAATGTGTAAATCCTGGCATTACAAAATTTACACCAGCCTCGGCTTGCCCCAAAAACGCCAGCATCAAGGCATCAAGGCTAACGATACAGGCGTCAAATTGATCCCGCACCCACAGCTTAAAATCTGTCGCCACCTGATCATTACGTGACCGCGCCGTGTGCAACCGCCCCGCCGGTTCACCGATCAAATCGGTAAGGCGCGACTCAATATTCATATGAATATCTTCCAGCGCGACAGAAAACGGAAATTCCCCGCGCTCGATCTCTGACAATATCGTGAGAAGGCCTTCCTCAATCGCTTGCGCATCATTACTAGTAATAATACCACAGGCAGCCAACATCGCTGCGTGGGCGCGGGAACCCTCTATGTCCTGCTTGGCCATACGTTTGTCGAACCCGATGGAAGCATTTATCGCCTCCATTATCGCATCCGGCCCAGCGGCAAACCGCCCGCCCCACATTGCATTTGATGTCTTGCTGTCTGACATAATAACCTCGATTTTTTGCAGGAGCATCCAATGAAATTTTCCGCCCTTATTCCAGCCCTGCTATACGCCGCAATTGCCATGGGTGCAAACCCTGTTGGAGCGCAAACCATCAGCCCAGAATTGCGCCTTGAGTTGATGGATATGCGGGTTGATGAAATGCGCAAACTGAAAATCCTGTCTGAGGCCGAAGACCCGATAGATATTGCCTTTACCGACCCGAGCGGTGCGGAGCATATTTTGGCTGATAGCAATGGCAAAATCAGGGTGGTAAATTTTTGGGCAACATGGTGCGCCCCATGCCGTGAGGAAATGCCGGCATTATCTGAATTACAAACCTTGCTTGGCGGTGATGAATTTGAAGTGATGGCCATTGCAACAGGGCGAAACCGACTGGAAGGCATTGAGCGTTTTAATGCAGAAGCCGGCGTAACAAACCTGCCGGTGCTACTTGACCCGCGCGGTACTTTGGGACGGCAATTCGGCGCACTTGGCCTGCCATTGACCGTTATTCTAAATCGTGAGGGCCAAGAAATTGCGCGCCTGACCGGCGGCGCCGACTGGGTTTCGGAAAGCGCCTTGGCAATTATACGCACCATAATTGAATTAGAAGGTTAACAGTTTATTACCGTCAGAATCAAAAATATCTAAGTTTTCGTAAAATACAGCGAAAAAAATAGGAACATTTTTAGAACAATTAGAGAATGTTTACGTTCTGTTAATACTTTTGGGTAACCTTGGGGTTGTAAAGTATGATTGACGGAGATTCGAGATGGCTGCCCCCCACGATGATTATCAATTAGCGCAAGCGCAACCAGACCTTAAAATTAAGGCCTGTCGGGCGATGGTGAATTCCGCCATTGCCGAAGGGCGCGTTGGCTTGGCGTTTCAGCCGATAGTGCGCTCAGGGCCAAGGCCGCTGATTGCGTTTCATGAGGGGCTGACCCGCATACGAGACCGCGATGGTCGCACAATTGCCGCTGGAGAATTTATTCCGGCGGTTGAAAACACATCACTTGTTCAAGCGCTTGATCGCATCGCATTGCAAAAAACACTGGATATGTTGCAGGCTGATCCTCGCCAGCGCTTATCGGTAAATATGTCCCCAAACTCCATCAATGATGCAGAATGGATGGGGATTCTCGAACGGAATACACGTGACCATCCCACAATTGCAGACCGGCTGATTGTTGAAATAACTGAATCCGGCTCTATGGAGGATCCTGATTCCACAATCCAGTTTATGGAGTTTGCCCATAACATTGGCTGTAGCTTTGCGATTGATGATTTTGGTGCTGGCAGCACCGCATTTTCACATTTTCGTAAATTCAAATTTGACATGGTGAAAATTGACGGGCAATTTATTACCGATATCGACAAGAACCGTGACAACCAGGTTTTGCTGGAAGCAATGGTTAAGATTTCCCGGCATTTTGACATGTACACCGTGGCAGAATTCATCGAAACCGAGGCCGAATCAGCGATGGTTCAAAAATTGGGCATTGATGCCATGCAGGGGTATTATTACGGGCGTTCTGCTGAAATGCCTATTTGCCTGAATACAAATGGCCATCTAGCACCGCTTGCGCAATCCTCATGATCCGCTGACAAGTTTTGCAAGTTGTTTTTGCATTTCAGAAAGCTGGGTTTTCAAAGCGTCGAGTTCTGAATTTTTGGCAGGCTCCTGCGCAGATGTTTGATTAGGTTGATTGGCAACAAATGGCGAAAACATTTTCACTGCATTCTCCATCCACTCAGCATTACCTCGTGCCATGCTTTCAAAATTTGCTAAAACCGGATTTTCTGTAATTGCATTGCTAATTTGCGCGCGCATATTATCTTGATTTTTGGAAAAGGACTCCATGGATTCCTCAAGATAGCTTGGAACAAACCCTTCGAGCGAGTCACCATAAAAGCCGATAAGTTGCCGCAAAAACTTGATTGGTAGCAGGTTTTGCCCCTTTGATTCTTCCTCAAAGATAATCTGCGTCAGCACTGACCGGGTAATATCCTCACCAGATTTAGCATCCTTGACTTCAAAATCTTGCCCGTCGCGCACCATTTGAGAAAGATCATCAAGCGTCACGTAACTGGATTTATCAGTATTATAAAGCCGCCGATTCGCATATTTCTTAATGATTATTGGATCAACGGTGCTATCATCAGCCATTGGAGTTCCTCAAAAATTTCATTCACACAGATTACCAACCTATTTCGCAACTGCAACGCAAATTTCGCAGGCGCGAACAAGCTAGGTATGTTAACAAAGCAAAAAACCACGAGACGTGACATGAAAATCCCAGTCAAACCACCCTCAAGGAGCAGCTTTCCGAGCCCGCTAATTTTTCATTTAAACGCTTCGATAAAGGCTTTGTTAAGCGATACTGCCAAAACAGGCGCCACAAATTCAATACACCAGCTTCAATTTGCTGCCGCAAAATTGGCAACTATGCTAAATGGTTTGGAGGCATGGCAGAACCATCCTGTAAAAAGAATACTACGTGCCCCCCCGGTAATTTCGCAATTGGGCAGCGCAAAATTGCTAGACTTCGGTCAAATTCCGGAGGCAATACACCCGAATGGACCGCCAGTTTTGGTGCTGCCGTCACTCATCAACAAATCATATATTCTTGATCTGTCTGCAGAAAATTCTTTTTTACGAACGCTGGCAAAAAATGGGTTACGTCCAATCCTTCTCGACTGGGGGCCACCCAATGTTGAGGAAGCCGGATTTGACATAAACGCCTATATTACCAAGCGCGCGCTGCCCGCACTTAACGAAATTGAGGCAAGCTGTGCAAAACCTGTCGCGATTGTGGGGTATTGTATGGGCGGCACAATTGCCGCAGCAATTTCCCAAATCCACCCAAAAACAGCCAGCCTTGTAACCATCGGTGCGCCATGGGATTTTTCAAAAGCAACGGGTAACCAGCTCCTGTTGCAAAACGCCGGAGCCATCGATGATGGAAAACCCTTGGGGAAAGTATTAACAGATTTGGGCAATATTTTTGGTGCCATACCATTTGAATTCATGCAGTATTTGTTTGCAGCACTGGACTCCGAAAAATTCTTAAGCAAATTCGAAGGTTTTGCAGCACTTGAACCCAGCTCAAAAGCCGCAGAAAAATTTACCTTGGTCGAAGACTGGTTAGCTGATGGTAGTCCAATTTCAATGCCTACTGCAAAAAATTTACTTCTAGACTGGCATGTAAAAAACCAGATTTCTGATGGGAAGTGGCGGCTACACAACCAGTCAATCTGTGCCGGAAAAATCAAAGTACCGAGTATGGTCATTTGCGGAAAAACCGACAACATTGCGCCACTAAGTTCAACAATGCCACTGGCAGAGGGTATTTTGAACTCTGAGATTCTGTGTCCAGATACAGGCCACGTTGGCATGATTGTTGGCTCAAATGCGCCCAAAACAATTATTCACCCTATTGTCAAATTTTTGCTAAACCATGGGAAAACTAGTTAATGACTTTCTTTGAAAATCAATTTATGCTGCACCGCAACAAATATCGAATCAATTGAAAGGTATCCCATGACCAATATTGTAATTGCTTCTGCCGCGCGTACGCCGGTTGGCAGTTTTCTCGGCGCTTTTAAAAATACCCCTGCACATGATCTTGGTGCGACTGCCATTCGTGCAGTTGTTGAACGCGCGGGAATTGACCCAGCTGAAGTATCAGAAACCATTTTGGGGCAAGTATTAACCGCTGGCCAAGGCCAAAACCCTGCTCGCCAAGCCCATATAAATGCAGGTCTTTCAGAAAAGGCGTCAGCTTGGAGCATTAATCAGGTTTGCGGTTCGGGGTTGCGAACGGTTGCGCTAGGCGCACAGCAAATATTGCTGAATGACGCTGAAATTGTTGTGGCGGGCGGACAAGAAAACATGAGCCTAAGCCCCCATGTCGCATATCTGCGAGCCGGGCAAAAAATGGGCGATATGCAGTTTATTGATTCAATGATCCGTGATGGATTGTGGGATGCATTTAACGGTTACCATATGGGAACAACTGCCGAGAATGTGGCAAGTCAATGGGGTATTGACCGCGAGACGCAGGATATTTTTGCCGTTGCATCGCAAAACAAAGCAGAAGCAGCACAAAAAGCCGGGAAATTTATAGATGAGATCATCAATTTTACGGTAAAAAACCGTCGTGGTGATATCATTGTCGATGCGGACGAATATATCCGGCACGGCGCAACAATTGAAAATATGCAAAAATTGCGGCCTGCTTTTGCAAAGGATGGTACGGTGACTGCCGCAAATGCATCAGGCCTGAATGACGGTGCGGCAATGACATTGTTGATGAGCGCATCGAACGCTGAAAAACGCGGAATCACGCCGCTAGCGCGGATTGTATCTAGCGCTACTGTTGGCTTGGATCCCTCTATCATGGGGGTCGGGCCGATTTTTGCATCCCAAAAGGCGCTTGAAAAAGCTGGGTGGAAAGCCAGCGATTTGGATCTTGTAGAAGCAAATGAAGCGTTTGCCGCACAAGCTTGCGCAGTTAATAAAGACATGGGTTGGGATCCAGAAATTGTAAATGTGAATGGCGGGGCCATCGCCATTGGGCACCCAATCGGCGCATCCGGTGCGCGTATTTTGAATACATTATTGTTCGAAATGCAGCGCCGCGACGCCAAAAAAGGCCTCGCGACTTTATGCATTGGTGGCGGCATGGGCGTGGCCATGTGCCTTGCCCGCGATTAATTTTCAACAGGAGAGACAATAATGACACGAATAGCACTGGTTACGGGCGGAACACGCGGCATTGGCGCAGCGATTTCTGTTGCTCTAAAGGCCGAAGGATATACTGTTGCAGCAAGTTATGCCGGTAATGTCGAAGCAGCGGAAAAATTCACCGCAGAAACCGGCATTCCAACGTATAAGTGGTCTGTTACCGATTATGATGCCTGTGTGGCGGGCATTGCTCAGGTCGAATCTGATCTGGGCCCGATAGAAATATTGGTAAATAATGCTGGCATCACGCGCGATGGCATGTTTCACAAATTGACCCGCGAGGCGTGGAACGAAGTAATTGACACCAATCTGAACGGCGTTTTCAACATGACACACCCGATTTGGCCGGGTATGCGCGGGCGAAAATTTGGCCGCGTAATCAATATTTCATCTATCAATGGTCAAAAAGGTCAAATGGGGCAATCAAATTATTCTGCATCCAAAGCTGGCGATCTTGGCCTAACCAAAGCATTGGCCCAAGAAGGCGCGTTTGTGGGTATCACTGTTAACGCAGTTTGCCCCGGCTATATCGGCACCGAAATGGTCCGTGCAATTCCGGAAAAAGTTCTGAACGAGCGCATAATTCCACAAATTCCGGTTGGTCGCCTTGGTGAGCCAGAGGAAATCGCGCGTTGTGTTGTGTTTCTTGCGTCGGACGATGCAGGGTTTATCACAGGGTCGACAATTTCCGCAAATGGTGGCCAGTTTGTCGTTTAATTCTAAAATATAGAGCATATGCTGGTTTGGACATCGCATTAAAGCTTTGTCCAAACTTAAGGGTAAGATCAACGTGAGAATTGGTATAGTTGAAACGGGGCGGCCATCAGATACGCTTGCTCAAAAGCATGGCAACTACCCAGAAATGTTTGCGAAACTTATCGGCGCTCATCTGCCAGGTGCGAATTTCCTGACGTGGAGCCCTGTCGCAGCTGAGCCACCGGTTTCGCCAGATACTGCTGATGGCTGGGTTATAACTGGGTCACGTCACGGCGCTTATGACGACTTAGTTTGGATCAAACACCTAGAAACCTTTGTGCAAACCTGTGTTGCACACTCAATTCCGCTGATTGGAGTGTGCTTCGGACACCAGATTATCGCTCAAGCACTTGGCGGAAAAGTTCATAAATCGAACAAAGGTTGGGGTGTTGGCCCACAAAATTATCACATTTCGAACATTCCAAGTTGGATCGATGGTCTTTCAGAAGAATACACATCCCATGCGATTCACCAAGATCAAGTCAGCCAAATACCACCAAACTCCACAGTAATTGCGTCGTCAGATTTCTGTAAATATGCGGCAATGTACTATGGTGATGCTGAATTTCCCGAGGCGATTTCAGTGCAATCGCACCCTGAGTTCTCAGCAGAATTCGTGCGTGATATCGGCGCGGAGCGTTTGACTCGTGTTGTCCCCCCAGCAGTTTTAAACGCCGGATTTGAACAGCTTGGTAAACCTGTCAATAATCAAGAATGGGGTAAAATTTTTGCCACATATTTTCAACGCAGCAAAAAATAAGCGCTGGTTTATTGCCTAAATGCGCGCCGAAACCCGTAAAATTTCTTCTTTGATCCGCAGCTTTTCCTTTTTGAGTTCACCAGTTTCAAGCCCGTCAATTCCCGGATGTCGTTGATTTACTTTAACTTTTTCAGCCAAAACAGCGTGTTTTTTCTGAAGCTCAGTCAGGTGCGAATTCAAACTCATATTGTGATCCTCATTTTGTGTCTCTTATATAAAATACCTCACCATAAATATTTCAAGTTGTCACCAATCATATTTGGAAAATTTTACCAAAAATGCAATGCGCCGCCGTTTCGAAGAATGCTTTTTGCCTTATCTGAATAGTCATCTGCAATTTCACCGTGTTTATCGCCTTTGTGAACCACCAGTGGAGACAGCAATTGCAATGGGCCTTTTGCGCCTTTTCGTGCTTGCACGATCACCCGTCTCGCCGATTTACCCCGCCGAGACACAATGGGTAACACATTGATATCGCCTGCATTTCCTCGAAGTGTTGCCAATATATTGGTCAATGCTTCTGCCCTATGAAGCAATGTAACCACGCCGCCGGGCTTCAACCGTCTGAGCGCAGCTTTTGTCCAAATTTCAACCGTATCAGCATTGCCAATATGAGCTGTCTTTTTCCCCTTACTGGAGGGTTCTGTATGGGAATTTATGTCAAAAAACGGAGGATTGGCGATAACATGATCAAAATTCAGTTCTTTAATAGCGACAGGCATTTCCTGAAGGTCGCCGCAAACAACACAACCGGTTTGGCGGTTTTTCTCCAAATTCAGCCGTGCGAGCGCCGCATATTCAGGCTGAATTTCAACGCCAAATAACGTCAGATCCGAAACGCGAAACCCAAGGCACGCCATAGCAACACCAACACCACACCCTAGTTCCAGTATTTTTTGCCCGGGTTGCGCATCAACTGAGGCAGCCAAAAAAACAGGGTCAGTTGCCGCCCTATACCCTTGTTTTGGCTGAGAAATTAACAGTTTCCCATCTAAAAACCCATCCAGCGTCAGCTCCCCCTCGGAGAAATTCATTTCGGCAAACCGGAGTCGATTTCGTTATCTCTCAGCACCGCTTGCGCGATAAAATGGTCACTGTCAGCCACCACCAGACGGCGTGGAAACAACCCGATCGATCCTTCCATGATCGACATATGCTGATCAAGCACAAAGCATTTGATGCCTTCGCCCTTTAGCATCGCGGTTGCAAAGGCAATTTGAGTGGGGTCGTTTGTACGCAAAATCTCTTTCATTTTGTTACGTTATCGGGCAAAGAATGCTAGGTCGAGCAATGATATGAAAATTGAGAGAAACAATGGTAAAAACCGGACCTTTTGAGAAATTACAAGCGGAACTTGCCGATGAAATGGCCGCGGTAAACCACATGATCCGCACGCGAATGGTCAGCGAGCACGCGCCCCGCATCCCAGAGGTCACGGCCCATCTGATCGAGGCAGGCGGCAAGCGGCTTCGCCCGTTATTGACCTTAGCGGCTGCAAAAATCTGCGGCTATTCGGGCGATAATCACATTAAACTTGCCGCAACGGTGGAGTTTATCCACACGGCAACACTGCTACATGATGATGTGGTTGACGAAAGCGATCGGCGCCGTGGGCGACCCACAGCAAATCTGCTTTGGGACAACAAATCCAGCGTATTGGTTGGAGATTACCTTTTTTCCCGCTCGTTCCAATTGATGGTTGAAACCAATAACTTACGTGTTCTGGATATTCTTGCCAACGCATCAGCGGTGATCGCAGAGGGTGAGGTGCTGCAACTAAGTGTTGCCCAAGATTTGGCGACGTCGGAGGCCACTTATCTGCAAGTTGTGCGCGGCAAAACCGCAGCGCTTTTTGCCGCTGCAACGCAGGTTGGCGCAGTGATTTCAAAAGCCAGCGAGATAAATGTGGCGGCTTTACGAGATTACGGCGACGCGCTCGGCATTAGTTTTCAAATCGTTGATGATCTGCTGGATTATGGCGGTACAAGTGTTGATCTTGGCAAAAATACCGGTGACGATTTTCGCGAACGTAAGTTAACCATGCCGGTAATTCTAGCGGTAGCCAAAGCCACCCCGAGCGAGCGGGAGTTCTGGGTGCGGGTAATCGAAAAAGGTGACCAGCAACCTGAGGATTTGGCCAAAGCAATGGAAATCATGGCACGGCATGACGCGTTGAAAGATACTAAAGAAAAGGCAGTCTTTTGGGCTGACGCTGCAAAAACTGCTTTGAAACCTCTGCCCGACAGTGATCTGAAAACCTTGTTGTCAGAGCTGGCAGACTTTGTTGTCTCAAGAGTAGTTTAGCGCTAAACTATTGCGGCTGCCACCCAATATTCTGGGTGTTTGGATTCAATTTCACAACAGGCTATTTTGGCCAATTGAAGCGTTTTAAACAACCCGAAACATGTCCCGCCGGAGCCAGACATTCTGGCCATGGCACAATCAGGAAATCTTTCTAAAGTCTTGATAATGCTTGTGATTTCTTGCGCCAATTCGCTGGCGGCTGTCTGCATATCGTTTCGTTGACGTTTCAAATACTCAACCATATCTTCAAAAGATTCGAAGGCATCAAATGGTTCCATTTTGGGATTATCAGTGCATGGCAAGGCTGCAAAAATCTCACTTGTTGAGACAGGAAGACCGCTATTTACCATCAGAATTGCAAATTCTGGTAACCCGGAAATTGGTGACAATACCTCACCCGTTCCCCGCATAATTTGCGATGAATGCGACATGCAAACAGGTACATCTGCGCCCAATTTTTGAATTTCTGTGTATTTCGGTAACGCAATTTTCCAGTATTGCGACAATATCCGCAATGTAGCTGCGGCGTCGCTGGAACCACCCCCAATACCACTGAAAATCGGTAAGTTTTTGGTTAATCGAATGGCCGCGCCGCGATTTGTTGCCAATAAATTTGCGGCTTGTAACACAAGATTGTTGCTGGTTGAGAGGCCTTTTGAAAATGGGCCGTCGATTGTTAGCGACAAACAATCAGATTCGGAAACCTGCAAAACATCGCCGAATTTGGGGAATACCACCAAGCTTTCTAGCAGATGAAACCCATCCGCGCGCTTTCCGGTGATATGCAAACAAAGATTAACCTTTGCCCAAGCATTTTCAATCAGCTGAGGCACCGGATTCGGCCTCCAACACTGCATCAAGACCGATCGCCAGTTTTTTACGAATGCGCGCAGCGTCAATTTCGCTTGGGTCAAATGACAAAGCACGACGCCATTGGAAACGGGCCTCTCGCTTGCGGTTAACCTGCCATAAAACATCCCCTAAATGATCATTCACAACAGCATCAACTGGCAATAACAAAACTGCATTTTCCATCACTGGTACGGCTTCTTCAAACCGGCCCAATCGGTAATAGACCCAGCCCAAACTATCCGCAATAAAGCCACTGTCGGGGCGCGCAGTGGCGGCTGTTTGAATCATTTCCAAGGCTTCGTCCAGCTTTTCACCGCGCTCAACCAGCGAATATCCTAGATAGTTCAAAACATCGGGTTGATCAGGGTTCAGCGCCAAAGCTTGGCGGAAATTCCAATCAGCATCAGGCCAATCAGACAGGCGTTCAGCAGTAATTGCGCGGGTGTAATACAGCCGCCACGCGCCGGGTAAATTAGGGTCTGGCAGCAAGTCTATCGCGGTTGAATATGCTTCGCGCGCGAGCGCATAACGGGATTCGCGGCGCAGAGCGTCACCCAATGCCCGCCAAGCTGTCAGATTGTCAGCATGACTGATTGTCAGGTCTTGCAAAACATCAATTGCGGTATCGGCATCGCCAAATCGTTGCAAAGCAGCAGCGCGGCCAATGGCAGCGTTTAGCGCAAATGGATCGTCAGCCGCGATCTGCGCATAAGCCGATATTGCCAGTTCATGTTGGTTTTGGGTTGATAAAATTTCTGCAATTAACAACAGGGCTTCAGTAGCTTGAGGCTGGTTCGCTTGTGCCATTCGGGCAAAAAACAGTGCAAGGCGTTCAGAATTTTCTGTATTAAGAGCGTCAGCCAAAACTAAAAATACTTCTGAAACGGCGTCAGATGGTTGCGAAATCTGGCTGAATACTATTTCTTCTCCGGCATTAAGGGCGTTGCGCAATGCATCTGCATCACGGTCAATCAAAGCACCACCTGCGCCCGTGCTTAGCAATGAAAGCGCCGCCTCGCGTTTGCCAAGCAAGGCCAGAATTTCTACATGGGCTAAAATAGAACCCCGATTAACATATGCGCCGTCTTTTGATAAAATTTGGTCTGCTCCGGCGTAATCTCCTGAAAGCGCCATGGCTAAAGCATTGTGATAATTGGCAAAAGAATTAACTGCTCCGCTTTCGGCTGGCGTTGAGAAATGTGCGCTGGCGGCTGCTAAATCGTTCTGCGCGACCAAAACCCAACCTTTGATCAGCATTTTTATTAGCGGATTTACATCAAATCGATCATCCTCCAATAAATCCGAAACACGGTCAAAGTCACCCTCAGAAAATGCAGATGCAATCAAAACAGTTTGGGCATAACCGTCTTCAAATCCGGCATCTGCCATCATTTGGGCAACCTCAACCCCGGTCGCGAAATCTCCCGCGGCAATAGATGTCACCATCGCGCCTTGCAACAAAAACCCGTTTTCGGGGTCAAACGTAGCCAGCCGATTATAATAATACGCGGCTTCTACATAATCATTGGCAATATTGGCCGATTTTGCCGCCAAATAAGCGCCGGCCTGACCCTGCGCAGAAACTGCGCCTGCCCAAGCGGCGCTGACCAAAAGGCCCGAAATAATTTGTTTTAACAAAATCGCTCTCCATAACTATGGGCGCAGGCTAACCACCCCGCTGCAATGATGCAATCATGCGCATCACAGGAATTTCGCAAGTTTGGTAATTTACGCGTTACATATTGGGGTAATTCGGGCCTTCGCCGCCTTGGGGCACCGCCCAGGTAATATTCTGGCTGGGGTCTTTGATGTCACAGGTTTTGCAATGTACGCAGTTTTGCGCATTAATCTGGAAACGCGGGTTTGAGCCGTCATCATCGCGCAACACTTCATAGACGCCCGCCGGGCAGTAACGCTGCGCCGGTTCTGCAAATAGCGGCAAGTTGACATTAATCGGCACTGACGGGTCCGATAATTGCAAATGGCAGGGCTGTTCTTCGGCGTGATTGGTCGCTGAGAAACTAACATTGGTCAGTCGATCAAAGCTGAGCTTGCCGTCAGCGCGCGGATATTCAATTACTGGATACTGATCTGCTTTGCCAGTGCTGGCTGCGTCGGTTTTGCCGTGTTTCAATGTGCCCAATATATTGATGCCAAAAATATTTGCGATCCACATATCCAGCGCGCCCAGTGTCAAACCACCCGCAGGGCCAAATTTGCTGTTAAGCGGCGCGACATTGCGCACGCGCTTCAGGTCTTTGCCAATCGGGCCATTGCGCAATTCTGCGTCATAATCCTCCAAAGCATCGTTTGAGCGCCCCGCCGCGATGGCCGCCGCCGCTGCATCAGCCGCCGCAATGCCGGATAACATCGCATTATGATTGCCTTTGATACGCGGTAAATTCACCAATCCCGCTGAACAACCCAGCAAGGCGCCGCCGGGAAATGCTGATTGCGGAATAGATTGGAACCCGCCTTTTGTCACCGCGCGCGCACCGTACGCGACACGTTTCCCACCCTCAAGAATTGGCGCAATCATCGGATGATGCTTCCAGCGCTGGAATTCATTATACGGCGACATATGGGGGTTTTTGTAATTTAGATCAACGATATACCCCACATAAACCTGATTGTTTTCAAGGTGATACATGAAAGACCCGCCACCATTTTTCCAGCCCAGCGGCCAGCCCATGGAATGGGTGACCTCGCCTAAATTATGGTTTTCTGGTTTGATCTCCCATATCTCTTTCATGCCGAGGCCAAATTTGGGCACATCACACTCCGCGTCCAGCGCGTATTTGGCTATTACTTGTTTGGACAATGATCCGCGCACGCCCTCAGACAGAAAAACATATTTTCCATACAGCACCATGCCGGGTTCATAACCCGCACCTTTGGTGCCGTCAGGCTCAATGCCAAATTCACCGGCAACAACGCCGCGCAGCTCGTTATTTTTGCCATAAACCAGTTCTGAACACGCCATTCCGGGGAAAATTTCGACGCCCAATTCTTCGGCTTGCTCTGCCATCCAGCGGCAAACATTGCCCATGGAAACGATGTAATTCCCGTGATTGCTCATCAATGGGGGCATCAGGAAATTCGGCACCCGAATGCCACCACCTTCGCCCAAAATAAGAAATTTGTCTTTTTTGACTTTGGTTTTGATCGGTGCGCCGCGCGCAGCCCAATCAGGTATCAATTTATCCAA
>CAZCDC010000021.1:6304-29040 GCA_964497195.1 uncultured Rhodobacterales bacterium | reverse complement strand
TGGCCCAAGCCAGATGGCGCTACCAATGTGCGGGCCTTCAAAATCTATCGCTATGATCCCGATGCAGGGGAAAACCCGCGCGTTGACACCTATTATGTCGATATGGATGGCTGCGGCCCGATGGTGCTGGACGCATTAATCAAAATCAAAACCGATATCGACCCAACCCTGACTTTCCGGCGTTCGTGCCGTGAAGGTATCTGCGGGTCTTGTGCAATGAATATTGACGGTATTAACACATTGGCCTGCCTATATGGCTGGGATGATGTTTCGGGCGATGTCAAAATTTATCCGCTGCCGCACATGCCTGTGGTTAAGGATTTGATCCCCGATCTGACCCATTTTTATGCACAACATGCCAGCATTATGCCGTGGTTGGAAACCAAAACCAACCGGCCTGCCAAGGAATGGCGACAGTCGATTACCGACCGCAAAAAACTGGATGGTTTGTATGAATGTGTGATGTGCGCCTGTTGTTCAACCTCTTGCCCCAGTTATTGGTGGAATGGTGATCGTTATCTTGGGCCAGCGGCGTTGCTGCACGCTTATCGCTGGATCATCGATTCGCGTGATGAGGCGGCGGGCGAACGTCTGGACGATCTTGAGGATCCGTTCAAATTATACCGTTGCCATACCATTATGAATTGCACGCGTTCTTGCCCCAAGGGTTTGAACCCTGCCAAAGCCATCGCAGAGCTGAAAAAAATGATGGTAGAGCGTAAGCTGTAGCGCCAAAATGGAAAGCCCCTTTGCGGAGATTGAGCAGCAGCTAAGTTCAAACCTATCAGGTGCGTTGCGTGTGTTTGGCGTGCGCCGTTGTGGCAATCACGCGATTATCAACTGGCTTATCCGCAATTCTGGTTCTGGCAGCTATGTGTTTCTTAATTCCTGCACCAACGGCCGCTCTGCGGTGCAAACCTGTGGCGCGTCAGAGGTAGACGGAAAATTTCACGGCAATAAATATCGCTTGGCCAAAGTAATCAAAGCAGAAATTCTTGAACCCAAGGCCAAGCCGTTTTTGCTTGTGTCCTATGAGGCTGGCTTGCAACCCAGCCATTTGGATACCGGAAATCAGACGCTTGGCATTGCCGATGCGGTCTTTGATAAAGAAATCATGGTTACACGCAGCATGTCAAATTGGCTGGCGTCATTTGTGGTTCTTTTGAGTTTGATGAACCGGTCCCGCGTTGCACTTTCGATCGAAAACTCAGCGGATATGGTTGCGGAAATTTCTGTCTACAAAGCTCATCTAAAGGCTGTTAAACAATATGGACAAAAAGATCGATTTGTTCATATCAGTTTTGACAATTGGTTTGATAATGCTGATTACAGACTTGGCAAACTGGCGGAAATCGGGCTGGAGCTGATTGACAATTCGATGGGGAAGATTCAACGATATGGGGGTGGTTCATCTTTTTCAACTCAAAAAGACCCGGCCGGTATGCCGATAGATCGCCGGTGGGAAAGTTTGGGTGAACCACAGTTTTTACATGTTATCAGATTGGCATTGCTGGACACAGAACTGACGGATCTGCTGGCAGAGTTTTATCCACAGGACATTGGTATTTTTAAGAACCTAACCAGCCAGCCGAATAATGTCGGCCATGATTTTATTTAGATCAAAATCCTTTGGCGTATAGACCTGCGCAACACCTTGCTCGGTTAATTTTTTGGCGTCGTCATCGGGAATGATGCCACCAACGATGACCGGAATATCAACCTCAGCGCGGTTTTTCAGGTCCATAAACTCACGTAGTAACGGCAAATGGCTGCCCGACAGAATTGACAGGCCAAGAACATCAGCATTTTCCGCCTCAGCGGTTTCCAGAATGCTGGCGGGTGTCATGCGAATGCCCTCATAAATCACGCGCATACCGCAATCTCGGGCGCGAACCACGATTTGCTCGGCGCCGTTGGAATGGCCATCCAAACCCGGTTTTCCCATCAAAAAAGTCAGCTGTTTGCCGGTTTTTTGCGCATGGGCACTGACCGAGGCGCGCAATTCATCCAGCCCTTTGGCGGTGTTGGAAACCGCATTTGACACACCGGTCGGTGCGCGAAATTCACCAAATACAGCCCGCATCGTCGCGGCCCATTCACCGGTTGTAACGCCTGCTTTTGCAGCTTTGATAGAGGCTGGCATAATGTTTTCGCCCAGCTGCGCGGCCGAACCAAGCGCGCTCAGCGCGGCCTGAACGGCCGCACTCTCGCGCGCTTGGCGCCAAGAGTTTAATGCGGTGATTTGAGCGGATTCGACGTTGGGATCAATCGTCATAATGCCTGAATCCCCTGCGGTGAGCGGGCTTTCCTCAGCGTGTTCAAATTTATTTACGCCAACAACAATTGTATTACCGGTTTCAATGTTTTCCAGCCGTTTTGAGTTGCTCTCAACCAATGCTGATTTCATATAATCAATTGCGGCCACTGCGCCGCCCATGGCATCAATTTGGGCCAATTCCATCCGCGCACCCTTTTTCAGCGCCTCGACTTTGCGATCCACCGCTGGATTGCCATCAAACAAATCATCAAATTCTAGCAAATCGGTTTCAAATGCCATTATTTGCTGCATGCGCAAGGACCATTGCTGGTCCCACGGGCGGGGCAGGCCCAAGGCCTCGTTCCATGCAGGCAGCTGCACAGCGCGGGCGCGGGCGTTTTTGGACAGGGTGACGGCCAGCATTTCGATCAAGATGCGATAGACGTTATTTTCAGGTTGCTGTTCAGTCAGGCCCAAGGAATTAACCTGCACACCATAGCGAAACCGCCGCAATTTGGGGTCATCAACACCGTAGCGGGTTTGGCAAATCTCATCCCACAAATCCACAAATGCCCGCATTTTGCACATCTCGGTTACAAACCGAATACCGGCATTTACAAAAAACGATACCCGCGCCACAACCTGCGGAAAGTCATCCGCGGATACCTGTTCGCGGGCTTGATCCAACACTGCACAGGCGGTCGCCAGCGCGAATGCCAATTCCTGTTCCGGTGTCGCGCCGGCCTCTTGTAAATGATAGGAACACACGTTCATCGGGTTCCATTTCGGTAGATGTTCTAGGCAATAGGCCGCCACATCGCCGATCATTTTCAGGCTGGGTTCGGGTGGGAAAATATAGGTGCCGCGCGACAGGTATTCCTTGATAATATCATTTTGCACGGTGCCGCGCAGGGTGGAAATATCGGCGCCTTGTTCCTCGGCTACGGCGATATACATCGCCAATAACCACGGCGCGGTGGCATTGATGGTCATCGAGGTATTCATTGTTTCCAGCGGAATATCGGCAAACAGCGCGCGCATATCCCCCAAATGGCTGATTGGCACACCGACTTTGCCGACCTCGCCGCGCGCCAAAATATGATCGCTGTCATAGCCGGTCTGGGTGGGCAGATCAAACGCAACGCTTAACCCCGTCTGACCTTTGGCCAGGTTGGATCGATAAAGCGCGTTGGAGGCAGCGGCGGTTGAATGCCCCGCATAGGTGCGAAATAGCCAAGGTCTGTCTTTGGTCATGCTTTTCCTCGAGAATATGGATTTATATTGCACTGCATCAAAAAATGTTCAAGCAATAAAATTGCGCAGCAGGATGAAATACTGAAATATTGTAATGCAACTAGCGCTGGACCCCAAAAAATACTGCTATAGGCTGTGTTCATGTTTAGCACTGTAGAAATTCCCGTTTGGGCTTTGGTGATCGGCGGAGTATTTGCAGCCATCGGCATTTTGCAACGCCTGCTTTTTCCATCCGTCCGCTGGTTTCTGCGCAATCGCTTTAACCGTGCGGTTAAAAAGCTGAACAATCGTCTGCAACTGGAAATCCAGCCGTTTAAGCTAACAGATCGGCGGGTGCTGATTGACCGGTTGATCCATGACCCCGAGGTCGCCGAAGCCATCCTTGCCCATTCTGATGAAACCGGAGAGCCAGCAGAAATTGCCGCGCAAAAAGCCGCGAAATACGCGCGGGAAATTGTGCCCCATTTTTCCGCATTTGCTTATTTTGGTTTTGCGGCCAAGGTTTCACGCTGGATGTCGCAATCGCTTTACCGCGTGCGGCTGGGCTATCTGGACGAGGCAGCGATGGATGCGGTTGATCCAAATTCCACAGTTGTTTTTGTGATGAACCACCGCTCGAACATGGATTATGTGCTGGTGACCTATCTGGCCTCGGCCCGCTCGGCGCTGTCTTATGCGGTGGGGGAATGGGCGCGGGTGTGGCCATTACAGGGTTTTATCCGCTCAATGGGCGCTTATTTTATCCGGCGAAAATCACTAAACCCCCTGTATCGCAGGGTTTTGGCGCGCTATGTGCAAATGGCGACCGAGGGCGGCGTGACCCAGGCGATTTTTCCCGAAGGTGGGCTTAGCCGTGATGGCGGGCTGGGCCAAGCCAAGCTGGGCTTGTTGAGCTATATCGTTAGCGGCTTTACGATTGATAGCAAACGCGATGTGGTTTTTGTGCCGGTGGGCCTTAATTATGATCGCGTGCTTGAAGACCGTGTGCTGCTTGCGGCCCGTGACAGAGCCGGTAAAAAGAGCTTTCGCTTTGCGCCGGGATCGTTTTTCAAGTTCTTTTTCCATCATATCTGGCTGCGAATGCGGGGTAAATTTCACCGTTTTGGCTATGCTGTGGTCAGCTTTGGCAAGCCGATGTCGCTGCGCGAATTTATGGCAGCGCATGGCGACCAATCCAAGCAAGACCAGATCACAGCGCTTGGCTCTGAATTGATGCAAGCAATTGGCGGCGTGGTTCCGGTGTTGCCTGTGGCCCTGATTTCCAAGGTTATTCTTGAGGCTGGCGGAAAGCCGATGAAACGCATCGCCATCAAAGCCGCAGCGCACCAGCTTTGGCAGGATTACGCGGCCTGCGATGTGCATAATCACATTCCGCGCGGCGATGAGGATTATGCGGTTGATGTTGGCATTCGCATGTTAACGATTCGTCATATTCTGGACGAGATAGACGGCGTGTTGCATACCAACCTCGAAAACGTGCATTTGTTGGAATTTTACGCCAAATCCATTGAGCATCTACCCCACACGCCGGGTAAATAACCTTTTTTGCTGCAACGCACAAAAAACACTTGCGGGGCTGCAAGGATAATGTCATTACCCAAATGAAGCGTTTTGCGCAACAATCTTGCGTGACCAAATTTGAGGATGATAAAATGGCCCAGAATAAAGACCTGTATGAAATTGGTGAAATCCCGCCTTTGGGGCATGTGCCAAAGCAAATGTATGCATGGACCATCCGCCGTGAGCGCCACGGTGATCCGGATAAAAGTTTTAAAACCGAAGTGGTTGATACGCCAATATTGGATAGCAACGAAGTGTTGGTTTATGTCATGGCGGCAGGGGTGAATTATAACGGTGTCTGGGCGGGGCGGGGCGAACCGGTCTCGCCGTTTGATATTCATAATCAGGATTACCATATCGCGGGGTCTGATGCTTCGGGCATTATCTGGGCGGTGGGCGACAGGGTTAAACGCTGGAAAGTTGGCGACGAAGTTGTGGTGCATTGCAATCAGGATGATGGCGATGATGAAGAATGTAATGGCGGCGATCCGATGTTCTCGCCTAGCCAGCGGATTTGGGGGTATGAAACACCTGACGGTGCTTTTGCCCAGTTTACCAATGTGCAGGCCCAGCAGCTTATGCGCCGCCCACCCCATCTGACATGGGAAGAAAGCGCGTGTTATACGCTGACGCTGGCAACCGCGTATCGCATGTTGTTTGGCCATCGCCCGCATGTGTTGCGCCCCGGTCAAAATGTTTTGGTTTGGGGGGCTTCGGGGGGGCTTGGCTCATATGCTATTCAGTTGATAAATACGGCGGGGGCCAATGCTATTGGCGTTATTTCCGATGAAAGCAAACGTGATTTTGTGATGAGCCTCGGGGCCAAAGGCGTGATAAATCGCAAAGATTTTGAGTGCTGGGGCGAAATGCCAACCGTAGGCACCGAGGATTACAAAAAATGGTTTGCCAATGCGCGAAAGTTTGGCAAGGCGATCTGGGACATTACCGGCAAAGGCAATAATGTTGATATCGTATTTGAACACCCGGGGCAGGCGACATTTCCAGTGTCGGTTTTTGTGGTCAAACGTGGTGGCATGGTGGTGATTTGTGCGGGCACAACCGGATATAACCTGACCATGGATGCGCGCTATTTATGGATGCACCAGAAACGGGTGCAGGGCAGCCATTTTGCCAATCTCAAACAGGCGTCACAGGCAAATCAGCTGATGCTGGAACGCCGGATTGACCCGTGCATGTCCGAAGTTTTCCCTTGGACACAAATCCCCGATGCGCATACAAAAATGATGCGTAATGAACATAAACCGGGAAATATGGCGGTTTTAATTAATGCGCCAACCACGGGATTACGGACATTGGACGACGCGCGAGAGGCCTAAGTCAAAACGAATCATGTTAATATCTATGTTCAAAATCAAGCAAAACTAGGGAAAATTGAGGCGAGTTTTCACGATAGATTTCACGTCATTTAATGATTTCAATGAGTTAGTCGCCAAACCCTCACTATTTATGGGGAATATGCACTTGCTAAGACTTAAGCAATAATGGCTAAAACACGGCGGCACTCTTGAAATTTTAACGATGATTGATAGGATGAACAAAGACTGGATAATCGATGTACTGGCGGATATCCGTGCTTTTGCTTTGAAGAGTGAAATGATGGCGCTTTCCGAACATTTGGATGACGCGATCATATTGGCGGCAACAGAGCTGAGGCGAGTCTCGCAAAGAGAACTTGTTTTGGATGAAAACCGTGACAAAGCTGGAAGAGTTTCTGAGTCAATTGGAAGCGAGCCAAACTCCAAATGACATCCAGACGTTGGTAACAACCCTTCGGGATTCTTACGGCGTCACTAATGCTGTCTATCATGCGGTTAATCTTGACGGCGCGCCCTATGCTGCGTTGACCTATACACCGGAGTGGATGGACCATTATCAAGAGCAAAAATATGTACAGGTTGATCCGGTTGTGCGCGGCGCGTTGCAACATTTTCACCCGATGGACTGGAAACGCCTTGACTGGTCAGGCAAAGGCAGCCGGGATTTCTTGGGCGAGGCCACAGGCGCCGGCATTGGTAATCAAGGGCTTTCTATCCCTATTCGCGGGCCAAACGGCCAATTTGCGCTTTTTACAATCAACGATAATAGCACCGATAATCAATGGGAGGCTTTTCATAAAGAATTCCTAAAAGATATGCTGCTAATTTCACACTTTATTCATAATAAAGTTGTCAAAATCATGCTGCCAGACGGAAATCGCGCGCAAACGCCGCTTTCGCCTCGGGAAGCTGATACGCTTAAATATCTTGCTCATGGGATGAGCCGCGCAAGAATTGCGGAAAAATTGCAAATTTCCGAGCATACCTTGCGTGTTTATATAGATTCTGCACGCCATAAACTTGGCGCGTTAAATACTGTCCATGCCGTAAGTCTTGCGTACACAAAGGGCTTGATTCTTCTTTAAACTGGGGAAAGGGCAAGTCGGGCAAACTGATTTTGTTCTTTAACGAGTAGGCCGCATCATTTTGATGCCACTTAAACCGGAGAAAAAGTATGATCAAATTTGTATATGCTGACGCGTTGGACGCATTTCCAGTATTAAAAGACACAATGTATAAAGACCGCGCTTGGCAGTTCAAAGAGCGCCTTGGCTGGGATGTATCAGTTGACGAAAACGGCCACGAGATGGACGAATATGACGATAAAAACCCGCTATACATGATTTATGAGCTAGAAGACGGCACTCATGGTGGATCTATGCGTTTGTTGCCAACGACCGCTGAAACCATGGTAAATGACCATTTCAGTGATCTGACCGGCGGCGTTAATCTGACCAGCCCGTTGATTTGGGAATGCACACGGTTTTGTCTGTCACCTAATGCTGATACAAAAACCAATGCCATCGCGGGTGCTGCGTTAATGCTGGCAGGCTTGGAAATGAGCCAACGTTTTGCGGTTGAAAACTGGGTAGGCGTTTTTGATACCCGTATGGTGACCATTTACAAACGTCTTGGTTGGTGCCCAGAGGTTCTTGGCACAAGTGGCACAGGAAAAGATTCCATCAGTGTTGGGCTTTGGACTGTGTCAGAGGAAGCTATGGATACTATCGCACGCAAATCAGGCGTTTCACGTGCATCAGCCGAACAATGGTTTGACGCCAGTTTCCCAGTGACACTTGGCCAAGACGCGATGGTTGCCTAACGCTGGCAACTGACAAGTGGTTGGGTTAGACCTTTCGCAAAGCATTTTGCGGAGCAGCTATGATATTGTCTGACGATCAGGCCGAAGCTTACGATGTCATCACGCAAGTGTTGAAATCGGCTGGTGTTGACCTGGAAAACGAGCTGCTGACCAGTGGCGCGGCTGGAAAGGCACAGGTGTTGGCTGTGCTTGGCAAAGCCGGTTCTGGCAAAACAATGCTGTTGGCCAAGCTGGTTAAGGCGATTGAGGCGTTGGGCGTTGAGAGCATCTCAGCCGAATATGAATCGCGTGCGCGCAAAGACAAGCGCACATTGGCAGTGCTTGCCCCCACCAACAAAGCCGCAAGCGTTTTGCGCAATTTTGGTGTGCCCGCAACAACCATTCACCGGATCATATATTCTCCACTATATGATCCGGAGTATGAGAAAATCGCTGAATGGTTATCGGGCAATGCTGAGCGCCCTGTGATTGAGGGCTTAACCGATGCGGCGCTTGACCGCGCCAAAGCATTTTTTGCCACCAATAAATCCATTCCCGGGGCGCTGGCCACGGCGGGGTTGCGTGGGTCGGATTTTATCATCGGCTGGAAGCGTCGCGAAGACCCGATGGATATTGGTTTTATTGACGAAAGCTCGATGATTGATGACAAACAATTGGAGGATCTCAAGGAGATTTTTCAAACTTTGGTGTTGTTTGGTGACCCCGCGCAACTGGCGCCTGTGGGGCAGTCGGGGTCTATGACATTTGATAAATTGCCGGAAAAACGAAAACTGGTTTTGCACCGTGTGCATCGTCAGGCGGCGGATAACCCGATCCTTGATCTGGCCCATGCGCTGAGCGACCCTGCCTTGAGTTTCAGTGACTTTGAGCAGATGATAGACATGGCGGCTGCAAAAGATGACCGCGTGGTTGTGGCGTCACGCGTGGATGCCGAAAAAATGGCGCGCGCGCCGGTTTTGGTCTGGCGCAATGCCACCCGTATTCGCCTTATTAACGCTTTTCGCAAAGCCTATGATGCGCCACAAACCGCGCTGCTAACAGGTGAGCCGTTGATTTGCGACGGTATCGAACTCCCCCTGAAACACCGTAAAAAACGCATTGATCTGGAGGCGCGCGGCCTAATCAAAGGCGCGCAATGTATTTACCTTGGGCCGGGAAAAAAGCCGGGATTCAGCCGGCTATATGTCACTGGCGCGCGTGATCCGCAGGTTAACGCCGCATCTATTATTCAAATCGAAATACCGGACCGCGAAGACCCCGAAATTATTACCGCCGCACGCATGGGCGCGGTATTTTTGCACGGCGCGGCAGTGACAATTCATAAGGCGCAGGGGTCGCAATGGGCTGATGTTCAGGTGTTTGCGCCCGATATTTATGCGGCGTCGCGTGCCGGACGAATGGAGGCGGGTATTCCGCTGTGGAAACGCTTGACTTATGTTGCAATTACCCGCGCCGAAACGCGGCTATACTGGATTAAGCGGTATATGCTGAAACGCCCTGAAAGCCCGTTAGGCGTGGCGGATCTGGATATGTCTGTGCCCGATTTGGTGTTAAAGGAGCCAAATGTTGAAAGTTGAGAGCCTCGATCATATTGTTCTGACTGTTGCAGATATTTCGGTAACTTGCGCGTTTTACCGTGATGTTTTGGGCATGGCCGTGGTTGAATTTCCGGTGGCTGACGGGGCAATTAGAACAGCATTGCGATTTGGCGACCAAAAAATAAACCTGCATTTGGCAGGGGCGGAGTTTGATCCAAAGGCGTCAAATCCCACAGCCGGATCGGCTGATATGTGCTTTCTAACCGGTACGAAATTGGCTGAGTGGATTACCAAATTCAATGATTCTGGTGTTGATATTGAAGAAGGTCCGGTGCAGCGTAGCGGCGCGAATGGGCCGGTTTTGTCGATCTATATTCGGGATCCTGATCAAAATTTGATAGAAATTTCAAACCCCCTGATTTGAATGTTGCTTAATCGGGGATGTCATCCACCCTAAGCTTGGGGGGATCAGCTTTGTCGAGGCGCATGCGCAAATCATCGAGAAACTGCATGGCTTGCATGGCTTGTGCATAATCAAGGTCTAGTTCCGCAAACCCTTTTTGAACCACCACATCGGCGCGGCCCAGTAAATCCATGCCTTTTTCTGTCAAAGCAATCATAACGCGCCGCTCGTCCTTTGGGTCGCGATCACGGGTCAGCACGCCAAACGCGGCCATCTTTTTCAAAAGTGGCGACAGGGTGTTTGGCTCTACTCTCGCTTGAACTGATAGGTCCGATACCGTCAAGGGACCGGATTCTTTGAGCGCGTGGAGAATCACAAATTTGGGATAAGTCAGGCCGCTTTCTGAAATTGTGGCTTGGTAAAACCGCCCGAACGCACGGTTTACGCCATACACATTAAAGCATATTCGCCTGGAAAATTGATCGGAATTATCAGTCATAGTTTGTTTAGATAGTGCGTTATGCAAAAAAATGGAAGGGTTGACTTTAATATATCTTTATGTGAATTAATCGTATACGAATTAATCGTACCATAGGATATAAAATGACCAAACTTTCCCGCCGTTCTTTTACTTTTGCAGGGCTTGGTGCAACTGCCGCGTTGACATTGCCCGCAACTGTTTCGCCTGCAAGTGCCGCAGCCCACGCGCCAGCCGCTGTGCCGGCAATGTTTGACGCATCAATGGGAAAATACCGCATTACCTCGATATTTGACGGCATGGTGCCGCTGGGTAAAAACCTGTTTTTTGGCCCTGATCAGGCGGTCATTGACGCAACACTTGCCGCTGCCGGCGTGTCTGGCGAAACGCTGCCAGCGCCGGTAAATGTGTTTTTGCTGCAATCGGATGAACACACAATTCTGATTGATGCCGGCCTCGGCGAGCTGGATATGTTTGGCCCGGGGTTTGGTCGTTTATCTGCGGGCCTCGCGGCGGCGGGTGTCGCACCGGAGGATGTGGACCTCATCATCGCAACCCATGCCCATCCAGACCATATCGGCGGTCTTGTTGCTGGCGGCACAGCGGTTTTCACCAACGCAGAAATGGTCATTTCAGACGTGGATCACGCATTCTGGAGCGACGCTGGAATGATGGCCCAAGCCCCCGCTGAGGCCCAAGGCATGTTTGGTTTGGCACAGCACGTATTCGGGGCATATGGCGACCGTCTGCGCCCTGTTGCATCGGGAACCGAAGTGGCGCCGGGCCTGACATTGGAATTGTCACCGGGGCACACACCGGGACATTCAATTGTGCATATTGACGGCGGAGACCGCGAAATGCTGATGATAGCCGATACTGTGCTTAATATTGATTTACAAACGGCACTGCCAGAAATTATGTCGGTATTTGATTCTGATGCTGCGATGGCTGCTGCTTCACGGCTGCAAATTTTTGACCGCGCGTCGGCTGATGGCATTCTGATTGCAGCAACCCATGTGCATTTTCCCAGCTTTGGCCGCTTGATGAGCGACGGAAATGGCGTTCGGTTTATTCCGGCAAGCTGGTAAAATAAATTTGCGGCCCGTAGAAATATGCGGGCCGCTTTGGGGCTTTGCTCAAATTTTTGACAGGGTAATCTCGGCTTTCAGCGCATCCATTTGCTTGGTCAGGAAATTGACAGTTTTGGGATCGCTAAGCTGGCCGTTCGGGTCAAACGCTTTGCCTGCAAATGCAATCATGACCTCAGGGGCTTGCAGAATACGCGGGTTAAATGTGGTCATGCAATGACGCAGGGAATATTGCGCGCGCACGCCGCCGGTGCCACCTGATGCTGCTGATAAAATCGCCACGGGTTTGCCGCGCCAAGGTTGTGGTTTTGTGCGGCTAAGCCAATCAAGCGCGTTTTTCAGGCTGCCCGACAGGTTTTTGTTATATTCGGGGGTGGCGATAATAACCGCATCGGCGGCTTTGATCTTGTCGGAAAGTGCAGTGACCCCGGCGGGGATGCCCTCGGCCTCCAGATCTTCGTCAAAAAGTGGAAACCGGATATTGGCCATCTCAAAATCGCATTCCCCGAACAGGCGTGCGGCCTCGGCCACCAGCATGGAATTATAAGATGCGGCGCGGAGTGACCCCGAAATGCCAATGAGTTTGAGTGTCATGATGTTTTCCCCTTTTCGATATGCATAGTTTGCGGGGCATGAAATGCAATGCGAAAACTGGGAAAACACGATATGTTGTGGATAACTTGGCTGGAAACGCCAAATAGAGGGGTTCAATATTGACTCTGGCTGTGGGGCGCGAAACAATCCTGCCTTAAGCAGAATCAAGGGCGGATCGACCGCGTGCAATTTACGAAACTCAGATTACTTGGCTTCAAAAGCTTTGTAGACCCAACCGAACTGATGATTGCGCCAGGAATAACCGGTGTTGTCGGGCCAAATGGCTGTGGGAAATCCAATTTACTGGAGGCTCTGCGCTGGGTCATGGGGGAAAATCGCCCAACAGCCATGCGTGGCGGCGGTATGGAGGACGTGATTTTCTCCGGATCAGATTCGCGCCCCGCACGCAATTTTGCTGAGGTAACCCTGCATATTGATAATACCAAACGGTTGGCGCCAGCGGCGTTTAACCAATCTGACAGTATTGAAATTATTCGTCGCATCACCCGCGATGCTGGCTCGGCTTATAAGGTGAACGGCAAAGATAGCCGCGCGCGCGATGTGCAGATGTTGTTTGCGGATGCCTCAACCGGTGCGCATTCGCCCGCATTGGTGCGCCAAGGCCAGATTTCCGAGCTGGTCAACGCCAAGCCAAAATCGCGCCGGCGCGTGCTCGAGGAAGCCGCAGGGATTTCTGGCCTGTATCAACGCCGCCATGAGGCGGATCTGAAACTGAACGGCACCGAAGCGAATTTATCACGGGTTGAAGACGTGTTGGAGCAGCTTGATGTGCAGCTCAAAAGCCTTGCGCGCCAAGCCCGTCAAGCGGCGCGGTATCGCGAAATCGCTGATGAGTTGCGCAAATCTGAAGGGCTGCTTTTGTATCGGCGTTGGCGCGAGGCAGATATCGAACGGCTGGCCGCAGGAACCGCATTAACCGAGGCCACAAATGCTGCGGCTGCTGCCCAAGGTGCCGCTGGCGAGGGGCGGCGAACCCGTGAAAATGCCGAAGGAAAAGTACCACCGCTTCGCGAAGAAGAAGCCGTTGCGGCAGCCATTTTGCAACGCTTGATGGTGGAACAAGCGGCGCTAAAAGATCAAGAAGCGCGCGCCTTGCAAATCATTGAGGAATTGCAAAACAGGCTTGTGCAGCTTTCACGCGATATGGAACGGGAAACCGGCCTAAACAAAGATGCTGGCGAAACAATTGAGCGGCTGGATTGGGAAGCTGCTGCGCTTGAAAAAGCATCCTTGGGCCATGGAGAAAAACTGGATGATGCAAAAGAAGCGGCGCGTTTATCTGCCAGTGCTTTGCAAGGCCAAGAGACAGAAATGGATCAACTGGCCGAGGATGCAGCGCGGCTGGTAGCACGACATCAAACCGCCAAACGGCGCTTGGAGGAGGCAACGGAGCAGCTGCGTAAAATCGCAACAGCACGGGTTGAGGCCGAGGCTGCTGTGCAGCAGGTTTCACTGGATTTGGACGTGGCGGATGGGCATTTAGCCGAAGCCAAAACCAAACGGGCGGGCTGCGTAGAACGTGCGGCGCAGGCTGAAACAGCGTTGGAAAAAGCTGAGATAGCGCGCGGCGATGCGCAAATGACGGAATCCGATGCGCGGGTGGCTTTGGCGGGGGCGTCGGGCGAGGCCAAAGCACTGGAAGGCGAAGCGGCGGCATTGCGACGTTTGATTGCGCGTGATCAGGGCGACGGCCAGCAGGTTTTGGATAAAATAAAGGCTGAAAAAGGCTATGAGGCGGCGTTGGGCGCGGCATTGGCAGATGATTTGAAAGCCCCGGAAATAGGGCCGGACGGGGTGTCTGGCTGGGTGAATTTACCTGAAATGCGGGGGGCTGAATTACCGGAGGGAGCCGCGCGTCTGGCGGATTTTGTAGCTGCGCCGGCTGTGCTCGCGCGGCGGCTGCTTGCTGTCGGGATTGTGGACAGATCGGCGGGTTCTGCTTTGCAAGCCTCGCTGAAAATTGGCCAAAGACTGGTATCGCTTGAGGGGGATTTGTGGCGCTGGGACGGGTACCGCGCTGGTGCCGAAGATGCGCCCTCAGCCGCAGCATTACGTTTGCAACAGATGAACCGTTTGGCTGAACTGGAAGTGGCGCTGGACCAAGCGACAGCCAAGGCCGATGTGGCGCAAGCTGCACATAAGGCTGCGCGCGCCGCAATGGATATTGCCCAGTCGGATGATCAATCGGCGCGGGCATTGCGCCGCGCATCGGATGAGGCGGTAACACTGGCTGCGCGCGGTTTATCAAAGGCAGAAGCCAACCGCGAGATGCTTTTTAGCCGGTTGGAAACTGTCAAAATGGCAGCGGCGCGGCGCATTGAGGACAGCGCACAAGCTGAAACAGCAATGCGCGAGGCCGAGCAAGGCGCACAGGATTTGGGCAATCTGGAGGCCGCGCGCGATGCGGTTGAAACCAAAAAAATTACAGTCGAAGCGGCGCGGATGACAATGATGACCAAGCGTTCCATTGCTGATGATCTGCGGCGCGAGGGCGAGGCGCGGGTGCGACGATCAAAGGAAATTAACGCTGAGAAATTAAGCTGGCAGCGGCGGCTTGGCAATGCGCAGGTGCAGTTGGCGACTTTGCAGGAACGTCATGATGCAGCCGCCTTGGAGCTGAAAGCCGCACGTGCAGCGCCCGATGATATTTCAGCCAAACGTGATGAAATGCAGCGCGCGGTTGAGAAATCTGAAAGCCGCCGCGCTGCTGCTGCTGATGCGTTGGCGCTGGGCGAAACTGCACTGCGTGAGGCGGAGCAAGCCGAGCGGATTGCCGAACGCAGCGCCGGGGATGCTCGCGAAGCCCGCGCGCGATTGGACGCTGTGAACGAGGCGGCGGTGATCAGTGTGGATGTGGCCGCCGACCGCGTTTTGGATGAAACAGGTGTGACGCCAAATGTTTTGCTGGAAACGCTTGAGGCCGATCCGGACCGTATGCCAGATTCGGAAATGATCGAAAATGACGTGGCGCGTTTGCGTCGCCAACGGGATGCCTTGGGGGCGGTCAATCTGCGGGCAGAGGAAGACGCGCGCGAGGTAAAAGACGAATTTGATGCGTTAGCGGCTGAGAAAAACGACCTTGAAGAAGCGGTCAAAAAGCTGCGCCACGGCATTGCGAATTTGAATTCCGAGGGCCGTGAGAGGCTGCTAAAGGCGTTTGATGAAGTGAACAAGAATTTCTCAATGCTGTTCAAACATTTGTTTGGCGGCGGCGATGCGAATCTGGTTTTGGTTGAAAGCGATGATCCGCTGGAGGCCGGGTTGGAATTGATGTGTCAACCTCCCGGGAAAAAACTGTCGACGCTTTCTTTGCTGTCTGGCGGAGAACAAACATTGACCGCTATGTCTTTGATTTTTGCGGTATTTTTGGCAAACCCGTCACCGATTTGTGTGCTGGACGAGGTCGATGCGCCATTGGATGATGCCAATGTCACGCGGTTTTGTGATCTGCTGGACGAGATGGCCAAGCAGACCGATACGCGGTTTCTGATCATCACCCATCACGCGGTTACAATGGCGCGGATGGACCGGCTTTTTGGTGTGACGATGGGCGAAAAAGGCGTGTCGCAACTGGTCAGCGTTGATTTACGCCGCGCTGAGGAAATTATTGAGGGCTAGCCCTTTTAGCTGTTGGATTTAACCCATGCCTTGATTTGATCGCTACGCATCGCACCCGATTTCCGCGCGATTTCCTTGCCGTTTTTAAACATGATCATTGAGGGAATCCCACGGATATTGTGACGTTGCGATGCCGCGGGTTCGTCCTCGGTATTGATTTTGGCGAAACGCACCGAGGTGCCAAGTTCGGTCGCCGCTTTGGCAAATTCAGGGGCCATTTGGCGGCACGGGCCACACCACGGTGCCCAGAAATCAACCACCAAAGGCAACTGGTCCCGCTTGCTGGCTTTGGTCAGCATTTTGAAATCAATCTCGGTCACTTTGGGAATGTTGACCGGTTTTCCACATGTGCCGCATTTTGGTTTTTCACCACTGCGCTCAGAGGGCACACGGTTGACGGTTCCGCAGGTCAGGCAGGTTAGGTTTTGGCTGGACATCTTGGCCTCCATATTCGAGTTAATGAATATATTGACTTTATCCGCCAAATTTCAAGGGGTCATTTATCAGGTTCGCGGCCCATCCGTTCAGCGCGGCGGCGATTTTCCAGAATTTCGTATTGATCGGCTTTGGCCAACAGGTCTTCAATCACGCGGGTTTTAGCATCTGATAGCGCAGCAGCTTTACGCGCGATTTCTTTGGCTTGTTCCAAGGATTGTCGGGATTTTTGCAGGCGGGAATGTTCTTGACCGGCCCAGCCAAGCCAGCGGCTGGTGGTTGCCAGATCCTCAGCCGAGATGTTTTCGCTGGCATTAGTAACCTTGTCTGACAGCGCTGAAATTACCTGCTCAACCTGCTGAATTTGGCGTTGTTGTTGCGTCAACGCTGCCATGTCGCGGGTCTTTTTCTGTTGTGCAAGCCCTTGCAAAATACGGATTTGAGCAGGCTTCATTGGCCGCGCTCCTTGGCTTTGCGGCGCATGGCATCTGCGAATTGCAAGGCGGCCACGATGGCGCGGTAATGGTCGGGGTGGATTTCTTGGCCAACCTCAACACTGGCATGAATGGCCCGCGCCGTTGGCGGATCACTGTGAATTGGCACACCTGAATCCATGCCAATTTCACGGATGCGGCGCGCCACATCATCCACGCCTTTGGCGATACATTTGGGCGCAGACCCCGGTGAGCGGGTCCATTCCAGCGCCACAGCATAGTGGGTCGGGTTGACGACAATAACATCAGCGCGCGGCACATCATGCATCATCTGGTTGGTGGCGATTTCCTGCGCGCGCATCCGGCGTTTGGATTTCATATGGGGGTCGCCCTCGGATTCCTTGGCTTCGTCTTTGAGTTCTTTGTGCGACATCCGCTGTTTTTGTAAGTGATGATATTTTTGCCAGACGACATCGACCAGCGCGATAATAATGGCAATTCCACAGGTCAGAATAAGAATATCAATCAGAATTTTATCCATCAGGCCAACCACAGCAATGGGTTCGCCGCGCAATGACCCGATAATTTCATCACTGTGTTTTCGTAAATAAATCCCAACGCCAATGCCAACAGCCAGCATTTTGACCAAAGTTTTAAGGAATTGCACCATACCATTGCTGCCAAATTTGTTTTTGGCGCCCTCAATAATAGAAACCCGGTTGAGTTTTGGCAGGACTTTTTCCGGGGCAAAAATAAAGGCGCGCTGCACCACCAATGATAAAAGCGCTGCAATCATTGGCAGCAATAACAATGGCGCGACGGCTTTTATGGTTTTGCTCAGAATTGACAGCACCATATCGCCGCCGCCAGCCCCCAATACGACGCCAGACAAAGTATCCGCATGGCTAAAAAATACCGTCAAAGACTGAAGCGCACCACCGATGCCTTTTACGCCAGAAAAATAAATCGCCACCAGCAAACCCAAATATGCTGCTGCCGCCGACACATCCATTGATTTGGCGATGTCGCCTTTTTTGCGGGCCTTTTCGAGTTTCTGGGGCGTGGCCTCGTGGGTTTTTTCCTCTGATTCATCTTCGCTCATGGCATGCCTAACGGATCAAAAAGCACCGAATCCAGCCGTTCATTCCAGACCGTTAAAATAGCGGGAGCAGCCAGAAACAATAAAAGCATCGCGCCTGCGGTAATGGCAGGCGCGCCAATAAACGCCACCATAAGCGCAGGCATCGCACGGTTAATCGCACCCAGCGCCAAATTATAAGCCAGCGCCGCAATGACAAACGGAGCCGACATAGAAAACGCAAACTGAAACGCCGCTGCTGAACGTGCAATCCCCCATTCCGCGATATCCCCAGCAATGGGAATGGTGCCCAGCGGCAAAATTTCATAAGTCGAGGCAATCGACATTGCCGCCTTGATATGCAGGCCGGTGACCAGCGCCAATGTCATGGCGGCCATCACCAAAATATTGCCAATTGCCGGCATTGGGTCAGGTGTGGCGGCCGGCCCGGCGATCTGGCTGATGGAGGTTGATTGCGCCGCAATAGACCCTGCAAGCTGCAATGCCATAATCATAAAACGCACGGAAATACCGATCAAAAATCCGATACCGGCCTCTATGATGACCAGCATTGCAAGGGCCGATAACCCATCCGGGACAACAGGTAAAACATGCTGAACCATTGGCCAGACCACCAGCGTAAATGCCACCGAAGCCATCAGCCGCACCCGCGTGGGGATCACCCGTTCTCCAAAGCCGGGAAATAGCGAAATCGCGGCGGTAACCCGCACAAAAACCAGCATCATCGCGTTCAGGCTCAGGCTGGAAAGCTCCAGAATTTCGGCCAGCCCTTCGATCATCAGGCCATACCCACCAAGGCAGGTTGGGCGTTGGAGCCGACTTCTTCAAATGAGAAAACCGGGTTTCGGATGCCTTTGGCAGACAATACCGTATGCACAAATCGCCGTCGCCTTGCCGATGTAACCACCGCCGGATAACGACCTTTTTCGCCAGCCGCTGAGACCTTGTCTGCGATAGAATTGGCCAGACGGTTAAATTCATTTGGTGGCAGGGCGATATCAATTGTGCCTTGTGGCCCTTCCATTTGGTGTTGCTGAAACAGCGCCTCCCATTCGGGGGCCAGTTGCACCAAGGGCAGGGCACCGTCAGGTTCTTGCATGTCGGAAATTAACTGAAACCCCAGCCGTTGGCGGACATATTCGGTTAGGGCTTCGATACCCTGAATACTGCCTTGGGCCTCAGCGATGGCTTCCATAATCAAGGGTAGATTGCGGATCGAAACCTGTTCTTCCAGCAGCAGGCGCAGAACCGATTGCAGCAGGTCAATCGGCACTTTGTCGGGCACAAATTCATCCAGAATACGCCGGTTGGCAGCCGCACGCCCAGAATCGCTGACGGCGACAAATTCGTCCAGTAATTTGCGCAAGGTGCGGCGGTTGAACAGCCTGCCGAAATTCTGTTTCAACACCTCCAAAAGATGAGTCGCGACAACCTCGGTGGGGGTGACAACAGACAGGCCGCGCAGCGCCGCTTCTTCTTGGTCAGCAGGGTCAATCCAGCGGGCGGGCGCGCCGTAAACCGGCTCAGACACATCATGGCCCTCCATCGGTAAGCCGGTGCCTTCGGTCAGCAGGACCAGCACGCGCCCAACCTGTACCTGTGAGCGCGCGGTTTCAACGCCTTGAATGCGAATGATATAAGTATCATCGGGCAAAAGTGCTGAATCGGTCAGGCGGATTTCAGGGATAATTACGCCGAATTGCGCCGCGATATGATTGCGCATATTCAGGATGCGGGTGTCCAGCCCCGTGGCCTCGTCCATCACGGTTGACACCAGATTATTGGCAAATTCCAGATGGATTTCATCAAGATCCAGCATGTCGCCCAAGGTTTTTTGCGGCACGGTTTTGACCTGCTCAACATTTGCGGCGCGGGCTTTTTCTTCGGCCTCGGCGAATTTGCGTTTGAAGGCAAACCATGCGGCCCCGCCCAATACGCCAGCCCCCATCAGAAACGGCACAAGCGGCAGGCCGGGCACTATTGCAAATAGCGCCAAAAGGCCAGCGACTGTTGCCAAGGCTTCGGGATGGGCGGTTAGCTGTTGTGACAGGGCTTTGTCGGTGGAACCAATCACCCCGCCTTTGGAAAGCAAAAGCGCCGTAGCGATGGAAATAATCACGGCGGGAAACTGCGTTACAAGCCCGTCACCAACGGTAAGAATTGCATAAGTTTCAAAGGCTTGGCCAGCGGGAAGCTTATGCACAAATATCCCGATAACCAGGCCCATCAGCAAGTTTAGCAGGGTAATCAGCAGCCCGGCAATCGCGTCACCCTTAACGAATTTGGACGCGCCATCAAGCGAGCCGAAAAACGTGGTTTCCTCTTGCTCGGTTTTGCGACGTTTCTTGGCTTCTTCGTGGTCAATTGCCCCCGCCGCCATGTCGCTGTCAATCGCCAGTTGTTTGCCCGGCATACCATCCAGCGCAAACCGCGCGCCGACTTCGGCCATGCGGCCCGCGCCCTTGGTAATCACGATAAAATTCACGATCAGCAACACGCCAAAAACCACCAGCCCCAGATAAACCGAGCCGCCCATGATGAACATCGCGAACCCTTCAATCACCTCACCCGCAGCGTTGGTGCCCGTATGGCCTTGCCCGATAATCAGCTTGGTTGAGGATACATTCAGCGACAGGCGCAGCATCAGCGACGCCAGCAAAATTGTCGGAAAAGCCGAGAATTCAAGCGGGCGCGCAATAAAAAGCGTAATGGTGAAAATCAGGATAGAAATCCCAAAACTGGCTGCCAAGCCAATATCCAGAACGATGGCAGGCATCGGCAAAATCATCATGACAATGATGGAAATCAACGCAATGCTGAGCAGCACGGTTGGTTGATATAGCGTTGAAATTGAAAAGTTTTTCATGGATTTTCCTAAAACAACGCGCCATTGGTGCCGGTCAGTAACGTCACGGTATTTCCGCCGAGCATACCCGATGCAAGTGATCCCATCACCGCAACCGGCGCTTCACCTACCACGGGAATTTCCGCGCCGCCCGATGAAAATGGAGAGCCAGACGCCATCGGTGGCCCTGACAAAAATGCATGCTGAACCTCGGGAAAACGCCCCGTATCCAGCACTGTTGGCAGCACTGTTGGCAGCACCAACGGGCGTTCGGGCATGTCGCCCAGCGTGGCGCGAATGCGGTCAAAACGGGCACGATACCGGCTGGCGTAAACCTCGGTGCGGGAATGATACATGCCCGCCGCCTTGGTCCAATCGGCTGATTCGTCATATAATTCTGACAAAAACCGCGCCGCGTAACGGGCGTTGGCCATCGGGTCAAACATTTGCTCTATGCTGTCAAAATGCTGGTGGTGCCATTTATAATTGATCTGGAAACAGCCCACATCAAATGACCGCGCGCCGGCGTCGAATTTGGCTTGCACATATTCCATGGCCTCGGCGCGGGTATCAAACCAGAAACCGGCGCCCTCCATGTTTACGGTCCAGGGCCAGGGCTGTAATCGCCCGGCGCGTGAACGTCCGGTTTCGGTAAGGGTGATGGTATAAAGCACATCGGCGGGGATGCCGCGCTCAGCCGCTGCAGCGGCGCTGGCGGCATCACAAATAGCCGATATTCCGCTGGGTTCGGCAGCCATCGCAGGACCGCCAAGCAACATTAACAGGCAATACTTGCCAAATTTTACGACCATTTTTCCGGATTCTCCGTTTGGTTAAGGCAGGTTTAAGCTGGTTTGGTTACCAACTCGTAAGCGGCGGCAAAAAATCTGTGGCTTTGCATCGACAGGCTGGGGATTTTGGCCTAAACCCGTCGAAACCAAAGGGATAAATATGGCAACCGGTCTGGAAATTTGCGTGGATGCAATTAAATGCGCACAGGTCGCCTGCGCTGCGGGTGCAAACCAAATGTTTGCCAAGCCGGGCGATCAAAAATGAGCCTGCAATTATTGCAATCCGTCTTTGGTTTTCCAAAATATCGCCCCGGTCAGGAAGAAGTGATTGCCGCCATTGATGCTGGCAAAAACGTGTTGACCATTATGCCCACTGGTGGTGGTAAATCGCTTTGTTTTCAGTTGCCTGCGCTGTCTCGCGATGGTGTCACAGTGGTGATTTCACCGCTGATTGCCTTGATGCGCGACCAAGTTAGCAGCCTGAAAGCAGCCGGTGTTGCGGCGGGGGCGCTGACCTCTACCAATACCGAGGACGAAACAAACCATGTGTTTGACCAACTAGAGACGGGCGCGCTGAAATTGCTGTATATGGCGCCCGAACGGCTGGCAAATATGGGCACGCAAAACATGCTTTCGCGCATTAATGTCACCTTGCTTGCGGTTGACGAGGCGCATTGCGTTTCGCAATGGGGCCATGATTTCAGGCCGGATTATCTGAAAATCGGCGCGCTGCGCAAACGCTTGAACAATGTGCAAACCATTGCGCTAACGGCCACAGCCGATGCTGATACCCGCGCGGAAATCATTGCTAAATTGTTCCAGACCCCGCCAGAGGTTTTTCTGGGCGGGTTTGACCGGCCCAACCTGACACTGGCGTTTGAACCTAAAAACGGCCCGCGCCAACAAGTGCTGAAATATGTGGCAGCGCGGCGCGGTGCCTCGGGCATTATTTACTGTTCCAGCCGCAACAAAACCGAACAGCTGGCAACGGCTTTGCGCGGTGAGGGCCACAAAGCACTGGCATATCACGCAGGGCTGGATGCTGAAACACGGCGCGACGGCGAATACCAATTCAAAACCGAAGACGGTCTGGTAATGTGTGCCACCATTGCGTTTGGCATGGGGGTTGATAAACCCGATATCCGGTTTGTGCTGCACGCTG